>DATLMC010000138.1:0-2856 GCA_035537435.1 Pyrinomonadaceae bacterium | reverse complement strand
GGGGACGAGCCCCGCCCCTACAGTCATGACTCACGTGTCGAGTCTTCGACCGACGCCCGGCGGGGGCGTCTGAAAACACGTCGAACGCACCTCTCGAATCGTGGTTTAGGGCTTCAAAATGAACTAGTTGACACCCGTCCGCGCCGGGTGTTAGTGTGGAAATTGCCCGCCCTGTCGAGTGCGGAAGAGCAGGGGCGAGAAGTCAGCGCGATCAACGCCAGCCGAGCCACACGCTCTCAAGGGCAAACCCTCCCACCCACAAGTTCCGACGCCGTCCAAAGCCACGCGCCGCAGCGAGCGGTTGCGCGCTAAATTTCCCGATGGGATTCGACAAAGCTAAAGCCCTCAGCGCGGCGGAGAAGTTTCTCTCGCAGGGGAAGATTCCTGCCGCCATCCAGGAGTACCGCAAGATCGTCGAGCGCGACGCACTCGACTTCACCGCGCTCAACACGCTCGGCGATCTCTACGTCCGCACGAAGCAGCCGGGCGAGGCGCTGGCCTACTTCGTGCGCGTCGCCGACCATTATCGCGAACAGGGCTTCGCACTCAAAGCCATCGCGATGTACAAAAAGATCTCCCGGTTCAGCCCCGAGGAGCCGGGCGTCGCGCTCAACCTCGCCCGACTCTACGAGCAGCAGGGTCTCTACGTCGAGGCGCGCGCGCAGTATCTCCAACTCGCCGACTCCGCCCAGCGCGCCGGCCGCGCCCGCGACGGGCTCGAAGCCCTGCGCCGCGCCGCCGACATCGATCCCAAGAACGTCGACATCCGCTTGCGCCTCGCCGAAGGCTACACGCGCGAGGGGATGGGTCACGACGCCGCCGGAGCCTACGTCGAGGCGGGCGAGCTGATGCTTGCCGCGGGCAGATCGCAGGACGCCTTGAACGCCTACCGCCACGCGCACAGTCTGCTCCCCGAGAGCCACGCCGTCCTGCAAGGGTTCGTCGCCGCGAGCTTCGCCGTCGGCGCGGCCGCGGAGGCGGCGGTCATTCTCGAAGAATCGGTCGCGAACGCGCCGGGCGATCTCGAACTGCGCGCGATGCTGGCGCGCACCTACGTCGAGGCGGGCGACGCGCCCGCCGCCGAGCGCGCGACCGACTCGCTCGTCATCGCCGAGGCGACCAACTTCCCCCTCTGGTTCGACGTGGCGCGGCTCTACCTGCGGCAGTCTGCGGCGGCGGACGCCGTCCGCGTGCTCGCGCGCGCCGTCGAGCCCGCGCTCGCCGCCAAGCTCGAAGCCGACCTGCTCGAACTACTCGACGGCGCGCTCGCCAGCGATCCCGATCAGATCGAGGCGCTCAAGCTTCTGACGCGCATCCACACCTGGCGGCGCGACGACGAGCAGTTGCGCGTCGCCGTCGAGCGGCTCGCCGACGCCGCGCACAAGGCGGATCAGCCCGTCGAAGAGCGGCGCGCCCTCGAACACCTCGTCCGCCTCGTCCCGTTCGATCAGAGCTACCACGAGCGGCTGTCGCAGCTCGGCGGCTCGCCGGAGCAGGCGGGCGCGCAGCCGCGCGGCGAAACCCCGCCGCGCGCCCAAGCCACGGCCCGCGCCCCTCACGCGGGCGACGCATTTCAAGTCGTCGAGTCGTCTTCCGAGTTCGAGACGTTCCAGCACCTGGCGGAAGTTAACGCCGCGCCGGACTTCGCCGACGCGGGCGCTTTCGACGCGGCGCACCTTTCGTCGCGCGGCGCGACCGACGAACTCGCGTCGGGCGTCGCCGAGTTCGAGTGGAACACGGTCGCGCCGGTGGAAGATTCGTCGCGCCCGGCCGCGCCGGCCGATCCGAGCGCGTCGTTCGCAGACCTGAGCGAAGAGTCTGCGGGCGCGAACACCGCCGCCGCGTCGCCCTCGTTCGACTTCGCCTTCGAGCGCAACGGCTTCGACGAGCCGCAGGAGACTGCGGGCGTCGACCCGTTCGGGCACGCCGCCGACGCGGGCGCCGGGCGCGCTCAGTCGACGCTGGCGGGCGAGCTTGAGAGCGTCGATTTCTACCTCGAACAGGGCTACGCCGACATCGCGCGCGACACGCTGGACATCCTCGAACGACAGTACGGCGCGACGCCCGACATAGCCGCGCGCCGCGAGCGGCTGCGCAGCGCCGCGGCGCAAGTCTCCAAGCCCGCCGCGGCGCAACCGCAAGACTTCGCCGAGGCGCGGGACTTCGCCGACCTCGGGGGCTTCGAGACGGCCGCCGAAAACGAGTCCGCGGGCGGCGAGGCGGTCGAGTTCAGCATCGACGAGCAGGCGTTCGTCATCGAGCCGGCGCAGGACGCGCCAGTCGGCGAGGGTTCGTCCGTCGCCCCCGACGCGACGCCGGTCGAGTCCGAGCCGCGCGGCGCGCAGGCCGAGGGGGCCAGCATGGCCTCGATCTTCGGCGAGTTCCTCGACGCCGGCGACGAGACCCCCGCCTCGCGCGACGACGACTTCGAGACGCACTACAACCTCGGCGTCGCCTACAAAGAGATGGGGCTCTGGGACGAAGCCGTCGAGCAGTTCCAGAAGGCGATTGACCTGACCGCGCCCGCCGACGGCACGCCGCGCTACCTCGAATGCTGCAACATGCTCGGCCACTCGCTGCTGGAGAAGGGGATGCCGCGCGCCGCCGCCCTCTGGTTCAAGAAGGCGCTCGCGCTGCCGCGACTCAGCGAGGACGAGAGCCAGGCGCTGCGCTACGATCTCGGCGCGGCTTACGAGCAGGCGGGCGACATCGACCGCGCCATCGACACCTTCTCCGAAGTCTACGGCGTCGACGTTTCCTACCGCGGCGTCGCCGGGCGGCTGCGCGAGTTGCAGGAGCGAAAGCCCGTCGCCAGTAACGGGTGAGGGGCTGACTGGCGAACCCGTAAAACTTCAG
>DATLMC010000137.1:0-22151 GCA_035537435.1 Pyrinomonadaceae bacterium | reverse complement strand
AGGGACGAGCCCTGCCCCTACGAAATTATGCGAGTCGCCCGCCGTCCGAAAAAATCGCGACGGCGGGCGACTTTTTTCGCGCCCGGAGCGTCAAAAACGTGACAGATTCGAGACCGTAAAGTCCGTTGACAAACGGGCGAGCCTCGCCTAAGTTTCGCTTGTAACCGGAGACCCCCGCCCGCTCGTCTTTCCTGCGGAGGAATTGATGAAGAGAGTTTTGCTCCTGACCCTGTTGCTCGCCGTCTCCGCGCCGCCCGCCTTCGCGCAGTCGCGTACGGCGAAGGAGTACTTCGAGAGCAGCCGCGCCCTCATGCAGCGCGGCGACTTCGCGGGCGCGATTGCGGAACTCGACAAGGCGGTCGAGCTGAAGCCCGACTTCGCGCAGGCCTACTACCAGCGCGCGGGGGCGAAGTTGCTCTCGCAGAATCTGGACGGCGCGCTCGCGGACGTGGGCCGCGTCCTCGAACTCGATCCGAACTTCAAGCCCGCCTTCCAGACGCGCGCCATGATCCGCTTCCGCAAGGGCGACCTCGACGGCGCGCTCGAAGACTACGACAAATCCATCGCCGCCGGCTGGCTGATGTACGAGTCGTACATCGGGCGCGGCAACGTCAAGCGCGCGAAAGGTGATTTCGACGGCGCGATCGAGGACTTCGGCGCGGCGATTGCCCTCAAGCCCAAGGCGACCGAGGCTTACATGAACCGCGCCAACGCGCGCCGGCAGAAGGGCGACACGGCGGGCGCGATGGCCGACTACAACACCGCCATCGAGAACGGCGCGCCCGACCCCTCCGCCATCGTCCCGCGCTCCGGCGCGGACGCAGGCGCGGGCGGCGGCCCTGCGCGTGTTACAAGCGGTAAGACTCCGGGTGAGGTCGTCGGGATGCGCAGGGAGTCGGTCGTCGCCCTGCCCGACTCGGTCATCCGCTCGGACGGCGCGACGACCGAGATCGACAGCCCCGCGCGCGCGAAGATGGGCGCGGCGATGGCCCTCTCGAACCGCGGCTCGGAGTTGACGAGCCAGGGGAACGACGAGGGCGCGATCGAGGACTTCACCAAGTCCATCGAGATTTACCCGACCGCCCTCGCCTACGGCAACCGCTCCGCCGCGCTGCTGCGGAAGGGCGACGCGGACGCCGCCCTCGCCGACGTTAATAGAGCCATCGAGCTCGCGCCGACGGCCGCCGTCTACTTCTTCCATCGCGCCGCCGTGCTCATCAAACAGGGCAAGCCGGACGAGGCGCGGAAAGATTTGGCGCGCTGCCTCGAACTCGATCCGGGCATGAAGCGCCTCGTCGATTCGACGCTCGCCAGCCTGAAGGAGCCGCCCCCCGACAGGCAGCCTTGAGCGCTACCACATCAGTCGCAACGGAAGTATCGACCATTCTGCGGCGTCGCCTGGCATCGGGCTCGGCATACAAAAGCGCGCCGCCTTCGTTGAAACCGGAACGTCCGCCGCGGAGATCAGTTGCGTGAACCACTACGTCCGTAAATCCTTGCGCCATTTGCCGCGACTCGCCGCGGCGTCGCTCCTCTTCTCCGCGAACGCCGCCACGGGGCAGACGACGCAGGCCGCCCAGAACATCGCGCGCCGCGCGGCGGAGCGTCGCGTTAAGGGTGATCTGGAGGGCGCTCTCGTCGAGTACGACCGCGCCCTCGCCGCCGATCCTCGCGCCGCCGACATTTACGCCAAGCGCGGCGGCGTCCGGCGCGCCAAGGGCGATCTCGAAGGCGCGCTCGCCGACTACGATCAGGCTTACGCGCTCGACCCGCGCGCGCTGCAAGACGACCGCTTCGTCGCCGACGCCTTCTCGGATCGCGGCAACGTCCGCGTCGAGAAGCTGGACATGTCGGGCGCGCTCGCGGACTTCGACAAGGCCATCGCCTGCTACCGCGGCAACCCCGACATCTACTTCCGGCGCGGCCAGGCGCGGCTCATCAACGGCGAGTACGTCGCCGCGCTCACGGACATCGACAGCGGGCTCGCCCTCAAGCCCGACGACAAGCTCGCCTCGATCGCCTACGCCGTGCGCGGCTACATCAACGTCAAGCGCGGCGACGAGGCGGCGGCGCGCAGGGATTTCGACCAGAGCCTCAAGCTCAACAAGGAGGGCAAGTTCTTCCTCCACCTCCACCTCCTCAACCTCGACTCCCAACACAAAGAACTCAGGCGGCGGCGCGCGGTCGAAGACCAGCGCATCAGTTAAAGGCCGTAAGCCGTAAACCGTGACGGGTGACAGGTAAGAATCGTCTTCACCTGTCACCCGTCATGGTTTACGGCTTACGCTTCTCTTGTCACTTGTCACGGTTCACGGTTTACGGCTCTCCTGCCATCTTCCTCATTATCTCGCCCATCCGCGCGCGCAACCGTCCCTCGTCGACGTTTGCGACGCGCCCGTCGCGGAAGACCTCTGTGCCGGCGACGACCGTGAGCGTCACGTCGCGGCCTGACGAGGCGAAGAGGAGCGCGCGGGCGGGGTCGTGCGCGGGCGTCTGGTGGGGCGCGTCGAGGCGGGCGACCGTCAGGTCGGCTTGCTTGCCCTCTTCGAGCGAGCCGCAGTCGTCGAGGCCGAGCGCCTCGGCTCCGCCGAGCGTGGCGTCGCGGAGGGCGCGTTCGGCCGTCAGCGCGTCGAGGTTCGAGAGCCCGCCGGCGGAGCGCGCCAGCAGCAGCGCGAAGCGCGCCTCTTCGAGGATGTCGCAGGTGTTGTTGCTCGCGACCGAGTCGCTGCCGAACCCGTGCCGGAGTTGTAAGAATTTTTCGTAAGGCGCGCGGCCGTGGCCGAGCTTCGCGTTCGACTTCGGGCAGTGCGCCACGCCCGCGCCCGACTCCCTGATCGTCTCGATGTCCGCGTCGTCCACGCGGACGCAGTGAGCCAGCACGGGCCGGACCCGGAGCAGCCCGAGCCGCTTCAGATACTGGATCGGCGAGACGCGCGGCGCGCGCCACTCGATGCCGCGCGCCGCGACGCTCTGCGCAAACGTGCCGCGCCCCTCGCGAAACATTAAATCCTCCGCCTCCGATTCCGCCGCGTGAATCATCAGCGGCAGCCCTTCGCTTTCGGCAAGCTCGGTCACGCGCTCGATCAGCCGCGCGCTCGCCGAGTAGGGCGCGTGCGGCGAGACGCCGGCGCGCACGAGCGGCGTCGCCAGCGCGCGCAGTTTCGCGAGATCGACTTCCAACTTGTCGAAAGTCGCGTCGGCCCTCGCGGGGTCGGGGTGGATGGCCTCCTGATAGACGACGCCGCGCAGGCCGACTTCGCGCAGCGCGCGCGCCGCAGCCTCGCCCTCGCTGCAAGCGTCGGCGAGCGTCGTTATCCCTGCGCGCGCCGCCTCGACCGCGCCCCACGCCGCCGAGTCGCGCAAATCTTCCGCCGTCATGCGGCCCATCCGCGCCGCCGTCAGCTTGAGGAGCCACGCGAAGAAGTCCCCTTCAACGTCTTCGAGGTAGCCGCGCATCGCCGTCAGCTCAAGGTGCGAGTGGCAGTTGACGAGGCCGGGCGTGATCGCCGCCGCGCCGAAGTCTTCGCGCGCCGCGCCGGGGAAGCGCGCCGCGATCTCTTCGCCTGACGCGACGCCGACGATGCGCGCGCCCTCGACCGCCACCGCGCCGCCTTCGATGGGCGGCGACGAGATTGGCAAGACCCAATGTGCTGAGTAAATTTTAATCAGCATTAAGCAATCATTTCATCACAGAGGGCACAGAGGAATTCCCTTTTCAAACTTCGCCCGCCCGCGTCGAGCCCAAAGTAGCCGCGCCGCGCTGGAGTGCGAACCACGTCGCGCCGGAGAGCGCGATGATCGCCCCGCCCGCGGCGGCGACGACGCGGATGCCGTAGGTGTCGGCCCCCGCCCCCGCGGCGTAGATCGCGCAGACCATCGCGAGCGTCGTCAAGGTCTCGTGCGTGGCGAAGACGCGGCCCGCGTAGGCGTTGTCGGTGCGCCGCATCATGATGGTCTGCTGCGCCGTCCACCAGACGGCGTAGTTCATCTCACGCGCGACGAGCACGACGGCCGCGCCCCACAGGTTCGGCATCAGGCTGAAGAGGAAGAGCCCGCAGCCGTCGAACAGGAGCGAGCGACCCATGCGCGCGCCGAGCCCAGTTCCCCCCGCCGAGTT
The DNA here is from genome assembly GCA_035537435.1 of Pyrinomonadaceae bacterium. Taxonomy (GTDB): domain Bacteria; phylum Acidobacteriota; class Blastocatellia; order Pyrinomonadales; family Pyrinomonadaceae; genus JAIVGV01. The sequence continues at coordinate 18,034 of DATLMC010000137.1, read as the reverse complement.
GAAACGTCGCGCGAGCGGCGCGCCGAGCACCCCGCCCGCCCCCATCGCGACGAAGAGGACGGAGATGCCGAAGTCTTTCGGTCGCGCGAGCCACCCGGCGGCGGACTGTTCGCCGAGCCGCGCGCCGAAGACGCTGTAGAGTGCGCGCGCCGCGCCGTTGCCCAGGCCCCACCCGGCGGCGACGACGAAGACGCTCGTTAGCACGCCGTCGCTGCGCACGTAGCGCAGCCCTTCGCGGAAGTCGGCGAACGCCCTGGCGATTGCGGAATGCGGATTTCGGATTGCGGACGTTCCGATTTTAGATTGCGGATTGCGGATTGCGGATTGAAGACGAGGCTGTGAATTTGAGGTTTCCAGTTCGGGAGAAAGTATCCGCTGCTCGCCATCTGAAATTGCGCCCTTGTTATTCGGGTTCTTCAAATCCGCATTCCGCAATCCGAAATCCGCAATCGCGCGGGGTCGCCAGCGTATCCGGCTGATCATCAGCGCCGAGAGGACGAACGTCGCGGCGTTGGCGACGAAGACGGTCTCGCGCCCGGCGAAGGTCGCGACGAGCCCGCCGAGCGCGGAGCCGACGGCGATGGTCCCGGCGGTCGTCGAGGCGGAGAGCGAGTTGGCGGCGAGCAGATCGTCGGTTCGCCCGACGAGGTTCGGCAGCGTCGCGCGCTTCGCCGCGTTGAAGAAGGCGGAGACCGAGAAGATCGCCGCGCCGACGGCGTAGATGAGCGGGAGCGTCGAAAACTTCTGCGCGAGCAGGAAGCCGAGCGCGAGGGCGGCGCGCGCGATGTCCGCCGCGATCATCACGCGCCGGCGATCCGCGCGATCCACGACGACGCCCGCGACTGGCCCGAAGAGGAACAGGGGCAGGTGGCGCGCGACGGCGTAGACGGCGACGGCGTGGCCCTGTCGGGCGGGGCCGGCCAGCTCGATGGCGAGTGCGAGGACGGCGATGTTGTTGAGCCAGTCGCCGATCTCGGAGACGACCTGCCCCGTCCACAGCCGCCGGAAGTCGGCGTTGCGCGCGAGCAGCCGGCGGTAGGTCAACGCGCCCTCCCGCTGCGCGCGTCGCGCCCTTCGCGCGCCTTGCGGTAGCGCGCGAGGATCGAGGTGACGTAGGCGCGCGTCGTCGGGTAGTCGATGCGGGCGATGAACTGCTCGGGGGTGAGCGGCGGGCGGTTGGCGGGCACGCGGTTCCACTCGGCGGCGCGCGTCGGCCCGGCGTTGTAGGCGGCGAGGACGTGCGCCTCCGCGCCGGGCGTGTCGCGGTAGTCCTTCGAGATTTTCTCCAGATACCAGCAGCCGACCTGAATGTTGCGTTCGGGGTCGGCGAGGACGGACGCCGGGTCGCGCTCCATCGCGCGCGAGAGATCGCGCATCCCGGTCTCGTCCGCCCACTCCCTGCCGACGGTGGGCGTCACCTGCATGAGCCCGATCTCGCCCGCCTCACCTGTCTTCCACGGGCGGAAGTAGGTCTCCTCGTAGACGACGCTCCAGACGAGCAGCGGGTCGAGGCGGTAGATGCGCGCCTGCCGCTCGATGATCTCGTCGAAGCGGTGAATCCAGAACCGGTTGAAGAAGTAGAGGCCGACTGCCGCGGCGAGCGTGAGGAAGGCTAGGACGAGGGCGAGACGTTTCGCGGCGCGCATTCGGGTGTCACGGAGAAAACTCGTTGGCGTTGGCTTCTAGTTTCGCCGCCGCAGGCCGCGCCACAGGTCTGCGCGCGTGGCGGTCTCGTCCAGGCCCTCGTAGCGCGAGCGCATGGCGCGCGTGTCGAGGACGTGACCCTGGAGCCACACGTCCGCCGCGACGGTCGCGCCGACGGCGAGCGCGCCGCCGCGCAAACTGCGCTGGTTGATGAGGACTTCGAGCTTGAAATTTTCGAGGTCGAGGTGCGCCCAGTAGAGCTCGCCGCCGGAGAGCGGGTTGCGCAGCGGCTTGTAAGAGATGACGCGCCCGACGAGGCTCCAATCGTTCTCGTGCGCGGCGCGCGTCGGGGCGAAGGATTCGAGCGACTGCCAGCGCGCCCGCTCCGCCTTCGCGCAGACCCGCGCCCGGTAGGCGAGGCCGCACAGGCCGACGTGCAGCTCCTGCGCGCGGAAGCCCTCTGGGCCGACCTCCGTCAGGTTCTGCAACTCGAAGAGGACTTCCGTCTCCGTCCCGTCGCAGTAGCCGTGGACGATGGCCTCGCCCTCCTCGTCGTACTCGGTCAGAGCCCAGGGGCTGATGCGCTGCGTGTAGCGCGCGCGGAAACCGGGGCGGCAGTCGGCGTAGAAAATCTCGCCCGTGCCCGACTCGTAGAGCACCGTCCAGACTTCCAGCCCCTCGCCGAGCTTCCAGCAGCGACCGTGCAGCACCGCGCCGCGCCGCAGGAGCTGCGTCGCCTCGCCCTGATCGCCGGCGCGCTCGGCGAGGTGGTTGAAGTCCTTCTCGCTCGGCACGTCGAGCCCGATTGCCTCAAAAGTCTCTTCCATGATTGCCCGATTAACGTGAACTACTCGCCGCCGAGCAGCCAGTGCGCTTAACGCTGTTCCATCGACTCGCCTTCCAACTTCATGATCTCGCGCCTGACCTCCGCGACGGCGGAGCGATAGCTCTGATCCTGTCTGAACGGTCGCTGGCTCACCCGGCCGTCCTTGATCGAAATCTTGCCCGCCGCAGCGTAGGTGGTCACGTAACGCCCGTCCGGCGTTTTCTTCGCGAAGAGCAGCACGTCTTCGCCCGCCTCGTAGGACACGTTCGGGCAGACGACGTTGACGAAGTCGCTGCCCAGCTCGACGACGCTGCCGACCTCAGTCCCCTTCAAGGCTTCGACGACGCTCGCCACGGCGATCCGGCCGTACCCCTCTTGCGCCCCGGTCTCGCGCACGTGGACGATCTTCACCCTCGCGATCAGATCGGAGGGTCTGACCAGCTCGCCGACGCGCCGCACTTCAATCTGCTCGGCCGCCGCGAAGGCCGCCGACAGGAGAATGAGTGCGGGCGCGATGAAATATTTTCTTCTCATCGCTCAACTCGCGGCGCGCTTGCGCTGCTTGGCGGGCGGGAAGGTCTTCACCTTCTCGTCGGCGCGCGGGGCGTGCGTGCGGAAGCCGCGCAGGTTGCGCGCGGGGCCGCGGGAGGGGCGCGCGCCGGTGCGCGCCATCTCGGCGAACAGCTCCACGTCGTAGTCCGCCTCGCGCGACATCTCTTCGCGGATCGCGTGGAGCATCTCCAGGAACATCGGCTTGCGGTACATCGCTGATAGTAAAACGCAATTCGCGGGTCGTGACAAGATCGAAAGCGATCAAATCACGACCCCCGGCGCACAACTTTTTTTATTTTCGTTTCACGAGTCGCGCTTCTCTGTCAACTCCGAAACCAGGAACTCGGGCGTGACGATGACGGGAGAGAAGAAACCGGCGGCGGTGTTGAAGAGGCGGATGCGCGCCTGGCGGCGCACGTTCGCGAGGTGTCCGAAGTTCCACGTCACGAGGTAGTCGATCTTGTGGACGGAGGCGAGCGCGACGTGCAGGGCGTCGCCGATGTACTTGCGGTGGAAGATGCCGCGCGTGACGTAGCCCTCGGCGAGGATGGCCGCCTCCTCGGACACCGAGACCTGTTCGAGCGGCGCGATCAGTTTGAGGTAGCCGGTGCGGTGCGGCTCCGGCACGCGCTCCAGCTCGCGCGCGACGAGCGGCGAGACGACCGCGCGGTAGTCCGACATCTCGCGCTCCCACCAGCGGATGGTGAGATCGCGCCGGAACGGCTCGCCGTTGTCGAGGTACGCGCCGACGACCGAGGTCTCCAGGTAAAGGCTCTGCTTCATGCTCGGACGCCCCGCCTCATTCGAGCCCCTGCGGCGTGACGTTCGCCTCCTTCGAGATCGGCGCGGGGATGAAGTTCGGGATCATCTCCAGGCGGATGACGGCGCGCTGGAAGTCGAACGTGACGCGGAAGTAGCGCAGGACGTTGCCGCCGAGGATGCCCGCCTGCTCGAAGCCGGAGGTCTCGTTGATGGGGTTCATGTCGAGCACCGCCGCGGCGACGTTGGCGTGCGTGTAGTCGCCGAGCGAGATCCGCGGCAGCATCAGCAGCGGCACGTCCTCCGTCACGCCCGCCGCGCCGTAGACGCTCAGGCGGAACTTCTGCTCGAAGCGCGAGAGCGTCTCGCGCTCGGCGAGCTGCGTGGAGACGACCGAGACGGTCGCGCCCGTGTCGATGATGAAGTTGGTGGGCTTGCTCACGCCCTCGACGCGGACGAGACCGCTCCAGAAGCCGCTCGAAGTAGACCTGATCGGAACCTCGAAGGCGCGCTGGGGCGTCGGGGACGCGGCGGCGGGAGATGTGGGCGCGCTCGGCGCGCCCGTCGTCGCCTGTTCGACGCCCGGCGCGGGTCGCGCGTCGTCGCGCACGAGCGAGAATGCGCGCTCGCCGTAATCGACCGTCGAGAGGAAGTGTGAGAGCACGGAGAGGCCGATGTAGCCGTCGACCGGCTCCTGCGTGTTGTGGAACTCGCGGATGTAGACGGGGACGTTGCTGACGCGGGCCTCGCCGATCTGGAGCGCTTCGAGGAAGCCGTAGACGATCTCGAAGCGGCCGCCGCCGCCGACGGCGCGCGCCAGGCCGCCGCGCGCGACGGGCTTGACGCCGAGCCGCTCGGCCATCTGGTTCGAGAGGACGCACATGCCGGAGCCCGTGTCGACGACGAAGCGCGAAATTTTCTTCGAGCCGTTCAGGCGCACGGGGATGATCGGTCGGCTGTTGACGAGTTCGAACGCGACTTCCGTGCGCGCCGAGCCGCCCGTCTGGTACAGCCTGCCCTGGTTGGCGATGAAGCGCAGGAAGTCGATGAGCCCGCGGATGCGCGCGCGGCGGTCGGCGTCGGTGCGCGGGGCGACGCGCAGGAAGGTCTCGTAGGCGTCGGCCGACTCCTTGTAGCGCTCGGAGCGCGCGGCGGCCTGCGCGAAGTTGAAGATGAAGTCGGGCTCGTTCGGGTCAAGCTCGACGGCGCGGCGCAGGCCCACGAGCGCGGCCTGGGCGCGGTTCTCGTAGAAGTTGAGCATCGAGAGGCCGGCCACCGCCAGCGCCTCGTTCTGATCGAAGCTGAGCGCGGTCTTGAACTCCTCGACGGAGAGCGGGAAGTCGCCCGACGCGAGGAGCGTGGAGCCGAGGATGGCGTGGGCGCGCGCCGAAGTGGCGTCGATGGCGAGGGCGCGCGCGGCGTTGTCGTAGGCGTCGCGCAGGTTGCGCTGCTTGTACTGCGCGTAGCTCAGGCCGAGGCGCGCCGTGAGATCTTTTAAGTCCTTCTCGACCAGCTCGCGGTAGATCTTCTCCGCCACCTCGAACTCGCCCTCGCGCAGCGCCCGCTCCGCGCGCGCCCTCTCCTTCTTGTCGGAGGCGAACGCGCCCGGCGTCGCGCCCGCCGTCAGCAGGACGGCCAGCGCGGCGGCGACGGCGAGGGTGGAAAGTTTGACTGTTCTACTCATTGCCTCAGCTCCTAAAAGCTGTCCGTGGACAGTTGTCCGTTGTCCGTCGTCAGTCGCGTGCGGCCGACAAGTAGCTTACGGGAAATGGGTGCGCGCGGCAGGCGACGCAACTGACCACTGACAACTGACCACGGACAACTCGCCCAGTCCCTATTCTCACTTCAGAATCTCCCCGGTCTTCATCGACCAGAGGACGAGATCGAGTTCGTCGAAATCGATCCGCGCGCGGCGCGCGAACTCTCGCAGCTTACCCTCGGCGGCGAGGTAGCGCGAGCGCGTCGCCGGCGGGTCGGGCGATTCGACGACGCCCAGCTCGGCGAGGCAGCGCAGGATGTGCTTGTCTAAGATCGCGTAGCCGCGGTAGCCGACGTTGCGCAGGTAGTGGCTCGACTCCTTGTAGCCGAGCCCCTTGATGCGCCGCTCGCGCGCGAGCCAGTCGCGCCGCTCGGCCGGATCGGTGAACGATTCGAGCCGCTCGCGCAGCCGCATCCCGCACGACTCGCCCAGGTGCTCGCGCGTCACGACGATGTAGCCGGAGCGCGAGCGCGGGTAGCGGTGGCTGCCGGTGAGCGCGCCCGCCAGCTCGTCGTGCGTGCCGGCGGCGAGCAGCGGCCGCACGCGCTCGACCGAGCGCAGGCCCATGCGCGCCGAAGCGCCCGCCGTGAAGATGCAGTAGACCAGCTCCTCCCAGAGCCGCTCGTCCGAGGCGGTGCGGCGCAGCTCGTCGAACTCGGCGAGGCGCGCGCGGATCGCGCCCCGTCGCTCGCGGTGCGCGGCGCGGACGCTTTCGAGGGTGACGGGCGGTTGGTCTGGGCGCACGGAATTTTCGAGCGCGAGGCTACGGCCTCGGCTGACCGCGAAATACTATGAGCCGCTTCAAGCGGTTGTCAATGAACTGCCCGGCGGCGGTGCTTCGGTGCTGCGATGGCGGCTGGCCGCAGCCGCGTTGCATCCCAGGCGGTCGCCGGGGCATCTAAATTCGGCGCGCACCTTTCCGTGAAAGTTTCGCGCGAACGCGGCAACTCTCCCCGTGCTATGATTGCACTGCCCCGCTTTCAACACTCCCCTGTCAAAGATACGTGAGGTTCGACGGATGCCGAAGTTGATCTTCAATCGCGCGTTGCTCGTCTTCGCACTCCTGCTCGCCCCCGCGGCGGGCGCGGCGGCGCAGCAAGACCCTTACGCGCCCGCGCCGCCGGCGACGGCTACTCCGACGCCGAAGCCGCTCGTCGTCCCGCAGTTGATGACCGTCAACCCGCCCGCGGCCGGCGCGTACGACTCCGTGCTGCCGACGCCGACGCCGACGCCCGTCGTCTACCGGCAGGGCGTGCTCGTCGCGGCGCTCGACGGCCGAGTCGTCATGGAGCAGGGCGCGGATCAAACCTTCAACCCGGCTTCGACCATCAAGCTCGCCACCGCGCTCCAGGCGCTCAGGACTTACGGCCCCGACTACCGCTTCACGACCGCCGTCTGGACGACCGGCACTTTCGATCGCGCGACCGGCACGGTCACGGGCGACCTCATCGTTTCGGGCCGCGACCCTTCGCTCCACGACGAGCACGCCGTCGCCCTCGCGCGAGAGATGAACAAGCTCGGCGTCCGCACCGTGACGGGCGATCTGGTCGTCTCGCCGGGCTTCACGCTCGACTTCCAACCGTCCGCGCTGCGCTCCGGCGAGCGCTTCTACGACACGCTCGACTCGACGCGCCGGCCCGCCGCCGCCACCAACTCCTGGTACGAAGAGTGTCAGGCGAAGAACGATCAGGCTTGCTTCACGAGCGTGCCGAGCGTCGCCGTGATGGGCGCGGTCTACGTCGCGCCCGTCCCCGCCGGCGCGACCGTCTTGCTGACGCAGCGTTCGAGCACGCTCGCGGACGTGCTCAAAGTCCTGCTCTGCTACTCGAACAACTTCATGGCGGAGCGGCTCGGCGAGATGATGGGCGGCGCGACCGGGTTGCAGGGTTTCCTCGTCCGCGAGGTCGGCTTGCCCGCCGCGGACGTGCGGCTCGCCTCGACGAGCGGGCTCGGCGTCAACCGCCTGAGCCCCCGCTCGATGATGAAAGTCTACGTCGCGCTGCGCGGCGAGCTGGCGAGGCACAGACTCGAACCGTCGGACATCCTGCCCGTCGCGGGCGTCGATCCGGGCACGCTGAAGAAGCGTTACACAGAGCCCGCGTCGCGCGGCAGCGTCGTCGCGAAGACCGGCACGCTCGGGCGCACCGACGGCGGCGTGAGCGCGCTCGTCGGCGAGATGCGCGCGCAGGACGGCGAGACGCTGCTCTTCGTCATCTTCAACCGCCACGGCAGCCCTTACCGCTTCCGGCAGGAGCAGGACGCGCTTGTCACCTCGATCCAGTCCGCGCGCGGCGGGCCAGCGCCTTTTCAATACACGCCCCACACGCTCGCCATGCGACTCGCCGACACCGAGTTTAACGCCCGCAACAAGAACGAGTACGAGGGAACGTCGAACGACCAATGATGAATGATGGATGATGGATGAATAAGAGCTACTGCCCTTACTTCATCATCCATCATTCATCATCTCAGAAAGTGCCGCGCCCCGGCGGCCTCACGGCTGCCGGGGCGCGTTGTCGTCCCCCGTGCGTGGCGTGCGGTCCGCGCTCGGTCGGGACGATGTCGAACCATTCCCCCCCTGCTCGTTAGCGCGCGAGGGATCGGACGCCCGTCGCGCCGCACGCTGACCCCCTCACGCGATTCCCACCTTGATCGGCTGACGCGGCGTAAGACCCCGCCGCGTGTCTCCACGCGACGACAGCCGGACGCACGCCCGCCGCCCCTCACTTCTGCAAACCGCACGCCGCGCGTCAAGCCCGACTCAAACTCGCCGGCGAAAGCTGTAACGCGCTGGGCTTTCGCCGGGCTCGGCGGGCCGCGCGTTGCGCTCGCTCGCGGCCTAACCGCGCCGCGCCTGTTTCGGTTGGTGACAGGATTGTGTAACCGGAGTGCTAGTCGGCGCGGGGCTTGCGCGCGGTGTGTAACGCGCTTCAGTAGTTGCCACTTTCGGTGACAACGCGCGAGCGGGCGCGAGCGGGGCTTCCGCCGAAAACTTAAGAAAAGCGGGGCTGCGGGTGTGTGGCGCCGTCCTTGCCAAACGAGGTGTGGGCGCACCCGAGCATTTGGCAGGGCCGCGCCGGAGCGTTGCGGGCGTTGGAGACTTACATGGACAAACACATCAGGCAGACGACGGTTCGCGGGCACCGCACGGACGCGGGCGAGCGCGGCTTTTCCGGCGTCGAATTGCTGCTCGTGGTCGCCGTCATCGCGGTCGTCTCCGTCATCGCGCTGCTCGGCGTGAGGGAGGCGCGCGCCAACTCGCGCCGCATCGACGCCACGCGTCAGTTGCAGTCCTACCTGGAGACCGCGCGCGCCGACGCCGTCCGACGCCACGACACGGCGTCCGTCCAGGTCATCGACGCGAGCACTTACCGCATCATCATGGACTTCGACAACGACGGCGCGCCGATTAACATCAACAATCCTGCCGCCGGCGACGTGCGAGTGATCGCCCTGCCGTTCGACGTGCGCTTTCCGCAGCCGTTCCCGGTCCCCGCCACCTTCGACTGGCGCGGGCGCGTCGCCGGAAACATCAATTTCCTGCTCGACAATATTGACAGTGGTGGCAGCTCGCTCGAAGGCAGGCAGTCGGAACTCAGTCTGACGGGGGCCGGCGACATCACCGTCAACTCCCAGGTCGAAGATTCCCTCCCGGAGATCAACGTCACACCCTTCCCGACCGCCGTCCCGAGCGCGACGCCGACACCCACGCCGGGAGGCGGTGGCGGCACCCCGATACCGACCCCGACGCCCACCCCGACGCCGACACCGACACCGACGCCGACCCCGACGCCGACGCCGACGCCGACACCGATTCCTACGCCGACGCCGTCGCCGACGCCGTGCCCATGTGGCGAGAGGGGGAATAAGTGCATCGTGTGTCCGACGCCGACGCCGACGCCCACCCCGACGCCCACCCCGACCCCGTCGCCGACGCCGATTCCCCCCGGCGGCTGCGGGATGACGACCAGCGTCAGTTCGGTAACGATCCGGAAGAAGGGGCTCACGACCGGCACTGTTTCCGTCAAGCTGTCGGGCAACACCACCTCGGTCACGGTCACGGCCACGACGAGTTCGTCGACGATTGCCGTCTCGCCGGGCTCCGTTTCACTCGCCCCCAACGGCCAGGCGACCTTCTCTATCGCGTCGAACGCGAACAACGCCGGGCAGAGCTTCACCGTCACCTTCGCGTCGAGTTGCGGCTCGAAGACCGTCACGGTCACCGTGACGAACTGACGGCGGGGCGCGAAAACGAAATGTCAGAGGATGAAAAGAGATGACGACGGAGAAAGCAGTCTTGCGGACGCATGAGAACCGGCGCGGCGCGCGGCGGGGCGAAGAGGGCTTCACCCTGATGGAGACCGTCATCGCCATGATCCTGATGATGGTCGTCGGGCTCGGCGCGTCGGCCCTCTTTCTCTACTCGGTGACGAATAACTCGGCGGCCGGCGCGCGCGCGCAGGCCCTCGCCGTCGCGCAGCAGGAGATGGAACGGCTGCGCAGCGTCGCCTGGGACAACGCGCTGCTCAACACGACGACTGCGCCCGTCGGCGCCAGCGACCCGCACCACGTCGCCGGCGGCTTCGAGTTCGTCGTCACCAAAAACGTCGTGACCCTGCCGGCGTTCAACGTGACGGTCGGCGGCGTCACGCGCCCGACCGTCAAGCAGATCACGATCTCGGTCACGCCGATCCTGAACAACGCCCCGTGGGCGGCCGGCGGCGTCACCATCACGACCACGCGCGCGACGCTGCAGCGCGGACCCAACTAAGCCGAAGGCGGCCTGGCCGACACGGCGAAGGTGATCGAAGCTATGAAGAAGATTGACACGAAGAAGCGGTCGAGGGGCGACGCGGGCTTCTCGCTCATGGAGTTGGTCATCGCGCTGGGGCTGACCGTGCTCGTGATGGGAGTCTCCACGGCGCTCCTCGCCTCGGCGGTGCGCGTGCGCGCCCGCGAGGATCGCCGCTCGGACGCCATCGCCGACGCGCGCCGAGCCCTCAACACGATGACGCGCGAGATCGCCAGCGCGGGTTACGAACTGCCGTCGACCATCGCCGGTAACGGCATCGTCGCGGCGGACTCCGACACGACTTCGATCCGCGTCATCAGCAACAGCGACCGCTTCAGCACGGCCGCCGGCTCAACGCCCGACGAGCCGGCCAGCCAGGACGAGGACGTGGTTTACCGCTGGATCAGCGACCCCGCGAACAACCAGAGCTACATCGTGCGCTACGACGTGAATAGCGCGCTTTCCGGGACGACCGTCCTCGCCAACCGCATCGACTCTTTCATCATCCGCTACTACGACCAGCGCGTCACCTACCAGGCCGGGACGTGCCAGCAGGGCATCAACACCGCGACGGTGCGCAACGCCGGCGGCGTCTTGCAGGCGGAGGTCGCGCCCTCTCTGGCGACCTACGTCGTCGTCGCCGTCTGCGTCGACCTGCCGCAGGTCGGCACGCCGGGCTCGCCCGGCTTCCAGCCCGCGTCGCAGACCCAGATCATCTCGGACGTGCAACTGCGCAACGCCGCCGCCACGAGTTACTGACGGGGCGAGGTCGCGCCGAACGCAGGAGATCAACCGACATGCGAACCATTGATAAGCAGCACAGGCAAAACCGCCCCGCCCGCGCCGGCGAGCGCGGGGCCGCACTCATCACGATGCTCCTCGTCTCCACCCTCATCCTGGCGGCGGGCGGCGCGCTCATCATGTCGACCGCCACGACGGCCACCAACACCATCGACTCGACGACCGGCAAGCAGGCTTTCTACGCCGCCGAGTCGGGCCTGCAGATGGCGCTCAACGCGATGCGCGGCAACACCGCGCCCTCCGCCGCCGTGACCGCCGGCACGAAGATGAGCCTGCGCACGGCGATCACGCCGAGCCTCTCGAACGGCAGCGCCGACACCGTACCCTGCGGGACGGGCGACGGCGACGCGACCGTCGCCAACCCGCGTTGCAGCCTCTCCGGCTGGCTGCCCTACCAGGGGACCGTCATCCCGGTCGACCCGAACGTCGCGGGCTCGGCCTTCCGCCTCGCGGTCTTCGACCCCGAAAACAGCCACATGGTCGCGTTCACCACCGAGGGCGCGTTCGAGACGACCGGCCTCGCCGGACTCCCCGGCGTGGCCGGCGTCGCCGTCAGCGCGGATAAGCGCACGCTAAGCTTAATCGTCGGCACGACCGTCATCACCATTACCTACCAGCCGCGCACGAGCACCGCGGCCACGAACGCCTACCCGTCAGCCGCCGCCGACTTCGGCAGCTTCAGCATCGTCAAGTCTGACAACCTCCCCCTCGCCCTGCCCATCGGCGCGTTCGCGAGGTTTCGCCTGACCGTTAACCAGATCCTCCCGTGGCAGGCGTCGCCCGTCACCTTCAAGAGCACCGTCGCGACCATCTCCAACTGCCCGACGCAGATGATCAGTTTCCTGTTCGACAAGAACAGCGTGACCGCCAGCGGCACGACCTACGCCGCGTCGGGGCTCATCTCGAAAGTCCTCTACCTGCCCTGCGCCCTCACCGCCGCGCAGACACAGATAATGCCCGCCACCGTGACCGCGCCCGAGCCGCGCCGCGTCGTGGTGCGCTCGGTCGGCTTCGGCCCGAAGTTCTCGCAGAAGCACCTGGAGATGCTCGTCACGCGCGCGACGCTCGACTTCGAAGCCCCCGCCACGCTCACCCTGCGCGGCGCGGACGACTGCACCGCGCCCACCTTCGCCACGGGCAACAGCAACGCCAAGAAATACAGCGGCGACGACCGCGTGGTGGGCGGCTCCGCGCCGCGCCCCGCCTTCGCCATCAGCGGCTGCGACTACCAGGACATCGTCGACGGGACGGGCAAGCCCGGCACCGTCGGCGGCTCGAACCAGGTGGGCATCCTCAACAACGGCGCGCCCGTCCCCGCCGCCACGCCCACGCTCGTCCTCAGCTACGAAGGCGTGGACACGCCCAGCTACCTCGAAACCGCCGACAAGGCGCGCGCGTTCCTCAACGAGATGCAATCTGAGGCCCTGGGACAGGGACGCTACTTCAAGCCCGCGTCCGGAACCGCGATGAATATCAGTTCCTCCAACGCGGGCACCGCCGCCGACCCCAAGTTCACCTTCGTCGACGGTGACGTTAACCTCGATGGCGGGGACGGGATGCTGATCGTGACGGGCAGCGTCAACATCACCGGCAACACCTCCTACAACGGCATCATCATGGTCATGGGCAAGGGGGAGATAACGCGCAACGGCGGCGGCAACGGCAACCTGCTCGGCGCGTTCGTCATCGCCAGCTTCAAGCGCACCTGGCCCGCCAGCGAGAACGGCATGGCGCACCCCTTCACCGCCCCGATCTTTGACACGAGCGGCGGCGGCGCCAGCGACATCCAATTCGACTCCAACGCCGTCCAGAGGGCGCTGGGGGCGATGGGGTACGTGTGCGGGGGCGTGCTCGAACAATAGGTCTCACGCAGAAGTGAGCGGAGGCGGGCGTCACTCGTTAGCGAGCGACGCCCGCTTTCGCGTTCGCCGCCGGCCACGCTTGACACGCGCGCGAAGGGTGAACGATGCTCGCACAGTCGTATGCCTGACATCCTACTCGTCGAGGATAAAGAGAGTTTGCGCCGCGTGCTGCGTCTCACGTTAGAGCACGCCGGCTACGGCGTGACCGAGTGCGCCGACGCCTCGTCGGCCGCCGCCGAGATCGCGCGCGCCCCCTACCGGCTCGTGCTCACCGATCTCAGGATGCCGAACGGCACGGGCCTCGACGTGCTGCGCGCCGCGCGCGCCGCCGACCCGGACGTGCCCGTCGTCGTGATGACCGCCTACGGCTCCATCGACGAAGCCGTCCAGGCCATGAAGGACGGCGCGCACGACTTCCTCCAAAAACCCGTCGACTCGAATCACCTCGTCCTCCTCATCCAGCGCGCGCTCGAACAGTCGCGGCTGCGCACGGAAAACATCCTGCTCCGCGAGGAGTGGTCGCGGCGCTACGGCTTCCCGCGCATCATCGGCGAGTCCGAAGCGATCAAGCGCGCCGTCGCCGAGACGCAGCGCGTCGCGACGACCGAGGCGACCGTGCTGCTGCTCGGAGAATCCGGCACGGGCAAAGAGCTGTTCGCGCGCGCGGTTCACCACCTCTCGCCGCGTCGCGACCAGCCGTTCGTCGCGATCAACTGCGCGGCGATCCCCGAAACCCTGATCGAGTCGGAGCTGTTCGGGCACGAGCGCGGCGCGTTCACGGGCGCGAGCGAGCGGCGACCCGGAAAGTTCGAGCTGGCGTCGGGCGGCACGGTCTTCCTCGACGAGATCGGGGAGCTGCCGCTCGCCGTGCAGGGAAAACTTTTAAGGGTCATCGAGGAGAAGACGGTCGACCGCATCGGCGGGCGCGTGACCGTCCCCGTCGACGTGCGGATCGTCGCGGCGACCAACCGCGATCTCAAAAGCGCGGCGGAGGCGGGCGAGTTCCGCCTCGATCTCTACTTCCGCCTCGCGGTCTTCCCCGTCGAGATTCCGCCCCTCAGGGAGCGGGGCGACGACGTGGCGCTGCTCGCGCGCCACTTCGCCGCGCAGTTCGGCAAGGAGCTGCGCGGGCGCGAAGCCACGCTGAGCGACGGCGCGGTCGCGCTGCTGCGTTCGCGCCCGTGGCAGGGCAACGTGAGGGAGTTAGAGAACGCCGTCGAGCGCGCCTGCATCCTCGCCGACTCGCTCGCGCTCGAAGCCGGCGATCTCGCGCTCGGCGCGCCCCCGCGCGCGCTCGACGCGGCGGCGCAGACCGATCCGTTCGCCGGGGTCGATCTCTCGGGCACGCTCTCCGAGGCGGCGGAGCGCGCCGTGCGCGCGGTCGAGCGGCGCAAGATCGCGGGAGCCCTGCGCGACGCCGAAGGCAACAAGACCCGCGCCGCCGAAGCCCTCGGCGTCAGCTACAAGACCCTGCTCACCAAGATCAAAGACTACCAGCTCTAAGAAGAACCAGAACACACGAATGACACCCGCCAACGGCGACGAACCAGAGCAGCCGAATCCGCGACCGCATGATGATTCACGAACCGGGCAGCGCGCCCGCGGCGCGACTCGCGCCGCGGGCGCGCACGGGGATGGGCGCGCAGGCCACGGCGGCGGGACGGTCTTCGAGCGGGACGACGCGGGGGTCGTCGCGGGCGAGAGTTACGAGCAGGTGGGGGCTTCGACCGGCGAGTTCCCCGCCGAGCAGACGGTCGCCCGCCACGAGCGCGAAGCCGCGAGCACGGGCAAGTACGCCGCCTTAGTCGGCGCGGGGATTCTGCTGAGCCGCATCGTCGGGCTGGTGCGCCAGCGCGTCTTCGCCTACTACTTCGGCACGTCCGCCGCGAAGGGCGCGTTCGACGCCGCCTTCAAGATTCCCAACTTCCTCCAGAACGTCTTCGGCGAGGGCGCGCTCTCGGCGTCGTTCATCCCCGTCTACGCCTCGCTGCTCGCGCGCGACGAGCGGCGCGAGGCGGGTTATGTCGCCGGGGCGGTGCTCTCGCTGCTCGCCCTCGTCACTTCGCTGCTCGTCCTCCTCGGCATCCTCTCGACGCCTTACCTGATCACCGTCATCGCGCCCGGCTTCACGGGCGAGACGCGCGAGCTGACGATCCGACTCGTTAAAATTTTCTTCCCCGGCGCGGGGCTGCTCGTCATCTCGGCGTGGTGCCTCGGCGTGCTCAACAGCCACAAGCGATTCTTCCTCTCCTACACCGCGCCCGTCATCTGGAACCTGTCGATCATCGGCGCGCTCGTCGGCTTCGGCGGCCGCGCCGATCTCCCCGCGCTCGCCGTCTACGCGGCGTGGGGCTCGGTCGTCGGCAGCTTCTTGCAGTTCGCCGTCCAACTGCCGACCGTGCTCCGGCTCGTCGAGGGCCTGCGCCCCGCGCTCGACCTTGCTTCGACGCACGTGCGCGCCGTCGTGCGCAACTTCGTGCCCGTCTTCTTCAGCCGCGGCGTCGTGCAGATCAGCGCCTACATCGACGCCATGCTCGCGAGCTTCATTTCGGCGGAGGCGGTCGGCACGCTGACCTACGCGCAGAGCATCTACACCCTGCCGATCAGCCTCTTCGGGATGTCGGTCTCGGCGGTCGAGCTCGCGCAGATGTCGGGCGCGGTCGGCGACGAGGGGGAGGTCGCGGCGGAGTTGCAGAAGCGGCTCGACGCCGGGTTGCGCCGCATCGCGTTCCTGATCGTGCCCTCGGCGGTCGCCTTCCTCGCACTCGGCGACGTGATCGTCGGCGTGCTCTACCAGACCGGCAGGTTCCATCGCGAAGATACGATCTTCGTCTGGGGCATCCTCGCGGGCTCGACCGTCGGGCTGCTCGCCTCCACCCTCGGCCGCCTCTACTCTTCGACCTACTACGCCCTGCGCGACACGCGCACGCCGCTCCGCTTCGCCGTCGTGCGCGTCGTGCTGACGACCGTGCTCGGCTACCTGTTCGCGCTGCCGCTCCCGCGCGCGC
Organism: Pyrinomonadaceae bacterium; assembly: GCA_035537435.1. Taxonomy (GTDB): domain Bacteria; phylum Acidobacteriota; class Blastocatellia; order Pyrinomonadales; family Pyrinomonadaceae; genus JAIVGV01. The sequence continues at coordinate 2,031 of DATLMC010000137.1, read as the reverse complement.
TCGGAATCGATCCGCGCTGGGGGGTGGCCGGTCTCACCTCTTCGGCGGGTCTCGCGGGCTGGGTCGAGTTCTACCTGCTGCGCCGCTCGCTCAACCGGCGCATCGGCCGCACGGGTCTCGCCGCCTCATTCGTCGCCAGGCTCTGGGTGGCGGCGCTGGCGGGCGCGGGCCTGGCGTGGGCCATCAAGCTATCAATCGGCAAGCCGCACCCTTTCTTCACCGCCCTCCTCGTCCTCGTCCCGTACGGTCTCGTCTACTTCGCCGCCGCCGCGCTCCTCAAAGTCCCCGAGTCGGGCACTATCGTCAATCGCTTCCTGCGCCCCCTGCGTAGACTCAGAGGATGACGCGGCGAGGCCGAAGCGCCGAATCATAACCTACCCGCCTCACCGCTTCGCTCACTTCGCCGACCGATGAGGGGCGCGGCTCCGGCGCGCTCGCCCGGCCATCAATCGCGCGTCGCTTTGGGCCACCGCCCATTATTTTTTCGGAACCCAACACGCATTGATGCTTTCGTACCCCGTGAAGAGACAGGAAGGTTCGGCAAATGCGGCAGTCCCCAGATCTGCTGCACGGAGAGTTGTCTCCCTGAATCTATCGTCCGGTCGTTAACCAGGGCCGATCACAGGGTACTGCTTCTAGGAGGATGAGGATGATACGGAGAATGTTATTCATGGGCGCGGCGTTATTTCTCATGCTGTCGTTGCGCGGCGCCGCCCAGGCCGCCACCGTCACGCTAAAGGGCATCAACGGGACGGGCGTGACGGCGACCCTCACCAACTACTCGCTGACGGGCAACCAGTTCACCTTCACCATCAATAACACCTCGGTGGGGCCGGCGACCGGCACCATCACCAACATCGGCTTCGCGCTGCCCGGCGACCGCCTGAACAACTTCACGCTCATCTCGTCGACCAATACGAACTACAAGGTCGTCTACGATCTGAACGCGACCTCTGGCGCGCAGAACTTAGTCTCGTCCTTCGACCTGGTGCTGTTCGACAAGGCGAACGGCAACGCGACCTTCGGGGGCGGCAGCGTCAACAACGGCATCGGCGGCGGCACGAGCGCGACCTTCACCATTCAGGGCGACTTCACGGGGCTGACGGCGCAGCAGATCGCGCAGGCAGTCTTCGCCCGCTTCCAGGCGGTTAACGGCGGCGGCAGCGACGTGGCGGCGGGCGGCCCCCCTCCCCCGACCACCACCGTTCCCGAACCGGCGACGATGCTCCTGCTCGGCACGGGCCTGGCCGGCGTCGCCTCTCGCGCACGCAAACGCCGCCAGGCGGCTAAGGATTTAACCTAACGGGGATTCGATTATTTCTGGAAGACTCTGCCGATTAGGACTTTCTGTCAGGAAAGAGCTGAGACGCAAAGTTTTGGTGATGACGAATCTTGCCCGTTCTCGTCACCGCTTAACCAGAGAGTTCTTTCCCGAGTCCCTATCTTTGAGAGTTTTCGTTGAGGTGCGGTTCAGGGTTGCTCTCACGACTTTCGCGTCTGTCCCCGCCTTCGCCCCGCGTGCAACCGGGCGGTGACATAGCGCTGACTAATTAACACGTAACGGATTCTAAGGGTCCACGGAGGCAAAAGATCATCATGATGAAATTGGCAACCACGCTCAAACCACTCGCCCTGAGCATCGCCCTCGTAGCACTTTTCGCGGTCGCGCAGGGGACGGCGAACGCCGACCCGGTCTCCTTCAACACCACCGGCGTCTTCAGCGTCAGCGGCACCAACACCGCGGCGTTCACCAACGCCAACGGCACCACGACGCTCACCTTCAACGGAACAACGAACGCCGTCTTCACGCCCGCGGGCGTGCAGTTCGGCGACATCCTGGCGACCACGACCGTCCCCTCGGGACAGGCCGGCCCCGCCATTACCGGAACTTTCACCCTCAACATCTTCCAGACGCTGCCGACGGGCGGCAACGGGAGCCTCGTCGGCACCTTGAGCGGGACGCTCGGCTTCAACACCGGCATCGCCACGCTCAGCTTCACGACGACCACCATCCAGATCGACGGCTTCACC
>DATLMC010000136.1:0-4845 GCA_035537435.1 Pyrinomonadaceae bacterium | reverse complement strand
GCGCCGCGACGCGGAGGGGCGACGCGGCGGCGATCAAGACGAGGGCCAAGCCGACTGTTTTCATCTCACTCACCCCGCCTCGCGCGGCCTGACCTACCAGTTAGTGTCCTTCGAGTCGCGCGCCCACTGCGAGACGTACATGTCGCCCTTGGGCGAGACGAAGAAGTTCGCGTAGACGACGGTGCGCGGGAGCAGCTTCTCGCCGTCGCCCGCGGCGTCGGCGTCGAAGACCCGCGCCATCCACTCGTTAGAATGATAGACGGGCGCCTTTAACCGCCCGTCGAAGACGCGCACCGAGTAGGCGGTCATCAGCGTCCCGCGCTTCGTCCGCTGGGCGTCGGGGACGCGCTCCCTGAAGCTGATGTTGTCCACGCGCAGGGTGCGGTCTGGCAGCGTCGCCAGCCCCGACTTCTTGAACTTGCCCTCGCTCAGCAGAATCTTCTCCTTGTAGTCGGAAGGCGAGGTGTCGAACGCCACCGACCCGCCGTTCGGGGCCAGCTCCTTGTACTTCGCGTCGAGCACGCGCCGCTCCTCGGCCTCCGGGATGAAGTACAACTGGTAGGAGCCTTCCCAGTAGCTCGCGGCGTCGGCCGCCCCCGGCAGGTTCACGAGCATGAGCTGGAGCGTGAGCTTGTCGGAGTACAACTCCGGCGCGAGGGTGTTCGGCTCGGTGCGCGGCCCCATCCTCATCCTGCTCTGAACCTTCGGGTCTTGCCCGCGCACCGGCGGCAACTCGTAGGGGAACTCCGCCAGCCGTTTATAGAGGCGCGTCTCCGCGAAGACGCTCGTGCGGTTGAACAGCCCGCCGGCGGCCGTGACGGTTAACAGCAACGCCGCGACCGCGGCGACGACGGCGCGGTGTCGCGCGCTCGTCCCGTAGTTACCTCTCATGATGTGCTCCACCCTCTTCCCCAGACTCGCGCCCGCCGCCCTCGACACGCCGGCCACCTGCCCGCTCAGGCAGAAGCGGCAGACCTTCAAGATGCCCGCGGCGTAAGCCTCGCGCCCGACGCCGAGCCGCACCACCTCCTCGTCGCACGCGCGCTCGCGCTCCGCCACGAGCCTGCGGTCGACGAGCCAGAGGAGCGGGTGGAACCAGAGCAGGCAGCACAGCATCATGTGCAGGTTGCTCGCCAGGTTATCCCCGCGCTCGACGTGCGCCAGCTCGTGCACCATCACCGCTTCGAGTTCGTCTTCGCTCAACTCCCCGGTCACCCTCGCGGGCAGCACCAGCAGCGGGCGACGTAGCGCCCCCCACACCCCCAGCTCCGCCGCCCCCGTCGACAGGATGAGCCGCACGTCGCGCCCGCCCCCCAGCCGCGTGCGCGCCCTTCCGAGCGCCTCCAGCTCGCGCCCCCCCGCCACGCTCACGCCCGCCCTGAGCGAGCGAGCGAGTCTGCGCCGCCGCGCCAGCCACGCGCCGAGGGAGAGCGCCGCCCCCGCCGCCCAGAGCAGTGTCAGCGCGCAGTAAGTCTCGTCGTGCCGCGGCGCGGCGGTGTCGGCCCCCGGCGCGACGGGCTCTGCGACTCTGGTCATCGGCTCGGCGACTCGCAAGACCGCCAGCGCGCCCTGCGGCGACTCGGCGGCGTGCTTCATCAGGAACGAGGCGTCCAGACCGGACGCCCCCGCCAGCGCAGCCACGAGCGCCGACGGGAGCGCGAATTTGACGGAGATGAAAAGCCAGGCGCGGTAGCGCGCGCTCGCCGGGGCGCGGCGCAGCGACGCAGCGATCACCGCCATGACGAGGATTGAAAAGAGCGTCGCCTGCCAGAGGTGGTTCGCGAGCGCGATCCACCACCACGCCGAAAAATCCGCCAGCCACTCGTGCGTCGAAGCCAACACCGCCGCGCGTCCCCCTTCCGCCCGGTCTACTTCCGCGCGCCCGCCTTGCGCCGCCCCGCCACAGCGCGCTTCTTGCCCGCCGCCCGGTCGGGCGCGGCCGGGGTCACAACTTTACCGGGCTGCGCCAGCAGCCCCTCGGCCTCGCGCAGATCGTCGAGCGACAACTTGCCCGATTCCGCGAGGTGCGCCATCAGCGGGCGCGCGGAGCCGCCGAAGAGGTTGAGCAGCTCGTCGATCAGACGCCGGTGCGCCGCCTGCCGCTTGACCAGCGGCTCGAAGACGTGCGCGTTGCCCGCCTTGCCCGCGCGCTCGACGGCCCCCTTCTTTTCGAGCCGGTAGACGATGGTCTGCACGGTCGTGTACGCCACGCGCTTCGGCTCGGGCAGGCTCTCCTGCAACTCTTTGATGGAGGCCCGCCCCAGCTCCCACAGCGCCTTCATCACTTCGAGCTCGAACCTCGTGAATCGGATGTGCCGGTCGCGTCCCACCGCCTGCCCTCCCCACCCGCGGAAACCGAAGACCGCGGGCAGGCTACTACAGTTGTAGTAAACTGTAAAGACTTTTTTGCGGCCGGGGTCGGGCGGCGGCGCAGGAGCGGCGGGAGGTTTCGAGGCGGCGGGAGCGCGGGGCGGCGGCGGGTGGCCGCGCCGCCGGGGCGGCTACCGGCCGCCGGGCAGCGCAGACCAGCCGCGCGTCAGGTAGTCGCTCATGGTGAGCCCGATCATGATGGCGAGCCAGAGGAAGCCGCTCGCGATGACGACCCAGGTGAGGCGCGAGCTGTAGCGGACGTGCATGAAGTAGAGGACGACCAGCACGGCTTTCGTGACGGCGATGGTCAGCGCGATGACCGTGCCGACGGCTTCGTTGCCGTAGGAGACCTGCGCGGCGAGCACGGTCAGCGCGGTCAGCGCCATCAGCGCGCCGAAGATCAGGAAGTAGATTTTTCTGGAGACGATGTGTTCCGACATAGCGCTTTGACCCTTCAGTGCCCGCCGCCGTGCGTCAGGTGCGCGCCGAGCAGGTAGAGCAGGGGGAAGAGGAAAATCCAGACGATGTCGACGAAGTGCCAGTAGAGTCCGCTGTTCTCGACCGGCGAGTGGTACTCCGGCGTGTAGCGGCCCCGGTAGGCGTAGTAGATCAAAAACAGCATGATGCCGATGCCGATGATCATGTGCAGGGCGTGCAGGCCCGTCATCGCGAAGTAGATCCAGTAGAACATCTGCACGGATCGCTCCTGCACGCCGGCGGGCAGCGCGTGCTGGGCCTGATCCCAGTGCCAGAAGCCGGCGACGGGGACGTGGTGATCGCGAATCTTCTCGGCGTACTCGACGGACTTCACTACGAGGAACGTCAGGCCGAGCAGCGCCGTGACGGCGAGGAAGACGATCTGGTTGCGGCGCGATCCCGTTTGCGCGAAGTAGACGGCGAGGGCCATCGTCAGGGAGCTCAGGATGAGGACGACGGTGTTGAAGGCCCCGAGCTTCCAGTTGAGCGTCGAGCTGGCGTAGGCGAACGACGCCTGGTTCTGCGTGCGGTAGATGACGTAGCCGGTAAACAACCCGCCGAAGAACATGATCTCGGTGATGAGGAAGACCCACATGCCGAGAGAGCCCGCCTCGCGCTGCTGTTCGAGGTTGTCGAAGTGGTGCGCGAGCGCGGTCGCCGCGTGCTGATCGGCGTCCGTCAGGTGAATCTCGTCGACTGAGTAAGACAAAACTCTTCAGCCCCCCTCTAGCTCTTCAGATCGGAGTGCGCGCCGTGCGCGGGCTGCACGGGCCGGCTGGTGTCGGCGTCGGTCAGGCCGATGACGCCCATCTCCTCGACGGGGCGGTACTCGTAAGCCTCCCACGTCACGATGGGCGTGGTGGCGAAGTTCTCCGTCGGCGGAGGCGAGAGCGTGCGCCATTCGAGGCCCGTGGCGGGCCACGGGTTGGCCGGCGCGAACTTGCCGTAGCGCATCGACCAGATGAAGTAGATGCCGGGGATGATCAAGCCCACCGCGAGGATCGACGCGCCCGCCGTGCTCATCACGTTCAAGACCTGCCAGACGGGCTCGTCCGCCGGGTAGGCGGCGTAGCGGCGCGGCATCCCGAGCGTCCCCAGCAGGAACTGCGGGAAGAAAGTCAGGTTGAAGCCGACGAAGATGACGAGCGCGCTGAAGCGCCCCCACCCCTCCGGGTACATGCGCCCCGTGATCTTGGGCCACCAGTTGTGCAGCCCGCCCAAGTACCCCATCAGCGCGCCTCCGACCATGATGTAGTGGAAGTGGGCGACGATGAAGTAGGTGTCGGTCAGGTGCACGTCCGTCCCCAAAGAGGCGAGGAAGAGTCCGGTCAACCCGCCGATGGTGAACAGGCCGATGAAGCCCATCGCGTAGAGCATCGGCGTGTCGTAGGAGATCGAGCCTTTGTAGAGCGTCGCCGTCCAGTTGAAGACCTTGACCGCCGACGGGATGGCGACCGTGAACGAGATGATCGAGAAGATCATCCCGGCGTAGACCGACTGGCTCGACGTGAAGAGGTGGTGGCCCCAGACGAGGAAGCCGAAGACGGCGATGGCGAGCGACGAGAACGCGACGAACGTGTAGCCGAAGATGTTCTTGCGCGAGTGGGTCGAGATGAGCTCGGAGACCACGCCCATCGAGGGCAGGATCATGATGTAGACGGCCGGGTGCGAGTAGAACCAGAAGAAGTGTTGGAAGAGGACGGGGTCGCCGCCCAGCCGCGGGTCGAAGATGCCGATGTGGGCGAGCCGTTCGAGCGCGACCAGAAGGATCGTGATCGCGATGACGGGCGTGCCCAGGATCATGATGAGGCTCGTCGCGTAGGTCGACCAGATGAAGAGCGGCAGGCGGAACCAGGTCATGCCCGGCGCGCGCATCGTGTGGATCGTGACGATGAAGTTCAGGCCCGTCAGGATCGACGAGAAGCCGTTGACGAAGATGCCGAGGCCCACCGCGACGACGTAGGTGTTCGAGAAGGTCGTCGAGTAGGGCGTGTAGAA
>DATLMC010000135.1:0-3337 GCA_035537435.1 Pyrinomonadaceae bacterium | reverse complement strand
GCGACGACGTAGGTGTTCGAGAAGGTCGTCGAGTAGGGCGTGTAGAAAGTCCAGCCGGTGTCCACGCCGCCGTTCAGGAGCGCCCAGACGACGATCACGGCGGCGATCATGTAGAGATACCAGCTCAGCAGGTTGATGCGCGGGAAGGCCAGGTCCTTCGCGCCGATCATGAGCGGCACGAGGAAGTTCCCCAAGACCGCCGGGATCGACGGGATGAGGAAGAAGAAGATCATGATGATGCCGTGCTGCGTGAACAGCTTGTTGTAGGTCTGCGGCTGGACGATATCGGCCGCGGGCGTCAAAAGCTCCAGGCGGATCATCATGGCGTAGACGCCGCCGAGCGCGAAGAAGAGCGAGATCGAGCCGAGGTAGAGCAGCGCGATGCGCTTGTGATCCCGCGTCAGCAGCCACGACTTGATGCCGTAGTGCGCGTTGATGTAGTTCGTGTGCGCGAAGCGGACGCGCGACTCTGCCGGGGTCGGCGGCGCGGCTGCGGGCGGGAACGGTGCGTCGATGGAGCTCATAAAACGTTAAGTCTCAACCCTCTGGTTTCGATCACTGGTTGCTGTTGCCGCCCGCGCGCGCGGGGCTCGCGCCGCCCGCCGCGTTGACGACGGTGCGCGCGCCCGCGTTCGAGTTGGCGCGCGGCTGCGTGGGCGCGAGCGGGTTCGAGCGCTGCGAGTCGGGCGCGACCGCGCCCGTGGTCGTGTCCGCGCCCGGCGTCGCAGTGCGCGAGCCCATCGTCGCGCCGGCCGCGCCCGGCTCGCCGAGCGAGCGGATGTAGGCGATGAGCTGTAGTATCTGCTCCTCGCTCAACTGCCCCTGGTAGGTCGGCATGATCTGCTGGAAGCCCGCGACGGTGCGCGCGCGCGGGTTCAGGATCGACTCGCGCAGGTAAGCCTCGTCCGCCGTGACGGTCGCGCCGTCGTCCAACTGCTGCGGCTTGCCGAAGACGCCCGTCAGGTTCGGCCCCCTCCCCTGCGCGTCGAGCCGGTGGCAGGTGGCGCAGCCCGTGGACTGGAAGAGCTTCTCGCCGGCGGCGGCGGGCGAGTCCGACCCGCCGCCCGCGAGCCAGGTCTGGTAGGCGGTCGGATCCATCACCTCGACGAAGCCGTTCATCCCGGAGTGGTTCGTGCCGCAGTACTCGGTGCAGAAGAGGTGGTAGCGGCCCGTCTTCGTCGCCTCGAACCAGGCGTAGGTGTAGCGGCCCGGGACCACGTCCGAGCGGATGCGGAAGGCGGGCACGGCGAAGGAGTGGATCACGTCCTCGGTCGTCATCGTCAGCTTCACCCGGCTGCCGACGGGGACGTGCAGCTCGTTGATCTCCCTCTGCCCCTCTGTGTGCTGGAACTTCCACATCCACTGCTTGCCGACGACGAAAATCTCGACGGCCTCCTTCGGCTGCCGGTAGAGCGTGAAGTAGAGGCTCGACCCCCAGGCGAAGATCGTCATCGCGATCAGGAACGGGACGACCGTCCACATCGTTTCGAGCGTGAGCGAGCCGGCGTTCGGGCGCGGGATCTCCAGCGGGTGGCGGCGGCGGAACTTGACGGCGAAGTAGAAGATCAGGATCGCGACGAGCGACGAGAAGAAGATCGTGATCGCGGCGATGTAGCCGTAGAGCGCGTCGTACTGCCCCGCGACAGACGAGGCGCGCTCAGCCATGAATGGGACCGAAGGCAACTGCATCTCTGGTTAAACCGTCCCCCCCGCGTTCGCCGCCGCGCCCGGCTGCTGCTGCCGCCGCGCGCGCCGCAGGATCGTGATTAGTGCGATGAGCCCGAAGACCGTCACGACGCCGCCGACGCGCATCGCGCTCATGATGGCGAAGCCGTACTTGCCCGTCGTCGGATCGTAGTGGTAGCAGTACAGGATGATCTTATCGACCGCCGAGCCGATCTTGCCCTCGGACGACTCGACGAGCGCGAGCTTGAGATCGCGCGGCGCGTACTCGATGCCGTAGAAGTAGCGCGAGAGCCGGCCGCCGGGCGTCGCGACCATCACGCCGGAGCCGTGCGCGAACTGGCCGGTGCGCTCGTCGAAGGCGTAGCGGAAGCCGACCGCCTCCGCCAGCGCGTCGATCTGCGCCTTCTCGCCCGTCAGGAAGTGCCAGCCCGCGGCGGCTACGGGGTCGTCGGCCCGGCGCAGATCGCCGAGCGTGATCTTCTTCTTCTCCGCGGCGTCCTGCGGCGTCTCGCGCGGGTCGAAGCTGACGGTCACCACGTCGAAGTCTCTGCCGACGAGGAGCTGCTGCCCGCGCACGCCGGAGACCAGCCCGTTCAAGACCTGGTTGCACAGCATCGGGCACTTGTAGTAGACGAGCGAGACGACGACGGGGCGGCCCTTGCCGAAGTAGTCGCCGAGCGCGACGGACTTGCCCGCCTCGTCGCGGAACGTCGCGCCGAGCGGCAGTTGGTTGTCCAGGCGCTGATCGATGCCGATGTTCTTCAGCGCGTCCGGCGGCTGCTGGCTGGCCGTGCCCCCCTGCGGCGGCTGCGCGTACTGCGCGCGCGCCGTCGTCGTCATCAACAGCAGGCAACAGAGCACGAGCAGCAGCGGGGCCGCGGCGCAGGACGCCGGGCGAAGCTCGTGCAGCCCGCCGCGACGAGAGTCGAGCCGGACGGCTGCTGACTGCTGAGTGCTGACTGCCCGCCTCACTGATCCCTCTTCTCCGTCTGCCGCCCCGCGCTCGAATACGACGGCACGTCCGCGCCCCTGAGATCGACCTCGCCCGGCTGCTGCCGCCGCACGGGCAGCCCCTTGCCGAGCAGCATCTGCTTGGCGTCTTCGATGGGCACGCGCATCGTCTGCGTGCCCGGATCGGGCGCGCCGGGCTGGTTCAGCTCCATTTCCCACTTCCTCTGCAAAGCCTCCCACTCGGCCTGCGGGTGCTTCAACTCGAATTTCTGGCTGGCGTCGTTAGGATCGTGCGGGTCGAGCGACTCGAAGCCGGGCGCGGCTTGCAGGCGCGGCGGCGGCGGCAGCCGCTCGGCGTCCGTGCGCGCCATCGGCGAGACATCGATGCGCGCGTCCTGCCGCTCGGCGTTCCACTCGAAGACCTTGTAGAGCCCGACCATCAGCGCGGCGATCAGGATGAGCCCGGCGAAGAGGATGCCGACGAAGGTGCCGACACCTTTCACGTTCACGTCCGACTCCTCGTGCATCACGTCCACGTTCGTGATGTGGCGCACGTCGGGCGTCTCCGTGATGTGGACGTACTTGCGGCCCTGGCCGCCGCCGTGCTCACCTGACCAGTTCATCTCTCAACGCCTCGCAAATATTTCGATTCGGTTTCCGACTTCACTTCCGCCCCGTCACTGCTCAGTGGTGAGAGTGC
>DATLMC010000134.1:0-31875 GCA_035537435.1 Pyrinomonadaceae bacterium | reverse complement strand
CCCTGCCCGCGGCGCGCGCTGGCTGCGACGAGAGCGGGCAGGGACGAGCCCCGCCCCTACAATTTTTAACGCGCTCCTAATTTCAGCCGCGCGGCGCGGGTGTGGTAAAAAACTCCCATGCCCGACAGTTCGCCCAAAGTTTCGACCGCCGACAGCCCGCCGCGCGCGGGGCTCGGTCGCTGGCTCAAGCCCTCGCTCAACTGGCTCCTCGTCTTCGTGCCGGTCGCGATCCTGCTGCGCTTCGTCCCGTCGTTCGCGAACCCGACGGCGCTCTTCGTCGTCTCCTGCCTCGCGATCATCCCCCTCGCCGGTCTGATGGGGCGCGCGACGGAGCACCTCGCGGAGCGGCTGGGGCAGGGCGTGGGCGGGCTTCTGAACGCCACGTTCGGCAACGCCGCCGAACTGATCATCGCGCTCTTCGCGCTCTCGAAGGGGCTCGAAGGCGTGGTGAAGGCGTCGATCACCGGCTCGATCATCGGGAACATCCTGCTCGTGCTCGGGATGTCGTTCCTCGGCGGCGGGCTCAAGTTCTCCGAGCAGAAGTTCAACCGCACGGCGGCGAGCGTCACCGCCACCGCGCTCACGCTCGCCGGCATCGCGCTGCTCACCCCGACCGTCTTCCACCAGGCGGCGGCGCGCGTGCCTGTCGCGCAGGGCGGCTGGACGCCCGCGCGCGAGCAGACCCTCTCGCTCGCCATCGCGGTCGTGCTGTTCCTGACCTACTGCGTCACGCTCGTCTTCTCGCTCGTGACGCACAAAGACCTGTTCGTCGGCGAGCAGGAGCAGGGCTGCGCCGAAGAGGTCGGCAAGGAGCGGACGCTCGCCGAAGGGCACGGCGCGGAGTGGAGCGTCGGCAAGTCGGTCGCCGTGCTGCTCGTCGCGACGGCGTTCGTGGCGCTCGTCTCGGAATTCCTCGTCGGCGCGGTCGAGCAAGCGAGAGAGAGCCTCGGGTTCACGGAGGTCTTCGTCGGCGTCATCGTCGTCGCGATCATCGGCAACGCCGCCGAGCACTCGTCGGCGATCCTGATGGCGATGCGCAACAAGATGGACTTGAGCCTCGGCATCGCCCTGGGCTCCAGCCTACAGATCGCGCTCTTCGTCGCGCCCGTGCTGATTTTCGCGTCCTACCTGTTCGGGCGGCCGATGAACCTGGAGTTCACGATCCCCGAGGTGGTCGCCGTCGTCGCCGCGATCTTCATCGTCGAGCAGATCAGCAGCGACGGCGAGAGCAACTGGCTGGAGGGCGTGCAACTCCTCTCGGTCTACGCCATCCTCGCGATCCTCTTCTACTTCCTGCCCGACACGCACGCCGCCGCGGGCGCGGCGACGCCGCACCCCTGAGCCGGCTGCGGTTGACTTCGCGGCTGATATGGCATAAGCAACCCCTGGGATGGCGACAGGTCAGAGCCGCCTGCTGCCAGCGGGCGGGCCGCAAGAATGCGGAATGCGGATTTTAAGCAGAGGGCTTGAGTGCTCTTCAATCCGCATTCCGAAATCCGCAATCTAACAATCGGTAGAACCGTCCGCTTGCCGCAGGCGGTTCTGACAAAGCCGGCGAAAGGACTAACGAAAATGTCCACCCACTTGAACGCCCGCCGCGCGACCCTCGCGCTCTTTGCCGCGATCTTCATCGCCTCGACGACGACGGGCGCGCTCGCGCAGGCGACGAAGCTCGGCGCGATCGAGTTCCCCACCTCGACCTCCGTGAAAGAGGCGCAGGGGCACTTCGTCCGCGGCGTCGCCGCGCTCCACTCGTTCTGGTACGAGGAGGCCAGAGACGAGTTCCGGGCGGCCTCACGGCTCGACCCCGACTTCATGCTCGCGCTCTGGGGCGAGGCGATGACCTTCAACCACCCGCTCTGGGCGGAGCAGGACCTGGAGTCGGCGCGAGCGGTCGTCAAAAAATTCCGCGAGCTGCCGAAACTCACCACCCGCGAGCGCGCCTTCCTCAGCGCCGTCAGGCTCCTCTACGGCGACGGCGACAAGCCCGCGCGCGACGCGGCCTACGCCGCCGCGATGTCGAAAGTCTCCCGCGACTACCCCGAAGACCTGGAAGCCGCGAGCTTCTACGCCCTCTCCCTGCTCGGCACCGTGCGCCCCGGCGACGCCGGCTTCGCGCGGCAGATGAAGGCGGGGGCCATCGCGCTCGACGTTTACCGCAAGAACCCCGAACACCCCGGCGCGGCCCACTACATCATCCACGCCTTCGACGATCCAGAGCACGCGATACTTGCGCTCCCCGCCGCGCGCCGCTACGCCGAGATCGCCCCGTCGGCGCACCACGCGCGCCACATGCCCGCGCACATCTTCCTCCAGCTCGGCATGTGGGACGAAGCCGCCGCCTCGAACGAGTCCGCGTGGAAGACTTCGACCGACTGGGTCGAGCGCAAGAAGCTCTCGATGGCCTTGCGCGACTACCACAGCCTCCACTGGCTCACCTACGTCTACCTGCAACAGGGCCGGTTCGACGAGGCGGCGAAACTGCTCGCGCTCAAAGAGCAGGAGATGGCGGCGAGCAACTACGACGCCGCGGTCGCGCGCTCTTACGGCGAGACGGCCGCCGCGTTCGTCGTCGAGACGCAGCGGTGGGACAAAGCCGCCGCGCTCCTCGCCACCCTCGACAAGACGAAAAAGTCCGCCTCGCCTTACGCCGCCGCGCCCGCCGACTCTTGCCACGCGGGCGCGACCCCCGCCGCCGCGGCCGCCGCGGCCGCGCCGAAGCCGATGGTGTCGGCGCGCGACGAGATGTCCGGGCGCGTGACGCCGCTCCACTTCCGCGGGCTGGTCGCCGCCTACACGAATGACGCGGCGACGGCGGGGCAGAGCGTCGCGGCCCTGCGCGCCATGCGCGAGCAATACGCGGGTCGCCCTCTGGGCAAGCGGATCGAGATCAAGGAGCTTGAGATCGGCGCCGTCCTCGGCGCGTCGCAGGGTAAGTTAGACGAGGCGGTTGAGATGATGAAGCGCGCGACGAAGCTCGAAGAGGAGTTGTCGCCGCCCTCGGGTCCGCCCGATCTGATTAAGCCCACGCACGAGTTGTTCGGCGAGATTCTGTTGCGGGCGAAGCGGCCGAGGGAGGCCGCCGCGCAGTTCGCCACGGCCCTCGCGCGCCAGCCGAACCGCGCGCGCTCGCTCCTCGGCGCGGCGCGCGCCGCGCGGGAGAGCGGCGACCAGCGCGGCGCGCTCAACGCCTACAACGATCTGCTCAAAGTCTGGCAGCGCGCCGACTCTCAACTCGCCGAAGTTCGGGAGGCGCTCGGCTTCGTCGAGCAGGCGGCGCAGCGTTGAAGCCCTCGCGCAGCGTTGAAGCCTTTGCGCCGCCGCGCGCGCTGGTGGAGGTTGCGCGCGCGTCGGCGATGGGGTTTAATTGCCGCGCCGAAGACGGTTTCGTCTCCCCGCCCCGGCCGTCATCACACTTTTGGAGGTTCCATTGATGCTCCGCAAACTACCGGCACTCGCGCTGCTGCTTTTGGCGTGCGCCGCCCACGGCTTCGCGCAAGCCCCCGCGGCTTCGCCGTCGCCCGCCGCGCGCCCGCAAGCGCCGCCCGCGCCGAAGACCCATCTGAAGGTCGGCGACCCCGCGCCCGACTTCACGCTGCCGAACACGAAGGGCGAGCCCGTCCACCTCGCGGACTTCCGCGGGAAGAAGAACGTCATCCTGGCGTTCTACGTACTCGCCTTCACGGGCGGTTGAACGGCTGAGATGAAGGCGTATCAGGCTGATATCGCCAAATTCGAAGCGACGGAGACTCAGGTCTTAGGCATCAGCGTCGACAGCTCCCCGGCCAACGCGCGCTTCGCGCAAGACCTCGGATTGACATTCCCGCTCCTCAGCGACTTCGTCAAGCGGCAGGTCGTGAAAGACTACGGCGTCTTCAGCGAGGCCGGCGGCTACGGCACGCGCGCCACCTTCCTCGTCGACAAGGACGGCGTGATCAAACACATCGAGCAGGGTCGCACGGCCGTCGACCCGACCGGCGCGTACAACGCCTGCAACCTCCTCTCGAAGCCGAAGGCCGGCACGGAGAAGCAGTAGCCGACGAAGATCAACGCAGCGCGCGACGAATGGAGGGGCGGGGCTCGTCCCTGCCCGCGGCGCGCCGGAGCGAACCTAGTGTGCGGGCATTCAACGTCGAATGCCCGCACACCTTTTGAGCGGCCTCGCGGACGCCCGGCGGGCAGGGACGAGCCCCGCCCCTGCAAAAATTCTCCGCCCCGAAATGCAAAACTTTCCCCCGGCCTTTTCCGTTTAAGCTGAAGTACCCGCGCGGTCGTTTTCATCAATCAACTTCAGTCCCGAGGTGCCGACTTGAAAGCCAGAACTCTCGCTCTCGCCGCCCTGACCGTCCTGCTGCTCCAACCCCTCGCCTTCGCGCAGATACACCGCGCTTCAATTCGCGGGACGATCACCGATCCGGCCGGGGCGGTCGTTCCGGGCGTCGAAATTAAAGTGATTAACGTAGGCACGAACGAGACACGCATGACAAAGAGTGGCGGCGAGGGCGAGTATGCGATCTCGACCGTACCCGCGGGCGCTTACCGGCTCGAAGCCGCGGCCCAGGGCTTTAAACAGTTTGTCATCCCCGAAGTGATTCTCCAGGTCGGCCAGGAAGCTCGCATGGACATCGCGTTAGAGGTCGGCGGGCTGATCGGCGACGGGGATTTTTACGTGCGGGAGCCGGTGCTGAAACAAGAGTCCGCCTCGCTCGGCACGGTCATCACCGAGCAAGAGATCAGGCAGCTCCCGCTCGACGGGCGCAACTTCCTCGAACTCGCGCTGCTCGTCCCCGGCGCGGCTCCGGCGGCCGCCGGCTCGGCCGGGTCGGTGCGCGGCGACTTCGCCTTCAACGTCAACGGCGCGCGCGAGGACGCGAACAACTTCCTGCTCGACGGCGTCTACAACGTCGATCCCAAGCTCAACACCTTCTCCGTCAAGCCGCCCGTGGACGGCGTGCAGGAGTTCGAGGTTCTGACCTCGTCTTACGACGCCGCCTTCGGGCGCAACGCGGGCGCGCAGGTCAACGTCGTCTCCAAGTCCGGCACGAACGAGCTGCACGGCACCGCCTACGAGTTCCACCGCAACGCCGCCACGGACGCGCGCAACTTCTTCGTCCCCGCCGACCAGCCCGACCCGAAGTACATCCGCAACCAGTTCGGCTTCTCGCTGGGCGGCCCCCTGCGCAAAGATCGCACCTTCCTCTTCGGCGACTACGAGGGCACGCGCGCGCGCGAGGGGGTGACGCAGGTGACGAACGTGCCGACGCTGCTGGAGCGCGGCGGAGACTTCTCGCAGAGCCTCCTGCCGTGCCCCGTCAACCCGCTCACGCAACAGCCCTTCGCGGGCTGCCGCGTCCCCGCCGAGGCCCAGAGCCCGGTCGGTCGCGCCATCGCGAACCTCTACCCGCTGCCGAACCGCAACGTCCCGTTCGCCAACTTCGTCTCCTCGCCCACCGGGCGCGACCGCAACGATCTCTTCGACGTGCGCCTCGATCACTTCCTGACCGAGGATCAGAACGCGCGGCTCACGGTTCGCTACAGCTTCGGCGACCGCGATCTGTTCGAGCCCTTCACCGGCCCCACCTTCGCGCTCGTCCCAGGCTTCGGCGACGTGGTGCCGCGCCGCAGCCAGAACCTGATGATCAGCGAGACGCAGGTCATCTCGCCCACGCTCGTCAACGAGGCGCGCTTCGCCTTCAACCGGGTCGCGTCGGCCGTCACGCAGGAGGGCGGCGGCGCGAGTTTGAACCGGCAGGTCGGACTGCCGGAGCTTTCGTCGAACCCCCGCGACTTCGGTCTGAGCTTCATCACCGTGACGGGCTTCTCGCCCCTGGGCGACGAGTTCAACAACCCGCAGCGGAGCGCCGTCAACACCTTCCAGCTCCTCGACAACCTCTCCCACGTCCGCGGCTCGCACTCGCTGAAGTTCGGCGCGGATTTTCGCGCCGCGCAGCAGAACGCCTTCCGCGACGTGCAGTCGCGCGGCTTCATCACCTTCTCCTCGCAGTTTCCCCTGACCGGAAACGCCCTGGCAGACCTCCTGCTCGGGCTGCCCGCCATCTCCGGCGGCGCGCGCGTCGATAACGCGCAGCACCTGCGCACGCAGAGCTACAACTTCTACGCCAACGACGGCTGGCGCGCCACGCCCCGGCTCACGCTGAGCGCGGGGCTTCGTTACGAGTTGAACACCCCGCCCGTGGACGCAGAGGATCGCGCGAACGTCTACGACCCGGCGACGCGCTCGCTCGTCCGCGTCGGCACGAACGGCATCCCGCGCGGCGGTTTCGACACGGACAAAAATAATTTCGCGCCGCGCGTCGGGCTCGCGTGGACGCTCGACCGCGCGCAGGACACCGTGCTCCGCGCGGGCTACGGCGTCTACTACGATCAGTCGGCGCTCGCGCCCGGCGAGGCGCTCTACTTCAACGCGCCGTTCTTCGATCTGAGCCTCTTCTTCCCGCTCCCCGGCCTGCCCTTAACGCTCGCGAACCCGTTCCCGCAGGGCTTCCCCTTCCCGCTGCCCAAGAGCGCGCTCGCCGTCCAGCGGAACTTGCGCACGCCCTACATGCAGCACTGGAACGTGAACGTCCAGCGGCAGCTCGGCCGCAGCCGCGTCGTCGAAGTCGGCTACGTCGGATCGAAGGGCACGAAACTTCTGACCGCGCGCGACATCAACCAGCCGCGCCCTTCGCCCCTCCAGCCCAACCTGCGCCCGAACCCGTTCTTCGACGACATCAATCTCATCGAGTCGCGCGCCAACTCGAACTACCACGCGCTGCAAGCCCGACTCCAGCAGCGGCTCACCGCGGGGCTCTCGCTCCTGGCCTCCTACACCTACGCGAAGTCCATCGACGACGCCTCGAACTTCTTCACGAGCGCGGGCGATCCGAACTTCCCGCAGGACTCGAACAACGTCCGCGCCGAGCGCGGCCGCTCTAACTTCGACGTGCGGCAACGACTCTCCGTGAGCTACACCTACGACCTGCCGTTCGGCAAAGGCCGGCGCTACGCGAACGACGGCGGCCTCGCCTCCGCGCTCCTCTCTGGCTGGCAGACGAACGGCGTCGTCACGCTCCAGACGGGTCGCCCCTTCACCGTCGCCGTCCTGCGCGACATCGACATCAGCAACACGGGCCGTTCGAACCTCGGCTTCGGCGCGAACGACAGGCCCAACGTCGTCGCCGACCCGCGCCTGTCGAACCCGACGCCGGATCGCTGGTTCAACACCGCGGCGTTCGCCTTCCCCGCCTTCGGCACCTTCGGCAACGCGGGGCGCAACACGCTCGACGGCCCCGGCTTCCAGAACTTCAACGCCTCGCTCGTTAAGAACACCGCGCTCACCGAATCGCTCAAGCTGCAACTGCGCGCCGAGGCGTTCAACCTCTTCAACCACCCGAACTTTAACCTGCCCGACAACTTCCTCGGCTCGCCGACCTTCGGGCGCATCCTGTCGGCGCAGAGCCCGCGCCACTTGCAGTTCGGCGTGAAGCTGCTGTTTTAGTTCGTAGGGGCGGGGCTCGTCCCCGCCCGCTGGGCGTGCGCCGGCTCGCTCACACGATCCGCGACCACCCGGCGTCGAATGATCTCGATCCCTTCTTTCGCGCCTTCGCGCTCATGCGGGCGGGGACGAGCCCTGCCCCTACAGTTGTCACGTAGGAGAGTCTGACAATGTTCGAGTCTCGCAACCGCACAGTCTTCTCGTTCGTGCTCACGATCCTGCTCGCCGCCTTCACCGCCGCGGCGCGCGACTGGTCGCAGTGGCGCGGCGTGAACCGCGACGGCCACACGCAGGAACTCGCGATCCCGGCGGCGCTCCCCAAGACGCTCCGGGAGGAGTGGCGCGCGACCGTGGGCGTCGGGCACTCGTCGCCCGTCGCCGCGGAGGGGCGCGTCTACGAGTTCGCGCGGCAGGGCGAGGAAGAGGTCGCGATGAGCTTCGACCTCGCCACCGGCAAGCAGCTCTGGCGCGCGAGCTACCCCGTCGCCTACAAGATGAACGAGGCGGCGCTCGCCCACGGCAAGGGGCCGAAGTCCACGCCGGTCGTGAGCAATGGGCGGCTCTACACGCTCGGCATCACGGGCGTCCTCTCGTGCTTCGACGCGAAGGCGGGGAAGCTCCTCTGGCGCAGGGAATTCTCGAAGGACTACCCCGCCACGTCGCCGCTCTACGGCACGGCGATGTCGCCGATAGTTCTCGACGGGCTGCTCATCGCGCACGTCGGCGGTCAGGACAAGGGCGCGCTCACCGCGTTCGACGCGGCGACGGGCACGACGAAGTGGCAGTGGGCGGGCGACGGCCCCGCCTACTCCTCGCCCGTCGTCGCGACGCTCGCGGGCGCGCGTCAGCTCATCACTTACACGCAGAAGTCGCTCGTCGGCGTCGATCCCGCCAGCGGGAGGCTGCTGTGGCAGCTCCCGGCCAAGACCGAGTACGACACGAACTCCGTCACGCCCGTCGTCTACAAAGACACGATCATCTACGCGCGCGAGAATCAGGGGCTGACCGCCGTGCGGCTCGCCAGGCAGGGCGATCAGCTCGCGCCGCAGGAAGTCTGGAAGAACCCGGAGAACGAGCTCTACATGAACACGCCGGTCGTCGCCGGCAACCTGCTCTTCGGGCTCTCGGTGAAGAAGCGCGGGCAGTTCTTCTGCCTCGACGCCGACACGGGCAAGACCCTCTGGCAGTCCGAGGGCCGACAGGGCGAGAACGCCTCGCTCGTGGACGCGGGTAAGTACCTGCTCGCGCTCACCACCGACTCGACGCTCTACCTGCTCCCGCCCGGCGCGAAAGCGTTCGAGCCCTCCGCGCAGTACGCGGTCGCACGCTCGCCCGTCTGGGCGCACCCGCTCGTCGCGGGCGAGCACATCGTCGTCAAAGACGAGACCACGCTCGCCTCTTTCTCGATCAAGAACTGAATACAATCACCACCGGGGACACGGAGGATCACAAATCTGGCTTTCCTCCGTGCCGCCGCGTGTCCTCTGTGGTGAATCCGTTCCTGAAAATTGTTATTGACTCGCCGCCCGATTTGGCATAGAAGCGACTTGCCCCGCGCCGCCCCCGCGAGTTAGTCTGCACTCCCCGACCGCAAACCCTATGGCGACCAACATCGAAACCGACCCGACGCCTGCGCCCCCGTCCGAAGAGGACTGTAGTGAGGGCCTTTGTCTCAACGAGCTGATCGAGAAGATCGCGGGCCTCGAAGAGAACCCGACCTTCGAGGACTTACAGGGCTGGCTCGCCCGCGTGCGCGTCAGCGGCGAGGAGCTTGAGCCCTACGTCAAGTTCCGCCCCGGCACGTACGTGCGCACGCGCGTCATCCGCAACTCCCACGTCGAGATGCTGGTGCTCTGCTGGCGGCCCGGCCACTACACCTCGATCCATGACCACAACGGCTCCTACAGCAGCATCCGCGTGCTCAGCGGCGAGATGCACGAGACGCTCTACGACTACGACGGCGAGCGGGGCTTGTGCGAGACCGGGTCGCGCGCGTGGCCGCCCGGCCACGTCGCCGTGGCCGACATCCCCGACATCCACCGCATCGGCAACCGCGAGGGCGGCGACAGACCCCTCGTGACGCTGCACTGCTACTCGCCGCCCTTCGACGTGATTAACACCTACCAGCCCGGCAGCCGCGAGATCGGCGAGCAGCGCCCCGAAGAGCCGCGCGTGGTGGCGACTACCCCCCGTTAGCCGAGCCACTACGGTCGTGGTCGACAAGTCAAACCAGTACGTGATGAGGTACTACGATTACCTGAAGGTCGAGCGCCGCGAGCCGTGAGTTTTAGACGGGGCGTCCTGATCCGAGCAGCCGCGCCCCCGGACTGGCTCGCATCCGGGGGCGCGGCTGCTCCGCGTCGATGGGTGACGCCGTCAGACGCTCATTCCGCGAGGTTGTAGCAGGCCATCTCGCTGCCGTTCCTGATGAGCAGCCGCCCGCCCGCGATGGCCGGCACGTTCCACGTCTTGCCGCTCACGGCCTGGAAGCGCGCGACCTCGGCGTACTGCGCCGGGTCGGCACGCACCAACGCGACCTCGCCCGACCCGCCGTCCGTCACGATCAGGTGACCGCTCGCGTAGAGCACCTGCCCGTAGTTGTAGCGCCCGCCCTTCCACTTGCGCTCGCCCGTCGCCAGATCGATGCAGGTGAGGATGCCCTCGTCGAGACCGTAGATGAAGCCGCCGTCCAGGACGGCGCTGTTGAACTTGGTCTTGAGGTTCGTGTTCTCCCACACCGTCCGCGCGTCGAAGCCCTTGCCCTGCGGGGTCAGCTCGACGAGCGTCGCGCCCTGCCCGTAGCCCGCCGAGAGGAAGACCCGATTCTTCGCGACGACGATGGGCTGCGCGACGTTGATGCCCATCTGCGTGCTCCAGGAGTGCGACCAGAGGAGCGAGCCGTCGGCCGGATCGAGCCCGACCAGCCGGCTCGCCGTGACGCCGACGATCTGCCGCCTGCCGCCGAGCGTCGCGAGTATCGGCGAGGTGTAAGACGCGCGGTCGTTCTGAGACGACCACACGCGCGCGCCCGTCAGCTTGTTGTAGGCGACGAACGCCTTGCCGGAGGTTCCGCCCGGCATCACGACGACTTTATCGTCCACGACGAGCGGCGACGCGGCCGTGCCCCACTGGATGTTCTGCGCGCCGTTGTCGCTCAGGATGTTTTTCTGCCAGACGACCTTGCCGGTCTTGGCGTCGAGGCATTCGAGTTCGCCCTCGGCTCCGAGCGCGTAGACGCGCCCCTCGTCCCAGGTCGGCGTCGAGCGCGGGCCGTCGCCCGTGTCGTCCGGCGAGAACGCGCCGCCCCAGGCCCTCGTCCACAGCTCGCGCCCGGTCTCGACCTGGTAAGCCGCGACGACCTCCTGCTGCCTGCGCTGCTCGATGGTGTAGGCGACGCCGTCGGCGACGACGAACGAGGAGAAGCCGTCGCCCACGGGCTGCTTCCACATCGGCTTCAGAGCGCCCCAGCCGCTCGTCTTGATGGCGCGCTCCTCGTAGCGGCCGTCGCGGTTCGGGCCGCGGAAGTTCGTCCAGTAGTTGCGCCCGGCGGGTGCGGCGTGGTTCGCGTCAGAGTTGGCGACGTTCGCCGCGGGCGCGGCGGGCTGTTGCGGCTGCTGCGCGTTCGCGTTCGCGGCGTTCGGATCGGCCGCCGTTTGCGCGGCGGCGGGCGCGACTGCCTGCCCGGCGGGCGCGTTAGCCATCTGCTGCCGCTGCAACTCGCGGTTGCGCTCAAGCTCCGCGTAGTGCGCCTCCTTGCCGCCGTGGCGGGCGAGCCTCCACACCGCGAAGAGCGCGACCGCGCCGACGAAGACCAACACCCCGACCCTCAGCACGGGCGAGCGATACCACGGACTATTTTCCTGCGGCTCAAACATCCAAGCCTCCTTAAAAAAACGGGACGCCGTAAATAACCGTAGGGGCAGGGCTCGTCCCTGCCCGCCCGGGCGCGGATGCGCGAAAGGAGTGGTCGCGATCATTCGGCGAAGGATGATCGCGGATCGGTCGAGCGGCCTCGCGGTCGCCCGGCGGGTGGGGACGAGCCCCGCCCCTACAATTTCACTCGCGGCCTGCTCTTTTACGAGCGCGCGTTGGCGATGCAGTACAGGTTCTGGTCGCCGCGGATGAACAGCTTCTCGTCGGCGATGGCCGGCGAAGAGTGGACGGGCTCGCCGAGCGAGTTCGTGCGCACGATCTCGTGCTTCGCCCCCGCCTTGACGACGAAGGTGTCGCCGTCCTCGCTCGTCAACAGTATCACGTCGCCGAACGCGACGGGCGACGCCATGAAGGTCGAGGGCACGGGCACTCTACCGCCCTCGTACTTGATCGCGCCGGTCTTCGCGTCGAGGCAGGTCAGGATGCCCTTGTCGTTCATCAGGTAGACCAGCCCCTGGTAGAGGATGCCCGAAGGCACGTAGGCCGTGCCCTTGTCGTAAGACCAGACGATGTCGGTCTTCTCCTTCAGCTCTCCGCTGCCGCCGAGCCGCATCGCCATCGTGATCTTGCGCGGGAAGCCGGAGCCGACGAAGACCAGCTCGCCGTCCGAGAGCGGCGACGGGATGGCGTTGCTGTCCACGCCCTTCGCGTGCCACAGCTCCTTGCCCGTCGCCGGGTCGTAGGAGATGACCGCCTCGTTGCCGTTCGTGATCAGCTCCGCGCGCTTCGCGGTGCGCACGAGGAGCGGCGTCGCCCAGCTCGCCTGCACCTTGCGCGGCGTGCGCCACACCTCCTTGCCGGTCTTCTTGTCGAGCCCGACGATGAAGGAGTCCTTGCCCTCCTCGGTGTCGGCCTGCACGATCAAGAGGTTCTCGTAGAGCACCGGCGAGGTCCCGACGCCCATGCCGAGCGTCGCGAGCTTGCCCAAGCTTTGCTTCCACGCGAGCTTGCCGTCGAAGTCGTAGGCGTAGAGGCCCTCGCTGCCGAAGTAGGCGTAGACGAGCTTGCCGTCGGTCGCGGGCGTCGGGGCGGCGAAGCTGCCGCGGCGGTGGCGGTTGTCGTAAGGCGTGCCGACGAACGCCGTGCGATCCCACAGGATTTTCCCGGTGTCGCGGTCGAGGCAGAGGACTTTGAACGTGTGCTCCTTGTTCGCGCCGACGCTGTCGGGGTGCAGGAACACCTGCCCCCCTTCGAGCACGTGCTTGACGGCCTGCGCGCCCGGCACCTCCGCGCCCTCGACCGCCGTCGTCAGGAAAACACGCTTCCCCCAGATGATCGGCGAGGAGTTGCCGCGCCCCGGGATCGGCGTCTTCCACAGCACGTTCTTGGTCGCGCTCCACTCGGTCGGCACCCCCGTCTCCGTCGAGACGCCCTGGCCGTCGGGGCCGCGGAACTGCGACCAGTTCGCGCCCTTCGCCGCGACGCCGACGTGAGAGAAGTAGAAGACCGACGCGGCGGCGCAGCAGCAGACGACGAGCGACGCGAGCGCCGCCCCCGGATATCGTTTCATGTTCTGATTCATCCCCTTCAAGAGTTTCTGAATCAGCGTCGCCCGTTAGACGCGGCGACGCCGGAATTTGTTCCATTCAACGAACGGCACGCTGGTAGGGGCAGGGCTCGTCCCTGCCCGTCGGTCGCTAAAAATTCGCGTTGCGTCTGATGAATCAACGCGGGCAGGGACGAGCCCTGCCCCTACAGAATTATTTCCCGCCCTTCGTCGTCTTCGCGGGCGCGGTCGCGGGCGCGTCGCCGATGGCGTAGAGGTTGTCTTTGGTGCGGACGAAGAGCACCCCGTCGGAGACGGCGGGCGTCGCCATCATCACCTCGCCCATCGGGTTCGTGCCCAGGTACTCATACTTCGCGCCCGCCTTGACGACCATCACGTCGCCGTCCTCGCTCGAAAAGTAGAGCTTGCCGTCAGCCGCCACGGGCGAGGCGGTGAACGCTCCGCCCTTGCCCGCGAGCCGCTCCTGGTAGAGCCGCTCGCCCGTCACGGCGTTGTAGGCGGCGAGCACGCCCTGGTTCGAGACGACGTAGAAGATGTCGCCGTAGACGATGGGCGTCGGCATGTACGGCCCGCCGCGCTGCTTGCTCCAAGCGATGGCGTCGCTCGTCTCCTTGCCGTCCTTCAGGCTGATGTCGCCGTTCGCGGTTCCGACCTTGACGGCGAAGATCGGCTGGATGGGCCGGTAGCCGTTCGTCACGTAGATCAGGTCGTGCGAGAAGATCGGGGTCGGCGTCGCGATCTCGGAGTTCCCGCCGAGCCGCCACAGCTCCTTGCCCGTCGCCGGGTCGTATGCGCGTATGAACTTCGTGCCGTTCGTGACGAGTTCCGCGCGCGTCTTGCCCTCGACGACCGTCGGCGTGCCCCACGAGGGAATCTCGTCGCGCATCGTCTTCCAGACCTGCTTGCCGGTCTTCAGATCGTAGGCCGCGATGAAGGAGTCCTTCTGCACATCGGCCTGCACGACGACGAGGTTCTTGTAGATGATGGGCGACGAGGCGTGACCCCACTGGTAGTCCGGATCGTAGAACCAGCCCGCGTCGAGCACGCCGGTGTCGGTCGTCCAGAGCAGTTTGCCGTTCTCGTCGTAGCAGACCATCAGCCCCTGCGAGCCGAAGAGCGCGACGACGTGCTTGCCGTCGGTCGCGGGCGTCGAGGAGGCGTGCGTCGCCTTCGGGTGGCGCTTCGTCTTCGGCGCGCCCTCGAACGCCGTGCGATCCCAGACGACTTTGCCCGTCAGCTTGTCGAGCGCCATGACGTGCCACGAGTGCTTCGGCTCGTCCTTCACCGGGTCAACGTCGCCGTAGAGCCCGAAGCGCGCGGCGGGCTTCGCCTCGGTGCTCACCGCCGTCGTGACGAAGACGCGGTTGCCCCAGACGACCGGGCTCGAATGCGCGAGGCCGGGGATCGGCGTCTTCCAGCGCACGCCCGTCATCTTCGTCGCGTCCCACGTCGCGGGGGCGGGCTTACCGTCGGCGACGCCCGAGGCGTTCTGACCGCGGAACTGCGACCAGTTCTGCGCGCTCGCGTTGGCGGCGAAGAGTGCGAGGCAGAGGCAGGCGAGAATGGCGCGTTTCATCGAAGGGGTCTCCTTAAACTTTGAGCTATCGCGGGCGACGTACACGGGAAACTTAGAGGCGATGTATTTGTAGGGGCGGGGCTCGTCCCTGCCCGTCTTCTGTTACGCGACCGAGCGGGCCGGGACGAGACCCGCCCCTACTGCTTTGTCGGGCGCTCTCAGTTACTCCCGACCTTCGCCGCGTCCTTCGCCTCTTCCTTCTTCGGCAGCGGGAGGTCGGCGAGGGCGGGGAGCGGATCGTTCCAGAGGTAATGGTTGAACCAGACGAGGTTGTGCGTCATGACGGCGCGCTGCGCGCGCGGCTTCGTGATGCCGTGACCGAAGCCCTTGTAGACGATCATCTCGACGGGGACTTTGCGATCTTCGAGCGCCTGCCGCAGCTCGTAGGCGTTCGCGATCGGCACGCGGCGGTCGAGCTCGCCGTGCTGGATGAGCGTCGGCGTCTTCGCGCTCGCGATGTAGGCGATGGGCGAAGTCTTCTTGTAGATGTCGGGGTCGGCGACCGGGTCTTTGCCGAGGTAGTTGATCGTGAAGGGCGTGATGTCGGTGTTGTAGTAGTAGGTCGCCCAGTCGGAAATCCCTGCGCCGACCGAGATCGCCCTGAAGCGGTCGGACGAGGCGGTCAGAAACGCGGAGATGTAGCCGCCCTGGCTCCAGCCCATGCAGCCGACGCGCGACGGGTCGACCCACCCCCGCGCGACCAGCGAATCGACGCCGCTCAAAACGTCCCACGCGTCGCCGACGCCCAGGTTGCGCACGTTCAGCGTGCGAAACTTCTCGCCGTAGCCGGCGCTGCCGCGGTAGTTCACTTTCAGCACCAGCGCGCCGCGCGCCACCCAGATGTCCGTCGGGTAGGTGCGCAGATCAACCCCGGCGGGGCGGTCGATGCCCGTCGGCCCGCCGTGGATGACGCACAGCAGCGGGTACTTCTTCGACGGGTCGAAATCCGCGGGCTTGACGAGCACGCCCTCGATCTCAGCGCCGTCCTGACTCTTCCACGAAACCAGTTCGCGCGTGCCCAGGACGAACGGCTTGAGCTGTTCGCTCGCGTCGGTCAGGCGGCGCGGCGAGAATTTGTCGAGCGCGGTGACGTAGATCTCCGCGAGCGTCTGCGGCGACGGCGCGGTGAAGGCGATCTGTTTGCCGTCGCGCGTGAAGGTGACGCCGCCCGCCATCAGATTATCCGGCGCGGTGACGCGCGCGAATTTTCCGGTCGCCGGATCGAGGCGGAAGAGGTGCCCGGTCGTCTTCTGCAAGCCGCTGAAGTAGAGACCATTCGCGTTCCATGCGACGAACCCGGCGTTCTCGTCGAAGTCGTCCGTGACGGAGCGCGGCGTGCCGCCCTCAGCCGCAACGATGGCGAGCCGCGAGTTGACGGCGAAGTAGGGCTCGCGCCCCATGACGGTGGAGAAGACGATCTGTCTGCCGTCGGGCGAGAAGTGCGGATCGTCGTCCTGGCCGGGCTGCGAGACGATCTTCTTCGCGGAGTCGTCCGCGAGATTCAACACGTAAACGTCCGCGGTCGAGCCCTGTATGAGATCGGGGTTGAGGGTCGCGCCGAAGGCGATGCGCGCGGAGTCGGGCGACCACGAGAAGCTCGACACGCTGAACTCTTTATTCTTCGTGCGCTGCTTGCCCACGACCGGCGACTCGCGCGACTCGGCGACGGCGAACGTCCAGAGGTGTACGTGGTTGTACTCCCTGCGCACGACCTCGAAGTCGGCGAACTGCTCCTTGCGATCCTTCATCGCCGCGGGCGGCGGCTCGGTCGCGGCGTAGGCGATGAAGCGCCCGTCGGGCGACCACTCGTAGCCGGAGATCGAAGTCTCGTGCTTCGTGAGCGGCACCGCCTCGCCGCCTTCGGGGCTGATGAGGAAGATCTGGTTCTTGTCGCCGACGCGGTCGGACGTGAAGGCGAGCCACGCGCCGTCGGGCGACCAGCGCGGGTTGCCGGAGGATTTCTCGCCGCGCGTCAACTGGAAGCGGCGACCCGTCGAAGTCTCGGCGAGCCAGAGCTGCGAGACGAAGGCGTCCGCCTTGAAGTTGGCCTCGGAGACCGTGTAGGCGACCCACCTGCCGTCGGGCGAGATGCGCGCGCCGCCGACCGACTTGATCGAGAGCAGATCGTCGACGGTGGGCACGCGCTTCGCCGCGCCTTGCCCGCGCGAGGCGGGCGCGGCGAGGCTAACAGAGGCGAGCAGGATGGCGAGCGTGAGCAGGCGTCGTCGCATTTCTTTGGCGGCTCCTCTGTCGGGTGCGCGCGAACTTAGAGCGTTAAACAAAACTTCTGCCGTTGATAATCTCTGTAGGGGCAGGGCTCGTCCCCGCCCGTCTTTGTCTTGACGAAACACGGGCGGGGACGAGCTCTGCCCCGACCGTCATCATGCGCGCGCTACTTCCCTTCCACGCGCTTGAAGAGCATCGTGTTCGCGCCCCGCTTGAAGTTGAAGCCCGTGACCTTGCCGTCCTCGACGACGAAGGTGAGCGTCATGCCCTCGTAGGCGAGCGGGCGGAAGGAGACTTTGTCGTATGCCCCGAGGACGAGCGTCTCGCCGGGCACGACGAGGTTCAACTTGCCGTCCTTATCGACGGCGACGCTCAGGTCCGAGCCGCGCTCCGGGTGGTAAGCGCCGACGTAAGACTTGAGCGTCTCCGCATCGACCTCGAAGTTGGCGGGGCGCGGCGGCTGCGCGCCCGCGGCCTTGAGCACCTCCACGATCTCGGCGTGCTTCTCGCGGGCGGCGACGCCGTAGGCGTTGGTCAAAGCCTCCGCGCCCAGGCCGCCCTTGGCGAGCGCGATCTTGACCAGCTCGACGTTACCCGCCGCGGCGCCCTGCGCCAGCACGTCCTCCACGCCCGGCACGCCCTTCTCGATGAGCGCGCGCACCACCTCGACGTGCGACTTGTCGAGCGCCCACGTGAGCGGCGTCGCGCCGTAGAAGGTGTCTTTGATGGTCACGTCCGCGCCGCGTTCGAGCAGGAGGCGGACGATCTCGGCGCTGCCGCGCTCGGCGGCCTTGAAGAGCGGCGTCATCTGGTAGCGCCCGCGGGCGTTCACGTCCGCGCCTTTGTCGAGCAGCGCCTTGACGGTCGCCGCGTCGCCGTGGCGCACCGCCTCCCAGAGGTCTTCGTTGAGCTTCTGTTTGTCCTGCGCCGGGGCGGCGGCGGCGGCGAGCGGCAGGACGAGCGCGAGCGCGAGCAGCAGGCAGAGTTTGCGGGTCATGGCGGACACTCCTTAACGGGGGCGCGGGAGCGCGTGGGCTTCTCTAGTTCGGGTGACTTTTTTTGAATGAGCGGCGCGGCCTCGCCCGTCTAACCTCAAACGACGTTTGCGCGTCGGTGGAAGCGGGACGAAAACCGCCTGCGGTTTGCTGAAACTTCTACGCCCCGGCGATCCTTTTGGTTTCAAACTTGACGGGGTCGGCGCGGGCGAAACAATATAGTCCTTCCGACCGCCGCGGAGTCAAGAAAAACGCCGCCGAGGTCGCAACCCTTGTCTCCCCTAGCTCGTATTCAGACGGTAAGACTCGCGCGCCCGTTCTTGCTCGGCCGTCTGCCACCGAAACGAATTTGCGTCACCGCAGCCCTGCGTCACGAAAACTTATGCGCTTCCCCTTTGCCAGACTCGCCGCCGCGCTCCCCGCGCTCGCACTCCTGACCGTCGCACTCGCCGACGCCCGCGCAGCCGACTGGGCTGAGTGGCGCGGCCCCGCGCGCGACGGCGTCTCGAACGAGAAGAATCTCCCGACGCGCTGGTCGCCCGCCGGCGAGAACCTCGCGTGGAAAGCGCCTTACGGCGGACGCAGCGCGCCGGTCGTCTTCGGCAACCACGTCTACTTGCAGAACACCGCCGAGCGTGGGGCGAGCGAGCAGGAGCGCGTGATGTGCTTCGACGCCGACACGGGCCGGCTCCTCTGGGAGCACCGCTTCAACGTCTACCTCTCGGACGTGCCCGCGCACCGCGTCGGGTGGGCTTCGCCGACGGTCGATCCCGCGACCGCGAACGTCTTCGTCTTCGGCGTCGGCGGCAGCCTCATCTCGCTCAACAAGGACGGGAAAGTTTTGTGGGAGCGCTCGCTCGGCGAGGACTTCGGGCTTCTGACGACGCACGGCGGGCGCACCGTCTCACCCGTCATCGACGGCGATCTCGTCATCGTCAGCGGCGCGATGTTCGTCTGGGGCGAGCACGGGCGGGGCGGGCACCGCATCGTCGCCTTCGACAAGCGCAACGGCGAGACCGTCTGGGTGACCGCGCCCGGCGCGCGGCCCTACGACACGACCTACGCGCCGATGATCATCGCCAACGTCGCGGGGACGCGCCTGCTGATCCAGGGCGGCGCGGACGGCATGGTCTACGCCCTCAAGCCGCAGACGGGCGAGCCCGTGTGGCGCTACGAAATCTCGAAGCGCGGCATCAACACGGGCGTCGTCGTCTACGGCACGACCGCGATCCTGACGCACAGCGAGGAGAATCTGGAAACGAGCGAGATGGGCATGGTCGTCGCCGTGGACGCGGCCGCCGCGAAGGGCGACGTGAAGCCGGAGCAGGTCAGGTGGAAGAACATCGGGTGGCAGGGCGGCTTCTCGTCGCCCGTCATCGACGGCGACCGGATGTACCAGATCGACAACGGCGCGAACATCGCCGCCTTCGATCTCAAGAACGGGGGGAAGCAGCTCTGGCTGCAAAACCTCGGCACCATCCAGAAGGCGTCGCCCGTCCTGGCCGACGGCAAGCTCTACGTCGGGACGGAGAACGGCAAGTTCTTCATCCTCAAGCCGACGGCGACGGGCTGCGAGATCGTCGATCAGGACGAGCTGACCAACACCGTGCCCGTAGAAGATCAGCCCGGCAAAACCCAGCAGGTGCCCGCGCCCGTCATCGGCTCGGCGGCGGTCTCGAACGGCCGCGTCTACTTCGCCACCGACACGACGCTCTACGCCATCGGCAAGACGAAGCACGTGACGGCGGACACAGCGCGGCCGCCCGTCGAAGGTCTGCCGAACCCGAACCGCGCGCCCGCGTACGTGCAGGTCGTCCCCACCGAACTCATCATCAGGCCCGGCGACACTCTCAACTTCCGCGTGCGCCTCTTCGACGAGCGCGGGACGTTCATCCGCGAGGAGAGTGGCGCGCAGTGGTCGCTCGACAAACTCAAGGGCGAGGTCGCCGGCGGCAAGTTCGTCTCCGCGGCCGACGGCGGGCGGCAGGCGGGCTCGGTCAGGGCGACGGTCGGCGCCATCACCGGCGCGGCGCGCGTGCGGATCGTGCCGCCGCCGCCGTGGGAGGAGACCTTCGACTCCTACGCCGTGAACACGGAGCCGACCGCGTGGACTTCCACGACGGCCAAGTACGTCGTCTTCGATCTCGAAGGCAACAAGGTGCTCCAGAAGACGACGCAGGGCTCCTCGCTCGTCACGCGCTCGCGCGCCTACATGGGGCCGTCCGACCTGCACGACTACACGGTCGAGGCCGACGTGCGCGGCATCTCGCGCCGGCGACAGCAGGGCGACATGGGCGTCATCGCGCAGCGCTACGCGCTCGTCCTCTACGGCAACGCGGGCGAGCTGCATCTGGAGCCGTGGCAGCCCGAGAAGCAGCGCACCGTCACCCTGCCCTTCCCCTGGAAGCCCGACACCTGGTATCGCATGAAGCTGTCGGTGGAGAACCTGCCCGACGGCAAGGTGCGCGCGCGCGGCAAGGTTTGGGTGGCCGCCGAGCCCGAACCCGCGCAGTGGATGATCGAGAAGATCGACGCAATCGGGAACCACCAGGGCAGCCCCGGCATCTTCGGCAGCTCCCTGGCCGAGACCGCGGCGGCCGTCTACTTCGACAACATCAAAGTCTACCCGAACAAATGAGCACCATACCGACGACGCAGAACGCGGACGCCGCGGCCGCCCCGCAGTTGACGCCGGAGCGCATCTTCATGTCGCTCTCCGGCTACCAGATGACGGCGGCGATGCGCGCCGCCATCGAACTGGACATCTTCACGGCCATCGCCGAGGGCAACGACGAGCCCGCGTCGATTGCCGCGCGCTGCGGCTGCGCCGAGCGCGGGGCGCGCATCCTCTGCGACTTCCTGACCGTCGCGAACTTCCTCGCCAAGCAGGACGGCCGCTACCGGCTCGTGCCGGAGTCGCAAGTTTTCCTCGTCCGCACTTCCCCGGCCTACGTCGGCGGGGTCGCGAACTTCGTCGCGCGCGGCTCTCTCGTCGAGGCTTACCAGACTTTCACCGACAGCGTCCGCAAGGGCGGGACGACGATGCCGGACGAGGGATCGACGACGCCCGAACACCCGATGTGGGAGGAGTTCGCGCGCAGCATGGTCGCGATGATGATCCCGCAGGCGGAAACAATCGCGCGGATCGTTAACGCCGCCGGGATGGGCGCGTGCAAAGTTCTCGACATCGCCGCCGGCCACGGCATCTTCGGCGTGACCATCGCGAAACATAACCCGCGGGCCGAGATTTACGCCGTGGACTGGCAGAACGTCCTGCCCTTCGCCTCGGAGAACGCGAAGAAGATGGGCGTCGGCGAGCGCCACCACCTGATGCCGGGCAGCGCCTTCGACGTGGACTTCGGCCGCGATTACGATCTCGTCCTGATCACCAACTTCTTCCACCACTTCGACCAGCCGACCTGCGAGTCGCTGATGCGCAAAGTCCACGCCGCGCTCAGAGAGGGGGGCCGCGCCGTCACGCTGGAGTTCGTCCCCGACGAGTCGCGAGTCTCGCCCCCGGCGGCGGCCGCCTTCGCGCTGACGATGCTCGGCTCGACCCCCGCGGGCGACGCCTACACCTTCAGCGAATACGACCGTATGTTCCGCGTCGCCGGCTTCGCGCGCAGCGAAGCACACCCGTCGCCGCCCGGCACGATCATCGTCTCTTACAAATGACAACGGACAACTGACAACTGACAAGTTAAGAACCGGCAGGAAATCGATCAAAGGAAACGCAATGAAGAACCGCAACGCCGTCCGCACGCTCCTCTTCTCCGCCGTCGTCCTCGCGCTCGCACTCGCTTCGGGCGCGGGCCTGCGCTCGGCCGTCGCGTCTGATCCCGGCGGCGGCGACTGGCCCATGTGGGGCGGCACGCCCGACCGCAACATGGTCTCCGCGATGAAGGGCATCCCCACGACGTGGGACGTGAAGACGAAGAAGAACGTCAAGTGGGTCTCCGCGCTCGGCTCGCAGGCTTACGGCAACCCGGTCGTCGCCGGCGGGCAGGTCTACGTCGGCACGAACAACGAGGGCCTGCGCGATCCGGCGGTCAAAGGCGACAAGGGCATCCTGATGGCCTTCCGCGAGTCGGACGGCGAGTTCCTGTGGCAGGCCGTCTCCGACAAGCTCACCTCGGGCCGCGTCAACGACTGGCCCTACCAGGGCGTCTGCTCCTCGCCGCTCGTCGAGGGCAACATTCTTTACTACGTCACCAACCGCGCCGAACTCGTCGCGCTCGACACGAAAGGCTTCACCGACGGCAAGAACGACGGCGTCACTGACGAGAAGTTGAAGGGGGCGAAAGACGCGGACGTCGTCTGGAGGTTCGACATGATGGAGGAGGTCGGCTCGCAGCCGCACAACATGGCGAACTCCTCGCCCGTCATGTACGGCGATCTGATCTACGTCTCCACCTCGAACGGGCAGGACGAGTCGCACGTCAACATCCCCTCGCCGAAGGCCCCGGCGATCATCGCCGTCAACAAGAAGACCGGCAGGCTCGTCTGGGAGGAGAATTCCGTCTTCGACAAAATCCTCCACGGGCAGTGGGCCTCGCCGACGGTCGCCAAGATCGGCGACACCGTGCAGGTTATCCACGGCCAGGGCGACGGCTGGATTCGCGGCTACGACGCGATGACGGGGAAGAAGCTCTGGGAGTTTGACACCAATCCGAAGGACTCGGTCTGGCCCAAGACGCGCAACGAGGTGATCTCGACCGCGGTCGTCTACGACGGCAAGGTCTACATCTCGAACGGGCAAGACCCGGAGCACGGCGAGGGCGTCGGCCACATGTACTGCATCGACCCCTTGAAGCGCGGCGACATCACCAAGGACGGCGTCGTCTGGCACTACGACAAGATCCGCCGCTCCATCTCGACGCCCGCGATCAAGGATGGCATCGTCTACCAGGCCGACTTCAGCGGCTTTCTCCACGCCATCGACGCCAAGACGGGTCAGGTCTACTGGACGCACGACGTGTTCGCCGCCGTCTGGGGCTCGCCCATCATCATCGACGGCAAGCTTTACCTGGGCGACGAGGACGGCGACGTGGTGATCCTGCAGGAGGGCAAGGTCAAGAAGGTCATCGCCGAGATCAACATGGGCAGCAGCGTCTACTCGACGCCCGTGCCCGCCAACGGCGCGCTCTACATCGTCAACCGCAACCAGCTCTACGCCATCAAGGAGGGCGCGGGCGCGCCCGCCGCGCCCGCGGCGAAGTAAGAAGGTTTTTTTGTAGGGGCAGGGCTCGTCCCTGCCCGCCGTGCGAGAGATTTCGTATCGCATCTAATGCTCGCGGGCGGTTGCGCCCGCTAACGAACCCCCGGCGGGCAGTGACGAGCCATGCCCCTACCTTTCTCCGGCAGGGACGAGCCCTGCCCCTACATTCATTGATGAGGACTCCGTTGTATCGCTGCCTGCTTGTCGTCTGTGTGTGGCTCTGCCTCGCCGCGTCTTCGGCGTCGGCGCAGAACTGGTCGCAGTTCCGCGGTCAGAACGGCGCGGGCGTCGCCGACGGCAGCGCCGCGCCGCTCGCGTGGGACGCGGTCAAGGGCACGAACGTCAAGTGGAAGACGCCGATCCCCGGCCTCTCGCACGCGAGCCCCATCGTGTGGGGCGGGCGCGTCTTCGTCGTCACGGCGATCAGCGCGGAGAAGCCAACCGTCAACGTCAAAGACCGCGGGATCGATTCGGCGCGCGACGACGCGCGGCACACCTGGAAGCTCTACGCGCTCGATAAGCGTTCGGGGAAAATCCTCTGGGAGCAGACGGCTTTTGAGGGCGTGCCCCGCGCGCGCCGCCACCTGAAGGCCACGCAGGCGAACTCGACTCCCGCCACCGACGGGCGCGTCGTCGTCGCGCTGATGGGCTCGGAAGGGCTCTACGCGTGGGATCTGACGGGGAAGCTCCTCTGGAAGCAGGACCTCGGCGTCTTGAATCCCGGACTCGCCGACGACCCCACGTCCGAGTGGGGGCATTCCAGCTCGCCGATCATCTACCGCGACCTCGTCATCGTGCAGGCCGACGGCCACAAGCAGTCGTTCATCGCCGCCTACGAGGCCCTTACGGGGAAGCAGCGCTGGAAGGTCGAGCGCGGCGAGCTGCCCTCGTGGAGTACGCCCGCGATCTACGAGAACGGCGGCGCACGAACCGAACTCATCAGCAACGCCGGCCGCTTCATGCGCGGATACGATCCCGCGACCGGCAAAGAGCTGTGGCGATTTAACGATCACAATCGCGAGGTGAAGATGCCCGCGCCCGTCGTCGCGGGCGATCAGATTTTCATGACGGGCGGCTACCCGGCCGGAAGCCCCATCTACTCCTTCCGCCCCGGCGCGACGGGCGACATCTCCCTGAAGCCGGGCGAAGAGTCCAACAGGTTCCTCGCCTACCGCCTCCCGCGCGGGAGCTCTTACACCTCGACGCCGCTCGTCTACGGCGAACACCTCTACATCATCGGCGATAACGGCGTGCTCGCGGCTTACGTCGCGCGCACGGGCGAGCGCGTCTACCAGGAGCGCCTGCCCTCGACCTTCAGCGCCAGCCCCGTCGCGGCGGACGGGAAGATCTACCTGGCGAGCGAGGACGGCGACGTGTACGTCGTGCGCGCCGGCGCGAAGTTCGAGCTGCTGGCGACGAACCCGGCGGGCGAGCCGCTGATGGCGACGCCCGCCATCTCCGACGGCATGATGTACCTGCGCACGACCACCGCGCTCTACGCCATCTGCGAGTGCTCGCCCGCGCCCGCCCCGAAGGGCGGAAACTGAAAGGCTGTCCATTGTCCGTGGTCAGTTGTCCGTTGTTCATGGCTGTCGCGCCGGCCGGCTGAAGAAACAATTAACACCTGGCGACGGACGACGGACGACGGACAGTTCTTCCCGCCATGACGCCCTTCGACTTCCAGCCCCGCACGCGCGTCGTCTTCGGCGAAGGGGCGATCAAGCGCCTCGGCGAACTCGCGCGCGAGTTAAACTTTCGGCGCGCCCTGCTCGTCGCAGATCGCGGTCTCCTGGCCTCGGGCCACGTCGGGGAGGCGACGAACGCCTTGGCGCGCGCGGGCGTCGTCCCCGTCCCGTTCCACGACTTCGACTCCGACCCCGACACGCGGATGTGCGAAGCGGGCCGCGACTTCGCCGCCGCGCACGGCGTCGACTCGCTCGTCGGGCTCGGCGGCGGCTCGTCGATGGACTGCGCGAAGGGCGTCAACTTCCTGCTCACGAACGGCGGCTCGATGCGCGACTACCAGGGGTACGGCAAGGCGCGCCGCCCGCTGCTCCCGATGATCGGCGTGCCGACGACCGCGGGCACGGGCAGCGAGGCGCAAAGTTACGCGCTCATCTCCGACGCCGAGACGCACGTCAAGATGGCTTGCGGCGACGGCTCGGCCGCCTTCCGCGTCGCGCTGCTCGACCCCGTGCTCACCGTCTCGCAGCCGCGCGAGGTGACGGCGACCGCGGGCTTCGACGCCCTCGCGCACGCCGTCGAGACTTTCGTCACCACGCGCCGCAACCCCCTCTCCGACGCGCTCGCGCGCGAGGCGTGGCGGCTGCTCGAAGACTCTTACGAGCGCGTGCTCGCGCGCCCGCACGACGCGGCGGCGCGCGCGTCGATGCAGCTCGGCGCTTCTTTCGCGGGCGCGGCGATTGAGAACTCGATGCTCGGCGCGACGCACGCCTGCGCCAACCCCCTGACGCGCCGCTACGGCACGACGCACGGCGCGGCGCTCGCGGCGCTGCTGCCGCACGTCGTCCGCTGGAACTCCGCGGCGGTCGGCGGGCGCTACGGGGAGCTGCTGCGCGCTTCGGGGCGCGACGACGCGGGCGACGCGGGCGAGCGGCTGGCGGCGCGCCTCGAAGAGCTGGCGGCGGCGGGCGGCCTCGGAAGAAGTCTGCGCGAGTCGGGCGTGCCGGCCGATGATCTTGAAGGACTCGCCGCCGAAGCGTCGGCGCAGTGGACGGGCACTTTTAACCCGCGCGCGTTCGACCGGGCGGCGGCGCTGGAGCTTTACCGCGCGGCGTTTTGACGCGCGCTTGAGTCGGGTCGCCCGTGTGATCCATTTTGAGTTGAGTGGGTGGGAAGTTAGTCTCGCCGCAGGGGCGCAAGGGGGCACGGAGACGGCGCGGGGGAAAACATTTCAACTCCCTCCCTCAGCGCCCCTCCGCTCTCTCCGCGCCCGCGGCGGTGAGTTCGACTAAACACCCACGTCGCGAAATTGTAAACTCCGTCTCACAACCGATGATGCACAACCGAATCGCCAAACTCGTCTCCCTCCTCCTGCCCTTCGCCTTCCTTCTCCTGCCCCCGCACGCCGCGCGCGCGCAGTGGGCAGACCCCGACGGCTGGACGCAGTTCCGCGGCAGCGGACTGCTGACGGGCGTGTCGAAGTCGGACGTGCCGAAATCCTTGCGCGTGCTGTGGACGTTCGAGGCGGGCGGGGCGATTGAGTCGTCGGCCGCGATCAAGGACGGCACAGTTTACGTCGGCTCGCAGGCGGGCGAGCTGGTCGCGCTCGATCTCGGGAGCGGGCAGGTGAGGTGGCGCTACGCGACGGGCGCGCGCGAGGGCGTCGGCGAATCCTCCCCGACGGTCGCGAACGGCGCGGTCTACGTCGGCGACCTGGACGGCACGGTTCACGCCGTCAACGCGCGCGACGGCCGGCGGATGTGGACTTACAAGACCGGCGCGGAAGTGAAGTCTTCGCCCGTCGTCGTGGACGACAAGCTGCTCGTCGGCTCTTACGACTCGCACCTCTACTGTCTGAGCGCGCGCAACGGCTCGCTCGTGTGGAAGTACAAGACGAACGGCCCCGTCCACGCGACCGCCGCGGTGTGGAACGGGATGGCGCTCATCGCGGGCTGCGACGAGATGTTCCGCGGGGTGCGCGTCAGCGACGGCCAGCAGGTCTTTCAGGTGGCGTCGGGCGCGTACACGGGCGCAAGCCCTGCGCTGATGGAGGGCTCGGCCTTCTACGGCACGTTCGACAACGAGGTCTTGAGCGTGAGCCTACAGGCGCGGCGACTGCGCTGGCGCTACCGCAACGCGCAGCGGCAGTTCCCGTTCTACTCGTCGGCGGGCGTCGTGGAGGGGCGGGTGGTCTTAGGCGGGCGGGACAAGTACGTCCACTGCATCAACGCGAAGACGGGGCGCGCGCTGTGGACGTTCGCGACGAAGGCGAGGGTCGAATCGTCGCCCGCGCTCGCGAGCGGTAGGGTCTTCATCGGCTCGAACGACGGCAGGTTCTACGTGCTCGACTTCTACACGGGCGCGAAGCTGTGGGAGTTCGAGGCCGGCTCCGCGCTCTCCGCCTCGCCCGCCGTCGCCTCCGGCCGCATCGTCATCGGCTCGCAGGACGGGCGGCTCTACTGCTTCGGGTGAGACGTTCAGGTGGGCTACTTTTATTTCGGCGTCGGCTGCTCAGTCCTCGTCCTCGGCCTGCGGAGTACGAACCTGCTCATTGAAGAGAGTTGACCTGCCGCCCGTTTCGCCATTCAAGCTCTCCGCCCGGTTCCCGACCCTGAAAGTGGATGAAGAAGATTTTAGTCATCGGCTCGGGCGGCGCGGGCAAATCCACTTTCTCGAAGCGGCTGGGCGATGCCCTCGGCCTCGAAGTTATTCACCTCGACCGCCTCTACTGGAAGCCCGGTTGGGTGGAGCCCCCCAAGCCCGAATGGCGCGCGCGCGTCGAAGAGTTGCTGCGGGGCGACTCGTGGATCATGGACGGGAACTATTCGGGCACGCTCGACATCCGGCTGGGGGCCTGCGACACGGTGATCTTTCTGGACGTGCCGCGCGCGGTCTGCCTGTGGCGCGTGTTGAAGCGCGCGGCGGTGTACCGGAGCGGGGGCCGGGCTGACATGGCCGAAGGTTGCGACGAGCACTTCAACCCGGAGTTCATGCGCTGGATATGGAATTACCCGAAGCGTTCGAGGGCCAAAATATTCAGGCTGTTGGGCGCGGGGGCGCGGGACAAGACCGTCGTCCTCCTGCGGACGCGCGCCGAGATAGAGAGCTTCCTCGCGGCCGCCCGCGCGGCGCGCGAAGCCTCCGCCGCGCGGGCGCGTCAACTCTCCCGCACTTCCGGCGATTGACTTGCCGCCCGTTTCATCATAGAAACTTCTGCTGACACCCCAATCCAGAAAACCGAGGCAAGTCCCAAGATGAAGAAGCGCACTCTTTCTCTCTCGCTCGCCGCCGCCGCCGCGCTCGCAGCCGTCGCCATCGCCTGCCAGCCCGTGCCGACGACGAACACGAACGCCAACTCGAACGCCGCGTCGCCGACCACGGCGGCCGCGGGTCTGCCCGCCGAACTCAAGCCCGCGCTCGACACGATCAACGCGGACGACATCATGCGCCACATCAAGACGCTCTCCTCGGACGAGTTCGAGGGGCGCGGCCCCGGCACGCCGGGCGAGGAGTTGTCCGTCAAGTACATCACCGAGCAGTACCAGCGGCTCGGCCTGAAGCCCGGCAACCCCGACGGCACTTACGTCCAGAAAGTCCCGCTCGTCGGCTTCACCGCAGAGAACCCGACCGCCTCTTTCACCGCCGGCGGCAAGACCATCGATCTCAAGTTCCCGACCGACTACGTCGCCGTCTCGCGCCGCTTCGTGCCCGAATCCAAAGTGGAGAACTCCGACGTGGTCTTCGTCGGCTATGGCGTGGTCGCGCCCGAGTACGGCTGGGACGACTACAAGGGCGTGGACGTGAAAGGCAAGACCATCGTCATGCTCGTCAACGACCCGGCCGTGCCCGACCCGAACGCTCCGAGCGATCCGAACAAACTTGACGACAAGATGTTCAAGGGCAAGGCCATGACCTACTACGGCCGCTGGACGTACAAGTACGAGATCGCGCGCGACAAGGGCGCGGCGGCCGCCGTCATCATCCACGAGACGGGGCCTGCCGGCTACCCCTACGAGGTCGTCTCCGGGAGCTGGTCGCGCGAGAACTTCGACATCCAGACGCCGAACAAGAACATGGATCGCCCCGCCGTCGAAGCCTGGATCACGCTCGACCGCGCGAAGGAGCTGCTAACGGCTTCGGGTCAGGACTTCGACGCCTTGAAGAAGCAGGCGGTCACGAAAGAGTTCAAGCCCGTCACGCTGAACGCGAAGGCGAACTTCCGCATCAACAACACGCTGCGCGAGATCAACTCGCAGAACGTCGTCGCGAAGCTCGAAGGCTCGGACGCCGCGCTCAGGGATCAGTACGTCGTCTATTCGGCGCACTGGGATCACCTGGGGCGCGATCCGAAGCTCCAGGGCGATCAGATCTACAACGGCGCGATTGACAACGCCTCCGGCATCGCAAACATGCTGGAGATCGCCGAGGCCCTCACGAAGGCGCAGCCCGCGCCGAAGCGCTCGATCCTCTTCCTCGCCGTCACGGCGGAGGAGAAGGGGCTGCTCGGCGCGAAGTACTACGCGACGAACCCGCTGTATCCGGCGAACAAGACGGTCGCCAACATCAACATGGACGGCATCAACCAGTGGGGCAGGACGAAGGACATCGTGATGGTCGGCGACGACACCAGCACGCTCATCGACCTGCTGCGCGAGACCGCCTCGGCGCAGGGCCGCACCGTCAACCCCGACCCGGAGCCGCAGGTCGGCTCCTACTACCGCTCCGATCACTTCGAGTTCGCGAAGGTGGGCGTCCCCGCTCTCTACACCGACGCCGGGACGCAGTACGTCGGCAAGGACGAGAGCTTCAGCAAACAGAAGCGCGACGAGTACACGGAGAAGGACTACCACAAGCCCTCCGATCAGATTAAGCCCGACTGGGACCTGTCCGGCGCGATAGAGGACGCGCAGCTTTTGACTACAATCGGCTACCGCGTCGCGCAGGCCGATAAGATACCGGAGTGGAAGGCGGGCTCGGAGTTCAAGGCGAAGCGCGACGCCTCAATGGGCGGCGTCGGCAGCGGCGATCACCGCTGACCCCGACTAAGGCAGAGCTAACCACAGAGGGCGCGGAGGGACGCGGAGGTAATCAAGCCTCCGCGTCCCTCCGCGCCCTCTGTGGTGAATGGTCTTTCGCCCGCGCCGCCTCAGCAGCTATGACCGAGCAGCCAGTAGACGAGGATGAAGATGAGGACGGTCGAGATACACCCGCCGCCGAACTTCCAAGCCGCCGCGCCCGCGATCAGCCCGCGCAAAGGTCCCTGCATAGAGTTTACCCTCCTCCAGTCGTGCTACAAATTCGGGAAAGATTCCCCCGCATCCTCCGCGCAAAAAGGTTGGCTGTCAATAGTCGCTAGTGCCCGGCCTGCCACGCCCTGACCGCGTCGGAGGGGCGGAGCAGCATCAGGATGTTCAAAAGCAGGCTGTCCCTGATCCAGAAGATCAGGAGCAGCTCGACGAGCGCGAACGCGGCGAGCGTGCGACGCCACCCCAGCCGACGCGCCAGAAGGAAGCCGACGCCGCAGGCGATTACGTCGCCCACGGAGTTCAAGACCGTGTCGCCCGTGTAGCCGAGCGCGGCGGTCGCCTCGCGGTAGCGGTTGATGACGGCGTCCGTGTTCTCGACGATCTCCCAGACCGACTCCATCAGAATCGCGAGGCAGAGACGCCAGCGCGCGGTCGTTCGCGGCGCGGCGAGCGCGAGCAGCCCGCAGAAGGCGAAGCCGTGGAGCAGGTGCGTGAAGCTGTAAGGGTCGGAGAGGTGCTGTGAGGTCTCGGCGCTCCAGGCGTCTGAAGTCCACGCGCGCACGCTCGCGCAGGCGCAGACCCACAACCGACCTTGCAGGTGCAACACGAGCGCGGTGAGCGAGACGACGAGGAGGGCGACGAGCCACGGCGCGAGCTGCCGGAAAGGTTTCATTGGCGTTCGATTCCGCGGCCCTTCGCCGGCGCGTGATGCGGTCACGGTCAGGCGGCCTGCGCCTGTCGCTCGCCCGTCCCGCGCACGTCGCCGCGCGCGCGCGCGAAGTAGCGCCGCAGCGTCGCCTCCTGCGGCCTTTTCGTCGCGAGCGAGACGAGGATCATCAAAAGCGCCGAGACGATGACCATCGGCACGACCGGCATGAAGCCGAAGACCGCCGTGCCGCCGGGCGTGCGCGTGATAGCCTCCCACCCGCCGAGCGTCGCGGCGACGACGTTGCCGCCCGGCGCGGGCGCGGGCACGCGCGCCTGGAAGGCGGCGACGGCGATGACGGCGAGCGCCGTCCAGACGGTCGAGGCGAGCGCGCCCCACTTCGTGCTGCGCCGCCAGAAGAGCGCGGCGACCAGGAGCGGCGACAGGGCGGCGAAGCCGGAGAAGGCGTACTGAATCGCCAGCTCGAAGATC
Source organism: Pyrinomonadaceae bacterium (assembly GCA_035537435.1). GTDB lineage: Bacteria > Acidobacteriota > Blastocatellia > Pyrinomonadales > Pyrinomonadaceae > JAIVGV01. The sequence continues at coordinate 858 of DATLMC010000134.1, read as the reverse complement.
GACTCGGGCGCGCGCAGCGCGATTGTATAGGCGATGAGCGTCAGGACGATGACGAACACGCGCCCGGTCTGCACCTGCGCGCGCTCGCCGTAGCGGCGACGCCCGCCGTAGTAGGCGAAGATGTCTTCGGCGAACATCGTCGAGAGCGCGAGAATTTGTGAGTCGCTCGCCATCACCGCCGCCATGATCCCCGCGCCCAGGATCCCGGCGAGCCAGAGCGGGGCGTAACGCTTCAGAAGTATCAGCAGCACGTCGTCGCCCGCCGCCTCCTCGCGCAGCTCGTCGCGCTGTTCGGGAGCCAGAGACTTCCCTTGCGTGGCGAGCGTGCGCCGCGCCTCGATCTTGTGGCGTATCTCCGGCGAGTCCGTCACGCGGTTCGCCACCACGCCGAGGAAGACGCACGGCAGCCAGATCGCCATGATGCAGAGCGGGTAGAAGATGACCGTCTTCTTAAACTGGCTCATCTTGCGCGCCGTCAGGCAGAAGATCGCGATGTGCGGGAAGGCGATGGCCGAGAGCGGGATGAAGGTGTAGCTGAAGAAGTAGTAAGGCGAGACGCGCTCGCGCGTCAAAAGCGGCGCCAGCGCGGGCGCATTCTGCATCGCGCCGATCGCGCCCGCGAAGCCGCCCATCGCCGAGCCGATGACGACGACGGCGATGGCGCCGAAGATCAGGAACAGGACGGTCTGGAAGGTGTTGACCCACGCGGTGCCGCGCATCCCGCCGAAGAAGACGTAGCTCATCACCACCAGCGCCACGACCGCCCCGCCGAACCAGAAGGGCACGAGCCCGCCGCTGATGACGTTCAGGGTCGTGCCGCCGCCCATCACGCCGATGATGATGTAGGGCACGAGCAGC
>DATLMC010000133.1:0-74305 GCA_035537435.1 Pyrinomonadaceae bacterium | reverse complement strand
GGTCACCTTCCAGGCCTGGAAGCCGGCGGCGTCGGGCTCGCGGCCGAAGAAGTCGAGGTACTGCTGGCGCACGAAGAAGCCGTAGTCGGTCGAGACCACCGGGTTCGACGCGCCGGGGCTGTCGTTGTCCGTGATGGTGAGGGTGGCGGAGGAGGGCGAGCCGAGGGTGGCCCCCTGGGCGTTCGCGAGACGCACCTGCACCGTCTCGTTGCCCTCGGCGTGGGCGTCGTCGATGATGGGCACGCTGATGGTCATCTGCGCGACGCCGGGCGCGAAGGTGAGCGTGCCGACGGTCGTCGCGTAGTCGCAGCGGGCGAAGGCGACGCCCGGCTGAGAGGTCGTGTCGTCGCACCTGATCGCCGCGGGGTCATCGACGGTCTGGTAGGAGACGCTGGAGGGCGCCGACAGATCGCCGGAGCGTGTCACGGTGAGCGTGGCGCGCCCGGCCTGCTCCGCGGCGGTAAAACTCGCCGCGCCGAACTGCAACGTCAGGGGCGGGAGGGGCGTGATCTGCCCGCGTATCTCGCCGTTGGTGAAGAGATTCGTGTGCACGTCGAAGTAGAGCTGCCCGGCCTTCAGGAGTTGCGCCTGCGCCGGCGTCAGAGTGATCAGGAAGTTGCTGACGACGCCCCGCGGCAGCGTGAACAGGACAGGCCCGTTCGCGCCGGGGCCGGTGGAAGAGTGGATGTGCGCCTGCGTCTGGGACCCCGACAGCGCGCCGAAGTTGAGATCGACGGACGCCTTCGTCTCGTCGAGGCTGAGGGTCAAGACGCCGAACCCCTGCCCGAATGAATTGGTGGGCGGCGCCACCTGCGCGCCCGTCAGCATGGCGATATATACCGTGCCCGACACGAAGTTGATGGTGTTATTGCCGCCCAGCGAACTGCTGCTCACGAGCCCGCTCGACTGCGGGGAGAAGTTGAGCCCCGCTTTCGACGGCGTTACGGTCACGCGGCTCTGGCCCGGCGGCAGGTTGATGAATGCGTAGCCGCCGTTCGCGTCGGTCTGGGTCGTCAGCGTCGTGCCCGCCTGGTCGAGGTGCAGAGTGATCGTCACGCCGCCGACGCCGCCCGCGGACGGGTCGGTCACGCTGCCGCTGACGTTGAACTGCGTGCCCGGATCGTCGTTCGCAATCGTGCCCGCGCCGCCCGCGCCCGTAGTCGCGCCGACCGCGTTCGTCAGGTTGAGCGCGAAGGTTTCGTCCGGCTCAACTACGGTGTCGCCGAAGACGTTCACCGAGACGGTCTTGCTGGTCTCGCCTGGGTTGAAGGTGAGCACGCCGGAGGCGGCTTCGTAGTCGCTGCCGGCCGTGGCCGTCGAATCGGCCGTGGCGTAATTGACCGTGACGGTCGCGCCGCTCGCGACCGAGAGCGTAACCCAGAAGACCGCGCTGATCACGCCCGTCCCACCTTCTGGCGCGCTGACGTTGCTGACGCGGAGCGCGGGCTGCTCGCCTTGGGCGAAGGTGAGCCTGCCGGACGTGGCGGTGTGGCCGACACCCGCGCCGGCCGAGCCCACGCTATCAGCGTTGACGAGGACTGGGTGGATGCTCCGAGCCGTTAAGCCGGCGGCAGTAATGTGCGTCAGCGCGACGAGTATCAAGAGAAGCGGGCAGACGAATCGGTAGTTCATCAGGTTATTCGGTGAACGGACTAAAGTTTAGGCTTTGGATGAGAACTGTCGGTCGCAGAAATCTTAACAAAGCCGACGAACCGATTTTGCGCAGAGGCGAATGAGGTAGAGGAGAGTGGCGCTCTGCGACGACGGCGAATGACTAAAATACCATTACGCAAGCCGCGCGCACAAACGATGAAGGCTTCAGAACGGATGAAAAGCCCGGGGGTCGTGCCGGAGCTTGAGCAGAGTCGTTCGTACGGTGCAACGCGTTGTTGGGCGGAACCTGCTGTAGACGCGAGGGCAGACCCCCGGTCAACGACCCGCGGGGCGTAGACGGAACGCGACCATCTCCTCGCCGTTGCGAACCAGCAGCACGTCGCCGGCCAGCGCCGGGTGGTTCCACGTCTTGCCCTTGATCGCCGGGAAACGCGCCAGCTCCGTGAAACGGTCGGGGGCGGCCCCGACCAGCGCCAGGTTCCCTTGCTCCGACACCACCAACAGTACGTCCTGGTCTGGCAGCAGGACGAGCTGGCCGGCGCCGTAGCTGCCGCCCGCCCACTTGCGCACGCCGTCTTTGAGATCAATGCAGGCGATCTTGCCGGCGTCGAACCCGTAGGCGTGGCCTTTGTGCACGACGAAGTCGCTGAAGTAAGGTTTCAGCCCCTCGGAGATCCAGCGCTCTTCGACCTTCCACCCGCCGGCCCCTTGCGCGACCGCGACGCGGTACAGGTCGCTCCCCTCGCCGACGCTGAGCAGCAGGTCGCCTTCCGGGGTCAGGGCCGGCTGCACGATGCGACCGCCCGTCGGCAGCGGGTGCTGCCAGAGTACCTTGCCGTCGGCCGGCGCGACGCTGATCACTCCGTCCCCACGCATCAGCACGATCTGCGTGACCCCGCCGATGGTCGCGCGGTGGGGTGAGCTGTAGCAGCAGCCGGCTTTCGATCCGAACCAGCGCGGCTCGCCGGTGGCGCGGTCGTAAGCGGCGAGCGTGCCCGCGGTGGCGATGATGACAACGTCGTCAAGCGCGAGCGGCGAGCCGGAGAAGCCCCAGCCCGGTATCTTCGTTCCGGTGTCGGACGCCGCGTTGCGCGACCAGACGACGGAGCCGTCGTCGGCCTTGAGCGCGTTCAGGATTCCGGTCGCGCCTAACGTGTAAACCCGGCCGTCGCTGAGGGTCGGCGTCCCGCGCGGTCCGGCGCCGCCGTTCGACTCATAGAACCGCGCCGCGTCGCGGTGAGTCCAGACAGGCTTACCGGTGTTCACGTTGTAGCAGGTGACGAGTTCGTGCTCCCCGCGCTGCTCCTGCGTGTAGAGGCGGTCGCCGCGGACGGCGAAGGACGACCAGCCCGGCCCGACGGGGCGACGCCACAACTCGACCGGCGGCGTCGCCGACCAGTCGGTCGCGATCCGCAAGCCGCGGACGACGCCGTCGCGCTCGGGTCCGCGAAAGCCGGGCCAGTCGGCCCCGGTCTCGGCCGCCGCCGGAGCCGACGCGAGGGCCGCCGGTTCGGCGTCGGCATGGGCCAGGAGCCGTTGCTCTGGGGTTGGCGTCCAACGCCAGTGCAAATCCGAATCGGCGTCGCCGGTGATGCCGCCTGTCCGCAGGAGCGTGAATACTCCGCACGCGAGCGCGACGGCGGCGACCAACGACGCGCGCCGCAGTCCGTCCGAGAGCCGACGGGTGGCGACCGCCCAAGCGACGAGCGCGAGGCTCAGTGGCGGGACGGCGTAGGCGGGGAGCATGTACCCCATCATCCCGCCCGCGATGGACGGGTGAACGATGCGCTTCGTCACGATCACCGCGACGATCATCAGCACGATGGCGCCCACGCGCTCAGCCCAGAGCGCCCGGCTGAAGAACAGCCACCACACGACGACCGCCAACCCGAGGGCGATTGCGCCAAGCACCGCGACTATGGCGGTGTCGCGAGAGAAGATGGGCACGGCGACCCATAACACCCACTGCACCACCACCACGACGACGCCGGGCCACAGCCGCAGCGGCTTCCGAGGAGTCGGTCTATCGGTCTGTGCGATGAGGATCTGTTCGATGGGCGTCTGTCGGGCGGGGGTCTGTGCGGTGGTCATATCAGATCAATACGTTCCTCAACAAGCCGTTTGTTCCTTTTGTTCCTTGGTTTCCTGGCGGGACTCTACACCCGACTGAGGAAGCCGAGCGAGACGACCGGGAGAACTCGACGCGCGGGCATCCACCTATTGTCCGCCCCATAGATGTCGGGCTGTAGGCGAGGAATGGTGGGATTTTTACGGGCAAGAACAAAGTCGCGGTTCAAACCCCCGACGACGAGATAAGTGTAGGGGCAGGTCTCGTCCCTGCCCGTCTTCCGTTCGCGACAAGCCGGGCTGGGACGAGACCTGCCCCTACTGTTTTATCGACGGCTATTTATTCAGTGCCACAGATCGAACTAGCTTACGGGAACGTCGTTATCCGACGCGGGCGAAGTTACTTGTTCCCGCGGGGGTTAAAAAGTTCTGCGACAAATCTCTTCGCCGCGTCGTCTCACACGGCACTGACAATATTTGATTCGGGGGAGATGACTCAATGCCGAAGAGACTTCAAGTGTTAACGCGCGCCGTCGTGAGCGTGGCCTTCATCATCCTGCTCGCAGCGCAGGCCCTTGTGGCGCAGAACGTGTTGACGGGCACGTGGACGGCATCGGCCGATCCGGAAAAGCCCGGCAGGCTCAGCCTGAGTTTGGAGCGCCGCGCCGCGGACGGCGGCAAGAACCAGATAGGTCAGACCTACGATCTGGCCGACTTGCAAGGCTTAAGCCGCGAGCAGGCCGCGGGCACGGGCGCGGTCAGGTTCAGCCTCGTGCGCGAAGCCGGCAGGATCGACTGCGAGGGCAGCTTCCTGAACGGCAAGGGCTCCGGCACCTTCAGCTTCAACGGCAGCCAGGGCTTCGTCTCGGCGATGAGGAGTCGGGGCTTCGACTTCGAACCAGACCCCGCGCAGCCGAAGGGTAGGCGCGACGCGGAAGAAAGACTCTTCGCCGCCGCGGCGCTCGACGTGACGACCGCCCTGGCGGACGATCTGCTCTCGGCCGGCTTCGGCAAACTCGTCGTCGAAGACCTGATCAAGGCGAAGATCTTCAAAGTGGATTCGAACTACGCGCGCGAGATGAGGGGGCTCGGCTTCCCCGGCCTCAACATGGAGGAGCTGGTCAAGGCGCGCATCTTCAAGATCGACACGGAGGCCGTCCGCCGTGCGGCGCGGATGGGCTTCGTCAGGGAGCCGCTTGAGGGCCTCGTCAAGATACAGATCTTCAAGGTCACGCCTGAGTTCGTCGCCGAAGCACGCAACGAGGGGCTGACGAACCTCTCGGTCGAGGAGTTCGTCAAGCTGCGCATCTTCAAGATCGATGCCGACTTCATCCGCCGGGCGAAAGCCGAGGGCGTACCCGTCGAAGTCGAAACCCTCGTGCAAAGACGCATCGGGGAACGGCGGCGGGCCAGGTGATTTTTACGCCGACCCTGTGATCGGAAGGGCTCACGGCTGCGGCCGGACGCCGGGGCCGCGCCCGGCTTAGATGCACAGAGGGGCTTCGCGCAATATTCGTTTGCGCGTAGCCCCTCTCTCGTCCACCAATCAACGCCCGTTGCCCGGCGGGTCGCCCTTGCCGCGCCCGCGGCGGCCCCGCCCGCGCGTCTCCTCCTTCAACTGCTGGAAGCGCTGCCACTGCTCGGGCGTGAGCACCTTCCGCAACTTCTCGTCGGCTTGCCGGCGAATCTCCGCGACGCGCGGTTCGGATTCCTTGCGCAGCGCACCCAACTGAGCGCGCGTCTCGCCGAAAATTTGCCGCACCTGCGCGCGCTGCCCCTCGTCGAGTTGCAGGCGGTCGAACATCTGCTCGACGCCCCCGCGCCGCGTCGTCTCCGCGCCCTGCCGCCCGACAGTCTTGTAGTAGGCGCGCGGCGCGAGCGTGCCCGCGGCCGCGCCGAGCAGGAAGATTGCGAGTGCGGCGGCGCGCACCTGCCAGCTGCTTCTAGTGGCCTTGTCCATCGTCATTTGGACTCTTCCTCTTCCGACCCGTAGATCGTCGTGAACACCTGGGAGTCGTTCAACTCTTCGCCCGCGAACCCTTCCTCGCTGAGGAGCACGTCTTCCGCCGAGTAGGGGTTGGTCCCCGACGCCACCTCAGAGCCTTCGGGCAGGGGCTGCGCGTCGGGCGCGACGAAGATCAGACCCGCGAGCAGCGCGACCGAGGCGGCCATCGAGACGACGAGCGCGCCCGCCGACTTCCACAGGCGCGCGAAAGACCACGCCCCGCCCGCCGCCTGCCGCTCGCGCAGCGCCGCCAGCACGCGCGTCTGGAAGAAAGGCGAAGGCTCGGCGGCGGCGGCGGCGCGCTCCCTGAGCAGCAGCGACGAGACGCGCGCCGCGTCAAACGCGCGGCGGCACTCGGCGCAGACGCCTGCGTGCGCGCGCACCGTCGCCAGTTCGGCCTCGCTCAACGAGCCGAAGGGCGCGCCTTCAAGAATCGCTATGACGTGTCTGTCTGTCATCTCGCACCCGCACTTTCAAACTCGACGCACGCCGCGCCCCCGAATGACGCTTCGCCGGCGCGCCCCTTCAACCCCGGCCGAGCAGCTTCTCCACCGCCGCGCGCATCCTGCGCCTCGCGCGGAACGCCTGCACCTTAACTTTCGACTCCGACCAGCCCGTCATCCCGGCGACCTCTCTGACCGGCGTCTCCTCGCCGTCGACCAGCGTTAAGACGAGCCGGTCGTCGGGCGATAGTGTTTCGAGCACCCTCTCGGCGAGGTCTGCCGCGACGACGCCGCGCTCCGCCGCCTGCTGCCGCTCGACCGCCGCACCCGCCGTGTGCTCTTCGAGCCACGCCCCCTCGTCCTCGCTCAGATCGGAGAGCGTGAGTTCGGGCCGCCGCCGGGCGCTGCGCAGCAGGTTGAGGCAGATCGTCGTCGCGATGCGCGTCAGCCAGCCCTCCATCGAGCCGCGCGCCTCGTAGGCGTCGAGCTGCGTGAACGCTTTCAAAAAGGTCTCCTGCGCGGCGTCTTCGACCTGCTCGCGCCGGCGGAAGTGGCGGCTCGCGACGCGGAAGACGCGCGGGCCGAAGCGCCGCACGATCTCCGCGAAGGCGGACTCGTCGCCGCCCCGCGCCAGACGCGCCAGCTCCAAGTCCGAAGCCTGTTCCAACCCTTCCGGCAGATTCGCTCCCCATCGAAGTTAGGGCGCGCGGCGGACTCCGCGTTAAATACGGAGTCCGCCGCCGCGGTGTGCAGAGGTTACTGCTGTTTCTGCTGCTGCTGTTGGCGACGACCGTGCCGCCCGCCGCCGCCCTGGGCTTTGAACTGCGCGCGGCGCTGCTCCATCTGCGTCTTCTGCTCCGGCGTCAGCACCGAGAGCGACTCCTGACGAAGCCTGAACTCTTCGGCCATCAGCCGCGCCTGAATCGCCGCCGCCTCCGTCAACTTCTGCGTCGCCAGCGCCTCGTTGAACGTCGCGCCCTGTTCGGACTGGCGCAGCTCCTGATGCTTGGCGCGTAGCTGCTCGCGCAGAGACTTCGTGCGCTCGCCGAAGCCCTGTCGGATCTGCTGGAGGCGCGTCTTCTGCTCGTCCGTCAGATCGACGCCGCGGAACATCCCGCCGCCGCCGAAGTGGCCGCCGCGACGCATGCCCATCCCGCCGCCGCCGTGGCCGCCCCACTTGCCGTGCTGCCCCTGCCCCTTGCCCTGCCCGACGCCGCCGCCTCGCTGTGCGATGGCGATGGGGGCGGCCAGCGCCACCGTCGAGAGACCCGCGATGACGAGGGTCTTAACTTTTCCGAGTCGTTTCATCTTTCTTTGTACTCCTTCAAGTTTACCTTGTTCTTGTTCCGACGGGAGAGCCTCTCTGACGTACCAGACACCGCGCGCGCCCGACAGGTTACAGCCCCGCCCGCGCGGTGCGCGACCCCCGCCGCGCCGTGTGACGTTGTGACGCGGCGGGGGCTTGCCAACCGTTAGCGCCGGTAGCGGCGATCATTATTGTCGCGGTCGCGCGCGCCGTAGGTGTAGAGCGCCGAAGCGCCCGCGCCGACGAGCGCGCCGATGATCGCGCCCTTCTTGCCGCCCGCCGCCGCGCCGACCACTGCGCCCGCGCCCGCGCCCGCGGCGACCGTCACCTTATCGCGATGCTCCTCCCAGAAGGAGCGTTCGTCGCGGCGGTCGTAGCGGTCGTCGTAGCGGCGATCATAGTAGGCGCGCCGCGCGTCGCCGTAGCGGCGCGTCTGCGCGACGCGCGACGGGTAACGACTGCGCGTCTGCGCCGCCGCCGGAAGCGCCGCCCCCGCGAGCAGGACGAGCGACATGATGACTCCCAGTACCCTCTTCATACTTCACCCCCCTTGAGCGATTGGTTTAGCGAATACTGCTTTGATCCTGCTCTTCATGATTCTCCTCCTCATTCGACTGTCTGCGGGGAGAGACTTTTTTCGGGGAGACTCGAACCTTCCTGACAGGTAAGACACCGCCCCGCGCAGGTCGGTTACAGGGGCGACGCGCACGCGTTTTTCGGCCGGGGGGTGTAACCGCGCGGCGACTGCCGGTGTCTGGCTAATAGAGGGGTGCTGGAGGGGATTCAGTACGCGCGGTCTGATCGGCGGGTGGGGTGAGGGGCCGGAACGAAACGGCGCGTGAGGAGAGAGAAGATGAAGAAGCTGAAACTACAGTTGAAGCGCAGGAAGGGCCTCGTCGCGGTTTTCGTCGCCATCGTGCTGGCGGCTGTCGGGGGCTACATGATCTGGGGCGACCGCGCCAGCGCCGCGGAGTACATGACGGCGCGCGTCGAGCGCGGGAATCTGCGCAACACCGTGACGGCGACGGGCACGCTCCAGGCCGTGACGACCGTGCAGGTCGGCTCTCAGGCTTCGGGCACGATCTCGGCGCTCTACGCCGACTTCAACTCGACCGTCAGGAAGGGGCAGGTCGTCGCGCAGCTCGACCCGGCGACCGCGCAGGCTCAAGTCCAGCAGGCGCGGGCGAACCTCGAACAGGCACGCGCCGGTCTCGTCCAGGCCCGCGCAGGGATCGCGCAGTCGCAGGCCGGCATCGCACAGACGAGAGCCGGCGTGACGGACGCCCAGGCGAAGGCGGCGGCCGCCGGCTCGACCGTCGAGAACCAGCAGGCGGGCGTCGTGAGCGCGCAGGCGAACCTCGCCGTGCTCAAGGCGCAGTTGGACGACGCGGCGAGTTTCGTCCGGCAGGAGGATGCGCTGTTGAAAAGCGGCGTCATCTCCGCGCGCGAGTACGAGACGGCGCAGACGAGCTACAAGACGGCGCAGGCGCGCTACAACCAGGCGGAGGCGCAACTGAATCAGGCGGTGCTCAGCCGGCAGTCGGCTTCGAGCGCGGGGCAGGCGCAGGCGCGCGCGCAGATCACGCAGGCGCAGGCGCAGGTGCAAAGCTCCGTCGCCCAGACGCAGCAGGCGCAGGCGCAGGCGCAGAACGCCGCGGCGCAGGTCGAGCAGGCGCAGGCGGCTCTAAGCCTCGCCGAGATCAACCTCGCGCACACGACCATCACCTCGCCGATTGACGGCGTCGTCGTCTCGCGCAACGTCGACGTGGGGCAGACCGTCGCCGCGAGCCTTTCGGCTCCGACGCTCTTCACCATCGCGAACGATCTCACGCGCATGCAGGTCATCGCCAACATCGATCAGGCCGACATCGGGCTCGTCGAGCAGGCGAAGGGCGCGAAGTTCGACGTGGACGCGTTCCCCGGCAACGAGTTCACGGGCACGATCCAGCAGGTGCGCCTCAACCCCGTGAGCGCGCAGAACGTCGTGACCTACAACGTCGTCATCGACGTGGCGAACCCGGAGCAGAAGTTGAAGCCCGGCATGACGGCGAACCTGACGATCACCATCGACGAGCGCAACAACGTCGTCAAAGTCCCGAACGCCGCGCTCCGGTTCACGCCGCAAGCGACCGGCGCGGGTCAGGGTAATCAGAACCGCGCCAACCACGCCGGACAGGGCGGGCGCGGCGGCGCGGCGGCGCAGACGGGCGCGAACGCGAACGGCGCCGCCAGCACGAACGCCTCCGGCGCGAACGCGCAGCAGAGTGCGGGAGGGCGCGGCGGCAACTTCGCGCCGCCGACCGCGCCGGTGCTCGAAGGCCAGACGCGACGAGTCTGGGTGCTCGGCGCGGACGGCAAGGTGCAGCCGCGTCGCATCAAGGTGGGTCTTTCCGACGGCGCTTCGACCGAGGTCGTCGAAGGCGAATTGAAGGAGGGCGACGTGGTCGTCACGGGTCAGACCGTCACCGGCGCGCAGCGCGCGCAGACGGGCGCTCAGTCGGCCCCCGGCTTCGGCGGCGCGCCGCGCGGCGGCGCGGGCGGAGGCGGCGGGCGCAGATAAACGACGAGTCCGCGGACTTAGATAAACGAGGAGTCCGCGGCCGGGGTCTGTCGCCACCGCAGCCGACACGGCGAGGCGGCGACAGTATTTCCTGAGAGTGTTCGCGAAGGAGAGTCGAGCGATGCAGGCGACAGTCGAGATCAGACCCGAAGTGATTCAGGCGAGCGCGGCGGCGTTCGCACAAAAGACCGAGGCGCGCACCGTCATCAGTCTGGAGCACGTCCACAAGACCTACACCATGGGCGACGTGGAGGTGCACGCGCTGCGCGGCGTCTCGCTCGCGATCCGCGAGGGCGAGTTCGTCGCCATCATGGGCACTTCGGGGTCGGGCAAGTCAACGACGATGAACATCATCGGCTGCCTCGACCGCCCGACGCGCGGCACCTACGTCCTCGACGGAGACGACGTGTCGCGGCTCTCGAAGGACGAGCGCGCCGACATACGCAACCGGAAACTCGGCTTCGTCTTCCAGGGCTTCAACCTGCTCTCACGCACGTCCGCGCTGGAGAACGTGGAGCTGCCAATGCTCTACGCCAACGTCCCGACCGAGGAGCGGCGCGAGCGCGCGCTGGAGGCGCTGCGCTCGGTGGGCCTGGCGGGGCGCGAGCAGAACCACCCGAACCAGCTCTCCGGCGGCCAGCAGCAGCGCGTGGCGATAGCGCGCGCGCTCGTCAACCGCCCGACGCTCATCCTGGCCGACGAGCCGACCGGCGCGCTCGACTCGCGCACCTCCGTCGAGGTCATGGAGATCTTCCAGCGCCTCAACCGCGAGCGCGGCATCACGCTCGTCTTAGTCACGCACGAGGCGGACATCGCCGCTTACGCCGACCGCGTCGTCGTCTTCAAGGACGGTCGGATCAAGCGCGACTCGCCCGTCGAGAGCCCGCGCGACGCGGCGGAAGAGCTGAAGAATTTGCCGCCGGTCGAAGCGGAAGAGGAAGAGGACGAGCTTTGAGTCGGGCCGAGGCGCGCCCTATTTCTTCGGGCGAGTCGGGGAGAGGACGATCATGAACTTTCAATCCATCATCCGCGTCGCCTTCCGCGCGCTGGTGCGCAACAAGATGCGCGCGCTGCTCACGATGCTCGGCATCATCATCGGCGTCTCGGCGGTGATCGCGATGGTCAGCATCGGCCAGGGCGCGCAGGCGTCGGTGCAGGCGCAGATCGAGGGCATGGGCACGAACCTGCTCTTCGTCAGCGCGGGCGCGCAGAACGTCGGCGGCGTGCGCGGCGGCGCGGGCGACGCCGGGGGGGCGAACACGCTCCAACCCGAAGACCTCGACGCGATCAAGCGGGAAGTGCCCTCGGTCGCGCTCGTCAGCCCCTCGGTCAACTCGCGCGTGCAGCTCGTCGCCGGCAACCTGAACTGGAGCACGCAGGTGCAGGGCGTGAGCGACGGGCTCCCCGGCATACGCAACTGGAACGTGCAGTCGGGCGAGTTCTTCACCGAGTCGGACGTGAGAACCGCGGCGCGCGTCATCGTCTTAGGGCAGACCGTCGCCGACAACCTCTTCCCCGGCGTCGACCCCACGGGGCAGACCGTGCGCGTGACGAACCTGCCTTTCCGCGTCGTCGGCGTGATGGCGCGCAAGGGTCAGGACCCGCAGGGGCGCGATCAGGACGACCTCGCGTTCGCGCCGTTCACCGCCGTGCAGAAGAAGCTGCTGGGGACGACGCGCCTGCCCGTCGCCTACGTCTCTGCGGTCTCGGCGGACGCGACCTACACGGCGCAAGTACAGATCACGGAACTCCTGCGCCAGCGCCACAAACTCACCGCCTCGGAGCCGAACGACTTCACGGTGCGCAACATGTCGGACGTGGCCGAGGCGGCGAACGAGACGAACAGCACGATGACGATCCTGCTCGGCTGCATCGCGGGCGTCTCGCTGCTGGTGGGCGGGATCGGCATCATGAACATCATGCTCGTCTCGGTCACCGAGCGCACCAGAGAGATCGGCATCCGCATGGCTATCGGCGCGCGCTCCTCGGCGGTGCGCACGCAGTTCCTCATCGAGTCGATCGTGCTGAGCCTGACGGGCGGGATCGTCGGGATCGTCCTGGGCGTCTCGGTCTCGCTCGCCATCCCGGCGCTGCTGGGGTGGCAGACGCTCGTCTCGCCCGCGTCCATCGTCGGCTCGGCGGTCTTCTCCGCGGCGGTCGGAATCTTCTTCGGCTACTACCCGGCGCGCAAAGCCGCGGCGCTCGACCCGATTGACGCGTTGCGTTTCGAGTAAGGCTATCGGGGTTCGCTGTTTTGAGTGCGACTGCTGCGTGATGATCGTAGGGGCAGGGCTCGTCCCTGCCCGCTCGTGCGCGTGAGCGCGGAAGATAAGGATCGTCATCAGTCACTGAAGAGTGATCGCGGATCGGTTGAGCGGCCTAGAGGCCGCTCGCGGGCAGGGACGAGCCCTGCCCCTACGGTTATTCCTCGGTCGCACCCATTTACAAACTGTGACAAGCCGTCGATCTTGCCCGCACGTCGGCCCTGTTCGGGACGTGCGGGCTCTTAATTCGCCGGGGCGGAGGTGAGTTCCACGTCTAAAGTTCTTGATATTTTATCTATGTTCAGGCTCCGGGCGGAGGCGTTGAAGATCTCGCGGTAAGTCCCGTCCCTTTCGTACAGATCTTCGTGCGTGCCGTGCTCGACGACGCGGCCTTCTTTGAGGACGAAGATGATGTCGGCGTCGATGATCTGGGAGATGCTGTGCGAGATGACGACCGTCGTGCGATCCGCTTTGATGGCGTCGAGGCTGTTCTTGATCTGCTCGGTGGCGATGGCGTCGAGGCTCGCCGTCGGCTCGTCCAGAAAGATGATCGGCGGGTCTTTGAGGAAGAGGCGCGCGATGGCGATGCGCTGCTGCTGCCCGCCGGAGAGCAGTTGCGCGTCCGACTGGTACTTGTTCGGCAGCCCTTCAATCTGGTCGGTGAGGTACGCCTTGCGCGCCGCCTCCTCCACCTCCCGGGGCGTGGCGTCGATATTCCCGTAGCGGATGTTCTCTTCGATGGTGCCTTTGAAGATGTGGTTCTTCTGGAGCACCAGGCCGATCTTGCGGCGCAAGAGATCGGTCTTGTATTCGGATATGTCGTGGCCGTCGAGCAGCAGCCTGCCGCCCGTCGGCGTGTAAAACCTGGTCAGCAAATTAAGCAGGGTGGACTTCCCCGCCCCGGAGAGCCCGACGAAGGCGACCGTCTTCCCGTGCGGGATTTTCATGTTGACGTTGTAAAGCGCCTGCGTGCCGTTCGGGTAGGTGAAGCTCACGTCGATCAACTCGAAAGCGCCTTGCAGGTTCGACACCCCCAGGTCGCCGCTCGGCTCGATCTCGTCGTCCGCGTCGAGAATCTGGAAGTAGCCCTCGGCGTAAGTCAGGGCGTCGTTCATCTCGTCGTAGATGCGGTGGAGCTGCCTGATCGGCGCGGAGACGTTGCCGAACAGCATGATGTGAAACATGATCGCGCCGATCGACATCCGGAGGTCGAGGACGAGGTACGCCGTCAGGATGATGATCAGCACGACGCCGATCTGCTCGACGAAGGTCTTCAGCCCGTCGAAGATGAAATTCGTCTGCCGCTGCTTCAGTTGTGCCCTCACCAGGTTCTGTTGCAGGCGAACCTGTTTCTCCTTTTCGTACTCCTCGCGGACGAACGATTTGATCACGACGATGGACTCGATGATGTTGTGCAGCCCGTTGTTCTTCTCCTCGCGCAGGGCGCGCAAGCCCCGCCGCGCCCCCTTGAGCATCGAAGCCTGCCTCTGGCTCAGCAAAAAATAGACGGGCAGGATCGCGGCGGCCACCAGCCCGACGTACACGTTAGCCAGGAACATGATGACGAGCGCCAGGATCGCGTTGGCGAACAGGGGCAGGATGTCGATGAAGGCGCTCTGGACGAGCTTCGTCAGGCTCTCCGCGCCGCGGTCGATGCGCGTCTGGAGTATTCCGGTCTGGTTGTCAGACGCGCTGTAGAAGGCCAGCCGGTAGGTGAGAATCTTTTCGACCGCGAACTGCGACAGGCGGCTCGAAACGTTAACCCGTATCTTCTCGCCGAACAGATTCTGCCCGTACCTCAACCCCGTGTTGAGGATCTCCTTCCCCAGCAGGACGGCGCTGATGAGCAGCAGGAGCGAAGTCCCCTGGGACGCGGTCCTGCCCTCGCGCAAAAGCCGCTCGATGGTGTCGACCGTGTAGCGCAAGACCACCGGGTTGACCTGAGCCGCGAACGCGCCCAGGAGGGTCAGCCCCAGGGAAAAGATGACCCAGCGGCGGTACGGCTTCACGAACGGAACCAGCCGCCGGATGATTTGCCAGAGACTCATCGGATGTCAGACTCCTCCGCCTGCAACCGTCGCCTCTCACTTCAGGGCGTGAAGACGCGGCGGAAGACGATGCCGGAGTAGTTCAGGCGCATCGCCCTGCCGCCCACGATCGACTCGAAGCGGATGCGGTCGGGCGCGGACTCGTCGTTCGCGAGCATGAACGATCCGTCGGCGGTCTGGAGGAGCGTCTGCGCGCCGTCGAGCAGGAGTTGCCCCTTGCGTATGAGGACGCGCGTCGAGCCGTACCACGGGCTGTCGTTGAA
This sequence comes from Pyrinomonadaceae bacterium, assembly GCA_035537435.1. Taxonomy (GTDB): domain Bacteria; phylum Acidobacteriota; class Blastocatellia; order Pyrinomonadales; family Pyrinomonadaceae; genus JAIVGV01. The sequence continues at coordinate 59,735 of DATLMC010000133.1, read as the reverse complement.
GTAGTGGCCGACGTAGGCGTCCCACTCCTTCGGGCGGTCGAAGGTGCGCGCGCCCGCGTAAGCAGCGCCCGCGTACCAGTCCGCGCCGTAAGAGACTTCGACGACGCGCCCCTTCTCGCGGCCGAAGGCGAGGCGGTAGAGCGCGAAGTCGGGGTGTCTGGTGACGAACTGATCGGCGCCGGCGCGCGAGCGTTCGAGCGTGACGCGCCGGCCGTCGTGCAGCAGCAGGAGGCGGCTGCCCTCGGCGGCGAAGGCGATCTTGCGCCCGTCGGGCGAGGTGAACGCGCCCGCGAAGTCTGCCGCGTTCTTGATCTCTTCGGGCGTGGGCGTCGGTGAGGGGAGGGGCGGCAGCGGCTTCCCTTCCGACGACGCCGTGAGGGCGTCGACGGCGAAGCGCGCGACGGCGACGGGGCGGTAGCCGGCGAGGTTCGCGTTGACGGAGGCGAACGCTCCGACGCCCCCGCTCACGTCAACGTCGAGTGCGGAGCTGAAGGCGACCATCCCGCCCGTGTGGCGCAGGCGCGTGTGGCCGTTGATGTCGCTGATCCAGAGCCCGTACCCGTAGGAGGCGTCCTCGCCGCGGAACGGTGCTTTGATCGCGGGCGTCGTCATCAGGCGGAAGCTCTCCTCGGAGAAAAGACGGCCGCCGCGCGGGAGCGCGCCGCGGTTGAGCAGGGCGCGTACGTAGGAGGCCATGTCGGCGGGCGTCGCGGCGACGCTGCCGGCCGCCATGTCCATCTCGATCCAGGGGGCCTCGGCGAGACGGCCCAGGAAGGGGAAAGGTCTATCTTCGTCGAAGGGCTGGTAGCCGACGGCCATGCGGCCGCGCGTCTCGTTCGAGATGACGGGCGCGCTCGCGCGCATCCCGAGCGGCTCCAGCACGCGCGCGCGCATCGCCGCGGCGAAGGGGCGGGCGTCGAGCGCCTCGACGAGAAAGCCGAGGATGTTGTAGCCGGTGTTGGAGTAGAGGAAGTGGGTGCCGGGCTTTGTCCCCGTGGGCAACTCCGCGAGCAGGGCGTCGAGCAGGAGCGGCGCGCCGGGCAGGCCCGCCGTGTGGCTGAGCAGGTGGTGCGTCGTGATGGGCTCGAACCTGGAATTGATCTTGAGCCACGGCAGGTACTGCGTGACGGGCTTGTGGAGATCGAGCTTGCCCTCGTCGCGCAGTTGCAGCAGCAAGACGGCGACGAACGACTTCGAGATCGATCCGATCTGGAAAAGCGTCTCCGGCTGGACGCGTGCGCCCGTCTTGATGTCGGCGAGCCCGTAGGTCGAGACGCGCAACGGCCCCTCGCGGTTCGCCAGCGCGAGGGTCAGGCCCGGCGCGCCCGTCTCCCCCATGTGCCGCGTCACAAACTCGTCGAGCCGCGCGAACGCGGGCTGTAACGCCGACGCACGCCCGCCCGCGCCTTGCGGCGCGGCGGAAGCGAGCAAAACCGGCCGGGCTCCGGCAGGGAGCAAGCCTAAAGCGCCGAGGCCGGCGGCGGACTTCGCGCCGGTGCTTAAGAAGTAGCGGCGCGAGAATTGGGAATACGGTTGCTTCATAAGTCGTCTTCGGACGGGGTGTCAGCGATCAGAAAAGCCGCAGCGAGTATAAAACAGATCCCGCCGGTCAATCATGGGCAGACCGTCATTTGACGGGCTGCTGGCGGCGCGCGCGGCGTTCCCGCCTCGGATGAAGAGTCCCGGCCGGGACTCTTTCGCGCCGGGGGGGCGCGCCTTACCTCTTCGTGAGGGGATGTCAGTGGGTGCGCGGGGAAACAGGTCAGACGTGATCGGGAGCGCAGGGATTTCACGGGCACGAAAAAGCGGGAGGCGCTGTTAGAAGGGCCTCCCGCTTTTGAATTAACCGGAACGCACCCGGCGGGCGCGATCAGGTGAAGGATTTGAGCATCCTCGCGCGCGAGGGGTGGCGCAGCTTCTTGAGCGCCTTGGCCTCGATCTGGCGGATGCGCTCTCTAGTCACGTCGAAGGTCTGCCCGATCTCTTCGAGCGTCTGCTCCTCGCCCGCCGTGCCGAGCCCGAAGCGCATCTTCAAGACCTTCTCCTCGCGGGGCGAGAGCGTCTGCAAGACCTCCTGCGTGATCTCCTTCAGGTTCTCGTTGACGACGCCCTCGCTGGGGCTCACGCGCGTCTTGTCCTCGATGAAGTCGCCGAGGCTCGCGTCGCCTTCGTCGCCGATGGGCGTCTCCAGAGAGACCGGCTGCTGCGCCAGCTTGAAGATGCCGCGCACGCGGTCGGGCGTCAGCCCGACGTGCTTCGCGATCTCGTCGTCCGTCGGCTCGCGGCCCAGCTCCTGCACGAGCGCCCGCGAGGTCTTGATCAACTTATTGATCGTCTCGATCATGTGGACGGGGATGCGGATGGTGCGCGCCTGATCCGCGATGGCCCGCGTGATGGCCTGGCGGATCCACCACGTCGCGTAGGTCGAGAACTTGTAGCCGCGCCGCCAGTCGAACTTCTCGACGCCGCGCATCAGGCCGATGTTGCCCTCCTGGATGAGATCGAGGAAAGGCAGGCCGCGGTTGACGTACTTCTTGGCGATGGAGACGACCAGCCGGAGGTTCGCCTCCGTCATCTCGCTCTTCGCGCCGACGGTCTGCGCGACGCCGCGCGAGATCGCCTTGTGCGAGCGCTTGATCTCGACCACGGTGACGAAGTTGTCGGCTTCGAGCTGCCGGATGTGGCGGCGGGCGGAGGCCACCTGCCGCTTCCACTCCTTCTCGTCCTCCGGCTTGATGCGCTTGCGCGCGAGCTTCTCGTTGAGCCGCTCGATCTCGCGCTCGTAGGCGCGCAGCTGCTTGTGGACGGCGGCGACCGACTCGATCAGGCGCGCTCTGGCGACCTCCGTCAGGTTCAGGTGCTTGATCTCGCGCGCGATGTCGAGGCGCGCGTGGGCGACCTTGCGGCGCAGGCGCAGCAGCTTCTTCGTCGGCTTGCGCCGCGACTCCTTCTCCGCCTCGTGCAGCCTCTCCACGTCCTTGATGCCCTGCTTGAAGAGCTTGTCGATGCGCGCGATGTCTTCGAGCGTCGAGCGCAGGTACTCCTCGCCGCGATCCTCCAGCTCCAGCAGATCGATCTGATCGCCGAAGGAGACCACGTCGCGGATGCCGAGCGTGCCCGCTTCCAGGTGCGCGCCGAACTTGATCAGCTCGCGGATCGCGATGGGCGAGCGGGCGATGGCGCGGTTCGCCCTCACCTGCCCCGCCTCGATGCGCTTCGCCAGCACGACCTCCTGCTCGCGCGTCAGAAGCGGCACGCGGCCCATCTGGCGCAGGTAGAGGCGCACCGGGTCACTCGCCTTGTCGTCCTCGCCCGCGGAGAGATCGAGCTCCGGCTCGTCGTCGAGCGGCTCTTCGTTCTCTTCGTCGGCGTGCGCCTCGTTGGCGGCGAGCAGATCGTGGTGGTCGCCCTCGGCCAGGCCGCCCAGCTTCTGCAACACGTCCTCGATCTTCTCGGTCGAAATCGCTTCCGACCCGCGCTCGTCTTCGAGTTCGGGGTAAGCAAGAAATTCGCCGCTGCCGAGCGCCGGCGGTGCGAAAGCCCCCTTGTTTAAGTCTTTTTCAGCCATACCCATTTAAGAAACCTTCCCACGTGATACGTACGAGTCGCACTTCTGGTTGCTCGTAACGTCAGAAAAGCTGCCGGGAGGGCTTCCCTCACCCGACCTCCCGGCAGCCCCCAAACTCACCCTGAGAGCGCGCCCGACGGCGCGGAACTTAACGCGCCCGGCGCAACTCCTGGTCGGTGCGCAGGTTGTTCGTCACCGTGAACGCGCCGGAGACGTTGCGGGCGGCGGCGTAGGCCAGTCGCCTGTCCAACTCGTTAGCCACGACGCCTTCGAGCGTTAAATGACCGCGGTTGACGACGATGTGCAGCGACGGGTTAGCGCCCATCGCGTAACGATACAGCCCACCCGTGTCAAAAATAGTGCGGTAGGCGCGGGCGCGGATCGCGTCGTCGAAGGACGAGAGCGGCAGCACCTCGATCTCGTTCACCACGCGCGTCACGCCCGCCACGCGCTTCACACTGGACTCGGCGTCCTTCTTCGTCGAAGGGCGCACGACCTGCCCGTAAAGCGTCACCGTGCCGTCGGAGGCGACATTGTACGCTAGATTGTCGAAAACACCGTAATAGGGCAGCATCACCAGAGCCTTGCGGATGCTCTTCGCGCTCGGCTGAGCCGACGCCGGCGGAGCCGCCACGGCGAAAGAGGCCGCCAGCAGGAGCGCGGCGGCGAGCGCAGTCAATTTTGAGAGAACCTGTTTCATTGCCGTTATTCCCCTTGTTTATGAACTTTAGCCAGTCTTCTCTAACCGTTCACTTTGATGCGCGAGGGGTGCGCGCGGGTGTCTGCGCGGCGCGCAGACTATGACGGCAGAAAGAGCCCCGAAAAGCCTCTAAAGTCAGAACTTTTACAGATCCTGAGGGGGGCCTCCGACGCAAACGAACGAGGCAGGGGCGGTTTCAGCCTATAATCCGGACGATGCCGGAAAGCGCCATTTTGAGGTTCCGCGGGATGGCCCTGCGCCACAGGGGCACGCCGTCGCAGCGGCTCGTCCGACTAATCATCAGCCTCGCCCTGCGCCTCTTTTTCCGTCGCATCGAGACTTCGGGCGCGGAGCTGGCGCCGATGGACGAGCCGCTGATTTTCGTCCTCAACCACCCCAACGGCCTGATCGACCCGGCGCTGGTCTTCTGCGCACTGCCCCGACGCATCTCCTTCCTCGCCAAATCCACGCTCTTCGAGATGCCGTTCATCGGCGGATTGCTGCGCCTCGTCGAAGCCCTGCCCCTCTACCGCCGGGCGGACGCCCCCGCGGACGTTTCGCTGAACCTGCGCACCTTCGCGCGCTCGCGCGAGCTGCTGCGGCAGAACCGCTGCATCGCCATCTTCCCCGAAGGCAGGTCGCACGACTCGACGACCTTGCTCCCGATCAAAACCGGCGCGGCGCGCATCGCCCTCGGCGCGCTCTCCGTCAGCGGCGGCGGCGGAACACTGAGCTCGCTCAAAATCGCCCCCGCCGGGCTCTACTACACCTCCAAAACTTCTTTCCGCAGCGAGGCTCTGATCAGCTTCGGCGAGCCCTTCGAGGTCGCGCCCGTCGAGCTGGACGAAGACGGCGAGCCGCCGCGCGAAGCCGTCGCGGAGCTGACGGCGCGGATCGAAACCGCGTTGCGGGAGGTAACACTGAACGTCGCCGACGGCTCCGAGCTGGAGACGGTGGCGCGCGCCGAACAACTCTTCTCGTCGATCTACGAGACGCTGAGCTTCCGGCTCTCGCTCACCGCCGAGTTCGACCTGCGCCGACGCCTCGCCGAGATGATTGCACGACGGCGGCAGCCGCCCCCGCCCCGCGTCGAACGCCTGCGCGCCCGCCTCCGCGAGTTTGAAGAAGACCTGGGGGGCTTCGGCATCGCCCCGGAAAACCTCTCGGTGCTCGCGCATTCGCGTTGGTTCGTCGTGCGCAGCTTCCTGCTGCGGTGGCTCACGGTCGCGCTCCTCTCGCCGCTGGCGGTCGCCGGCGCGCTCCTGCACCTGCCCGCGTACCTCCTGAGCACCTTCGTCTCGCGCCGCTTCCGCCGCCACGGCGTCGACGAGATCGCGCCGACGGCTAAAATCCTCTCGGCCATCCTCCTCATGCCGCTGACCTGGATCGCCTTCGCGGTCGCCGTCCATCTCCGGCTCGGGTGGCGCTGGGCGCTCGCTTCACTCCCGGCGGCGATCCTCTGCGGCTACGTCGCCGTGCGCTCGCTCGAAACGCTCTACGACCTGCGCGGCTGGTTCCGCGCCGCGCTGCTGCTCGCGCGCGACCGCCGGCGTTTCCTGCGCCTGCTCCGGGAGCGCCGCGCGCTCCACCGCGAGATGCGCGCCCTGGCTCGCGAGCGCACGAACTAAAGGGATTCCAATCGCCGTGATGACTGTAGGGGCAGGGCTCGTCCCTGCCCGCGCGGGCGCGACAGCGCGGAAGATGGAATCGCGAACATTCAGCCGCGAATGTTCGCGGATCGCGGGAGCGTGCTGGCGCACGCTACGGGCAGGGACGAGCCCTGCCCCTACAATTTGTCGGCGTTAACTGTTCAGACGGAGAAGCCGATCCCGCAAAGGATCGGCTTCTCGTTTTCGCGGCGCGTGTTTCTGCCCGACGGGCGCGCCGTGTGCTTAAACTTGTGGCCCGGCCGCGCGGCCTCACTTCCCTTTGAGCGCGGCCTCGACGGCGGCTTTCAAGCCCTCGTAGGAGCGATCATTGAGCGGGCGGCCGTTGACGAAGAGCGTCGGGGTGGCGTTGACGCCGATCCGGTTGCCGTCGTACACGTCGCGCTCGATCTTAGCGGCGAACTGGCCGGAGTCGAGCATCGCGTCGAACTTCGCGCGATCCAGCCCGGCGCGCGTGGCGTACTCCTTGAGCTTCGGCACTTCGAGCGCCCCCTGGTTCGCGAACAGGAGCGTGACGTACTCCCAGTACTTCCCTTGCGCGCGCGCCGCCTCGGCGGCCTCCGCCGCCTTCGGCGCGTTCGGGTGCATCGAGAGCGGGAAGTCGCGCACGACGAGGCGCACGCGGTCGCCGTACTCGGCCACGATCTTTTCGAGGACGGGCTGTTGCGCCGCGCAGGTCGGGCACTGGTAATCGGTGAACTCGACGATGGTGACGGGCGCGCTCGCCGCGCCGCGCGCGGGCTGATCCTCCGTCGCGATCTCGTAGACCGGCGCGGCGGGCTCGCGCAGGAAGGTCTGCACCGAGCCGGCGCGGCGGAGCTGCCCGGCGTAGGCCGCCATCGCCTCGTCGCGCCGCTGATTCTGTAGGTACTGGATGATCTGAGTTTTGATCTGATCGAAGTTGCCGTTGATGCGCTCCTTGTTGGCGTCGTAGAAGGTGCGCGCCTCGGCCTCGGTGACGGGCTTGAGCTTGCCGGTGACCTCCGCGTCGAGCAGGGCGGCGGGAGTCATCTGGCGCTTCTGCGCCTCCTGCCCGAGCAGCAGATCGTTGACCCGCAGTTCGAGCTGCTGCCTGCGCAGATCGTAAATCTGCCGCTGGGCGGAGTAGACGAGCGGCTTCAGGGTGTCTTCGATCATCGCCGACGTGACGGGAGAGCCGTTGACCGTGGCGAAGACGCGCGCGCGGTCGGCGGGCGCGGCGGGCGGCGTGGCCTCCGTCACGTTCATCTTCACCTGGGCCGCGGCGCGCAGCCTCTCGGCGAGCTGCCTGGCCTGCTCGCCCTGCTTCTGATCGCGCAGGTAGGCGATGATCTGATCCTTCAATTCGTTCGACCACTCGCTCCCGATCCGCGCCTTGTTCTGGTCGTAAAAGGCGCGCGCCTCGGCCTCGGTCGGGGCCTGCGTCTTGGCGATGATCTCGGCCTCGATCAGCTTGGTCGTCGTCGTGCCGCGCTTCTTCGCCTCGGCTTCGAGCAGGAGACTGTTGATCTGTAAATGCAGCTCGCGCTTGCGCGCCGAGATGACCGACTGGCGCAACTCCTGAATCTTGTTGACGACCGACTCGTCGACCTCTTTCGCGCCGATCTTGACGCCGTTCACGACCCCCAGCACTTCGGGCGGCGGCTCCGGCTCGCAGCCGCAGTCGTCGGCCGTCGCGGCGGCGGTCGCCGGGGGCGTCGCGTTGGCCGGTTGCGCCGTCGTCGAAGGCGAACTCTTCGGGGGCGGCGTCGCCGCCGGACGCGCCGGCGCGCCCGCGCGGCGCTGCGCGAAGGCTGCGGTCGCCGCGCACAGGTAGAGCGCGATCAAAAAAACTGGGACGGACTTTCGCATGACTCCTCCAAACGGAAAATACGGGCGCGTGAGCATTCGACATTCTAGCAAGCCGCGGCAAGTTTTCCACGCGCCGGGGGCGCGAGTGCCGTCGAGGAGAATCTCGGCCCGACAGACGCGCCCTCTTCACCCCCGCGCGGGTGGAACCTTTCGCCGCGGTCGATGTCTAACAGTCGAGTGGGCCGTTGCACCCTCGGTGGCTCATCGTTCACCCGGAACTCCGAAAGGAAGAACAGCCATGCGTTCGGGCTCTACCGTCACTCCCGCGCCAGCCGCGCCGCACATCAACGTCACGCCGCTCATCGACGTGCTGCTCGTGCTGCTCATCATCTTCATGGTGCTCTCCCCCCTCAGGGCCGCACGGTTCAAGGCGCTCGTCCCGGAAGAGCCCGCGCCCGAGCGGCAACGCGCCGTGCCCAACCCGCTCACGATAGTGGTGAGCGTCGAGCGCGACCTGCGACTGCGGCTGAACGGCGGCGACTACCTCGGCACGACCTCAGACCCGGCGGGGCTGACCGCAGAGCTCAGTAAGCGTTTGCGGGAGCGTGAGGCGGCGGGCACGCCGCGGCAGGGCGTTCTCGATCCGTCGTCGCTGCCGCCCGCGGAGCGGATCGAGAAGACCGTCTTCATCAAAGCGCCGCGCTCCGTGCGCTACGGCGAGGTGGTGCGGGTCATCGATCACGTCAAGGGCGCGGGGGCGAACCCCGTCGGGCTACAGATCGACGAACTCGATCACTGACCTCCTCTTTAACAAACTTTCGGCGTCAGCTTTCCGACTTCGGCGCACGCCTTTTCGCCGCCTTCACCCGCGTCGATTTCTGCGCCGCCCCGGCACGCGGGCGCGCATTCTTCATCCCGCCCTTCTCGCCGACCGGCGCGGTCTCGTCGCCCGCGCGCCACGCCTCCGCCTCGTTCGCCGCTTCCGGGCGCGGGGCCGCGAGCCAGAGCGTCGAGAGCGGCGGCAGCGTGACGGGCGCGGAGTACGCGCGTCCGTAATGGGGCTGTTCCTCGGCTTCGATTGCGGAGAGGTCTGACGACGCGCCGCCGCCGAAAACTTCTGCGTCGGTGTTGAGGACGACGCGATAACCCCCGGCGGCGGGCAGCGCCAGCCGGTAGTCGCGCGCGACTGGCGCGAAGTTGCAGACGCAGATCAACTGCCCGCCCGTCCGGGGCGAGCGGCGCAGGTAGGCGAGGACGTTCTCCGCCGCGGCGTCGGCGTCGATCCACTCGAAGCCCGCGGGCTCACCGTCGGCCTCCCAGAGCGCGGGCTCGGATCTGTAGATCCGGTTCAGCTCGGAGACGAGCTTCTGCACGCCGCGGTGCGCGGGCTCGTCCAGCAGGTGCCAGTCCAGACTCTGATCGTCGTTCCACTCCCTCCACTGCGCCAGCTCGTCGCCCATGAAGAGGAGCTGCTTGCCGGGGTGCGCCCACATGTGCGCGTAGAGCGCGCGCAGCGTGGCGAACTTCTGCGAGGCGTCCGCGCCGTTCATCTTGTTCAGGAGCGAGCCCTTCATGTGGACGACCTCGTCGTGCGAGAAGGGCAGGATGAAATTTTCGCTCCACGCGTAGACGAGGCCGAAGGTCAGGTCGTGGTGGTGGAAGCGGCGGAAGAGGGGGTCGCGCTGGAAGTAGCGCAGGGTGTCGTGCATCCAGCCCATGTTCCACTTGAAGTCGAAGCCCAGGCCCCCCTCGCCGACCGGGTGGCTGACGCGCGGGAACGCCGTCGACTCTTCGGCGACGACGAGCGCGCCCGCCGTCTCGGCGCGCACCGTCTCGTTCAGCTCGCGCAGCAGGTCGATGGCTTCCAGGTTCTCGCGGCCGCCGAACTTGTTCGGGAGCCAGCGACCGTCGGCGCGGCTGTAGTCGTGGTAGAGCATCGAGGCGACGGCGTCTACGCGCAGCCCGTCCAGGTGGAACTCCCTCAACCAGAAGAGCGCGTTGGCGAGGAGAAAATTTTTCACCTCGGGGCGGCCGTAGTCGAAGACGTAAGTCCCCCAGTCGGGGTGCTCGCCGCGGCGCGGGTCTTCGTTCTCGTAGAGCGCGGTGCCGTCGAAGCGGCCCAGAGACCAGGCGTCCTTCGGGAAGTGCGCGGGGACCCAGTCCATGATGACGGAGTAGCCGCGCGCGTGCAGGTAATCGACGAGGAAGCGGAAATCGTCCGGCGAGCCGTAGCGCGCGGTCGGCGCGTAGTAGTTGGCGACCTGGTAGCCCCACGAGCCGCCGTAAGGGTGCCCCTTCAGCGGCATGAACTCGACGTGCGTGAAGCCGGTCTCGTCCAAGTAGTCGGCGAGCGCGCCCGCGGTCTCGCGGTAAGTCAACGAACGATTGCCCTCGTCTCTCACGCGACGCCACGAGCCGAGGTGGACTTCGTAGATCGAGACGGGCGCGCGCACGCGCTCGCGCGCCGCGCGCCCGGCGAGCCACCCTTCGTCAGCGAAATTAAAGTCCGACTCGAAGACGATCGAAGAGGTCGCGGGCGGGACTTCCGCCGCCTGCGCGTAAGGGTCTGCCTTCATGAAGGCGGGGAAGCCGCGGCGGTGAATCTCGAACTTGTAGAGCGCGCCCGCCCCGACGCCGGGGACGAAAAGCTCCCACACGCCGGAGTTGCCGAGGCGACGCATCTGGTGGCGGCGCGCGTCCCACGAGTTGAAGCTGCCGACGACGCTCACGCCGTCGGCGCGCGGAGCCCAGACGGCGAAGGAGACGCCGCGCGCCTCGCCGAACTCTCGCACGTGCGCGCCGAGCTTTTCGTAGACGCGCAGGTGTCGCCCCTCGTTGAAGAGGTGTTCGTCGACGGGGCCGAAGGTGGGCAAGAAGGCGTAAGGGTCGTACCCGGTCGAGGTGCGCCCTTCGGGGTCTTGAACCTTGAGCCGGTAGGGGAACGTCTCGGCGCGCCCCTCGACGAGGGTCTCGAACAGGCCGCGCTCGTTCGTGCGCGCCATCTCGCGGGCGGGCTCGCCTTCGATCAGCAGCTCGACGCGCTCCGCGCCCGGAAGCCAGGCGCGCACCACGACGCCGCGCCCGGTCGGGTGCGCGCCGAGGACGGAGTGCGGGTCGTGGTGCGCGAGCGAGAAGAGCCGCGCCAGCTCGCGCTCGGGGACGGTCGATGTCCGGCTTGTCGTCACGAAATATTTTTAGCCGCGGCCCCCGCGCATCCTTTTCACGGCAGGGCGGGCTCCTCGCGCGCGTCCGGCGCGCCCGCGGATCGGGCGTCGTCCTCGTCGAAGATGTTCGGCGACAGATTAAGCATCAGCGCCAACTCTTTAAGCTCCCGGTCGGCGCGCGCGCCGTCGCGCGCCACGGCTTCGTAAACCAGCTCCTGCGCGCGCTCGATGTCGGCGTCGAGGCCCAACGAGGCGGCGAGCCGGATCAGCCCGAAGGCGCGGGAGAACCGCTCCGCGTCCGGCGCGCCGACGGCCTCCCTCACGGCGCGCGTGATCAGCGCGCCGACGAGCCGCCGCACGCGTGCGCGCTCGACGCGGTAGCCGAGGCGCGCGATCTCTTCGGCGAGCTTCGCGGCGGCGCGCAGGGCGGCGGGCGAGGCGTCGCCTTCGAGCCTGCGCAGCTCCGCCTCGAAGCGGCGGCCGACGGTGAACTCGGCGGCGGCGCGCAGCTCCGTGGGCAGCTCGAAGCCCGCGTCGTGCAGCATCTCGATGTTGCGGCGGTTCTCTTCGTAAAGGAATTCGTACTGCTCGGAGAAGCGCCCGACCATCCGCCCGAAGACGATCTCGTAGACGCGCTGCCGATCTTCGGGCAGCAGGTGTTCGAGCCCGAACTCGGCGTCGCCGAAACGCTCGCGCATCAGGCGCAGGAGCGACGGCAGCGACGCGGTGCGAAACTCGTCGTGAATCTTTTCGGCGCGGGCGGCGAACCCCTCCGCGCCGTCCCCGCACTCGCCGAGCGCGCAGTAAAAGTCCACGTCGCCGAAATGGACGGCGGCCGCCGCGTACTCGAATCTTTTGCCGGTCGCCTCCGACGTGAGGCCGAGGCGTTCGGTCGAGAGCGCGATCCGCCCGTGCTGAACTTTGCGGGAGTCGGCGCGGGCGAACTCGTAACCCGCCGAGCGCCCCGCGCCCTCGGGCTCGGCGACGAGCCCGGAGATCGCGAGGCTGGCCGCGACCCTCGGCGGGGCGACGCGCGCCGTCTCGACCTCCGCGCGGAAGATGTCCGCGCCGTTGCCGTGCGCCGTCTGGTTGCTCTCGGCTTCGGCGAGGAGTTTGAGGAATTGCGCGCGCGGAGGCTCCACCCCCGCCTCCCCGAACAGGTCGAGGACGCGCGCCGCGTAGCGGAGGTTCTGCACGGGCTCGATGCCAGAGATGTCGTTGAAGAACCAGCCGCAGCTCGTGAACATCATGAGCGAGGCGCGCTGCATCTCCAGCAGCGCGAGGGCGCGCACACGCGAGCGGTCGTCGAGCGGTCGGCGCGCGTGCTCGCCGAAAAAATCTTCGCGCCCGCGCGCGCCGAGCAGCAGCCCGGCGTAGTGGTCGCGCGCGCGCCACGGGTCGCGGAAGAGATCGCCGCCCTGTCGCTCGAAGACCTCCGCCGCGCCGTCGCGCAGGAAGTTGAGGCCGCGGCGCAGCGGATCGCGCCAGCGCTGATTCCAGCCTTCGGGCGCGGCCGCGTGGCACGAGCAGTCGCGCGTCCAGCGGCCCAGGCCGTGCGCGCAGCTCCACGCCGTCCCCTCGCCCGCCGCGTCGTGCCTGACCTCGACCTCCCATTCGGGCTGGTTGTTCTCCAGAAACTCCCCGTAGTTGGTGACGCGGTAGCCGCGGGCGGGGGCCTCGGTGTCGAGGGCGTAGGCGAGGCAGCGGTCGCCGAACTTGAAGTGGTGGCCGTAGGTCTCTCCGTCGGTCGCGAAGTTGACGAGACGCCCGCGCGACGAGGGGGCGCGCTCGATGCGCTCGACGAGCAGGCGGCTCGACGCGAGCACGCCGTCGAAGGCGACTGACCTGGCGACGCTCCCGTCGTAGAAAAAGATCGCGAGCGAGCGGCCCGAACGGTCTCGGTGGAAGTAGCGGTAGGGGCGCGACGTGTCGACCGTCGCGCCCGCGACCGACTCCCAGACCTGCGCGCCGACCGGGCGCACGCGCTCCGCCTGGAAAGGGGAGAGGATGACGTAAGAGAGGCCGGCGTCGATGAGCGCGCCGAGCGTGCGGTCGTCGCAGGCGGTCTCCGGCAGCCACATCGATTCGGGTTCGCGGCCGAAGCGTCGGCGGAAGTCGGCTAGGCCCCAGCGGATTTCCGTGCGGAGGTCGCGGTCGTTGCAGAGCGGCAGGATCGCGTGGTGGTAGCCTTGCGCGATGGCGTTGCCGTGCCCGCCGCGCGCGCCGACGCTCTCGCGGTCGGCTTCGATGACGCGCGCGTAAGTTTCGGGGTGGTATCGTTCGAGCCAGGTGCAGAGCGTAGGCCCGAAGTTGAAGTTGATGAGGGAGTAGTTGTTGACGACGCGCTCGACGCGCCCGTAAGGGTCGAGGACGCGCGCGAAGGCGTTCGGGCGGTAACTTTCGGCGTGGACGCGCTCGTTCCAGTTGTCGAAGGGGCGCGCGCCCGCCTGGCGCTCGACGGAGCCCGTCCAGGGGTTCTCGCGCGGGGGCTGGTAGAAGTGACCGTGGACGATCAGCGCAGTCCGCTCCATCCGGCTTTAGCTCCGTCCGCGCGCGCCGGCGCGGCTCGTCGAACGCGACCCGTCGCGCTGCACGCGCGCGAAGAATGATTTTGAGATCCTAACGCGGACGCAGTTTATCAATCAAAGTCGACGCGCGGAAGTCTCGCGCGCCTTCTGCGGGTCTTGTCGCCGCCGAGCGTGTTGTAGTAAGTTGCGGGAAAAGTTTCCGTCGCGAATCGGGTTAACGGCGGCCGCGGCCGCGCGCAACGTGCGCGGCCGCAGTCGCGCCTTTCTGATGTCGATCATTCAACCGCGCGGAAGCGCGAAGCGGGAGGTGGCGGCGATGGCGAAAAAGGCTGGCGGGAAGACCGCGGCGGCGCGGGGCGAGCAGCGGAGCGGCTCGCGCGTGAGCAAGAAGGATCAGATTCTCTCGCTCTTCATGTCGGGCATCACGGAGGTCGAGGACCTGGCGATGATCACGGGCTCGCGCCCCTCCTACGTCGGCGCGACTTTGCAGGACGCGGGCCTGAAGACCGGCTACTTCGATCTCTACACCTCCTCGTCGCACCCGATGAACGTCTACTCGAAGTTCTTCGCCGGGCAGCTCGGCTTCAGGGACGAGGAGACGGCGCGGGCGAGCGTCGAGGTGTTGGAGCGACTCTACGGGCAGTTCGGTCTGGCGGGCGACCGCGCCGGTCAGCACCACGCGCTCTCGATGGCGCTCACGATGTACGACCGCGCGCGCTGGACGGGCAAGGCGGCCGAGGCGAACATCTTCCGCGAGTGGCTGCTCGCGAACGTGGAGGAGGCGGTCGCGTCGACTGAAGAGGCCGACGAAGAAGAGTCCGGCGAGGGCGCGGCGGGCGCGGCGGGCGCGTGAGCCACGGCGCGCGGCGGGTCAGGCGGGCGCACACGCGCGTCGCTAGTTATTACGTTTGGGCGCGCCGAGGTGCTTCGTCGTCCCTTCCGTGACGCTGAAGTTGGTCGGGACGAACTCGCTGGTATCGGCGGCGCGCAGCGTCGGCCGTTCGGCCTGCGCGCCCAACGCGCCCGCCTCGTTCGCGGCGGCTTCCCCCAGGGCTTTCGCGAGGTGCTTGCTGACGAACAGCCCGTTGATGATCAGCGCCAGCCCGATGAGGAAAGGGATCACGCCCGCGATCCAGATTTTACTGAGTATCTCCGCGTCGCCGGGCGGGTTCTGCCCGCTGGCGATGATGCCCTGCATCAGGAAGAAGAGGAAGATCGTCACGCCGAGGCCGGCGCAGCTCGTGATGACGCCCGCCTTGATCTCGTTGTAGCGCTTAACATCGGGCGTGACGCCGCGCTGGCATTCGCGCTCGGCGAGGCGCTTCTTGCGCTCCGTCTCGGAGAGCATCATCTCGGCGACCCAGGTCTTGCCCCACTCGAACTTCTCTCCAGAGTCGCGCGTCTGCACCGCCTGCCGCACGGCCTGCAGGTTCGCGCCGCACAGGTTGCAGAACCTCAGTTCATCACTCTGATTCGCGCCGCACTGCGGACAGAACATACGTAAACTCCTTTCGTCGCCCCGCTGTTAATACGAAAGTGACGCGGCTCAGGTTCGTACCGGCCGGCCCGCGCTTCCCCTTCCCCGCGAGGGTAAACGGAGACCGCCGTCAGCCGGCGCGAGCAAAAGGCCCGCCGCCGCGCCTCGTCCGGGGCTCACGCGGACGCGCGCTCGCGGAAGATTTTCAGCACCTCGCGCTTGTCCTGCGGGCTCAGGCTTTCGAGCCCGCCCGCGACCTTGAACTTCTGGTTCACCCACTTGCGCACCTTCGCCGCGTCGTAGCCGAGGCTCTCCGCCGTCTTCAAAATCTCGGCGTCCGTGTCGACCGCCGATTCTCCACCTTCTTTCGCGCGCGGGGCGACAGTCGGTTTGGCCTCCGCATTCCCGGCGGCGCTCGCCGGGGCACTCGCCGGCGCGCCGGCCGGCTGCATCCTCGCCGTCTTCTGAAGCTCTTCCCGGCTCGCGATGCCACGCTTGACCTCGAAGCCCAGGAGCGCGAGCGCGCGGCCGACGGCCGATGTCTCGGCGTTCTCGACGTAGGAAGTTTTATTCACGTAAGACTCGCCGCGCACCTCGAAGGCGTGCCCGGTCGCCGCCGGGGCCGCGTCGTCCGCGGAGCGATAAACTTCGGCGCGCATGAGGACGAAGCCGCTCTCACTACTATGCTCGACGATTGATGTCGTGACTCTGCCTTCTGGGAAAGTCTGGTAAAACTTTTCGAGTCGCTCGGCGACGGGGACGTAGTCCTCGAAGCGGTCGCGTGAACCTGCGGGGCGTGACATGGCTCGACGGTCTCCTCTCTCCGGCTGGGCGTGGCGCGGGTGAAATCTACCCCCCGCCGCGCCTTTTTACAACGCGCGCGCGTCTCGCGCGCCGACTTCTCCGTCGGCGGGCTCAGGCGTGCGGGTGCGGCGGCTCCACTTCGGGGCGGCGCGGGACCTCAACCGACATGAAGTCTTCCGCGACGACGGTGTCGGGGAAGATGGCGCGGGCTTGCGCGAGCAGGCGGGGCAGCTCGACCGCGTTGCCGGGCGCGTAGCGTGGGCTGATGTGCGTCAGGACGAGCCGCCGCGCGCCAGCCTCCTTCGCGACCCGGGCGGCGTCCGACGCGGTCGAGTGCGTGCTCTGGCGCGCGAGGTGTGCGTCCTCGTCCGCGAAGGTCGCCTCGTGGATGAGCAGGTCGGCATCGGCGGCGAGGGCGACGGCGTTGCGGCAGTAGGTCGTGTCGGTGCAGTAGGCGACGGCGCGGCCTTTGATCGCGGGGCCGCAGAGGTCTGCGCCGCCGACCGCCCGGCCGTCGGCGAGCGTGATCGTCTCGCCGCGCTTGAGCCGGCCGTAGAGCGGGCCGGCAGGGACGCCGAGCGCGGCGGCGCGCGCCGGGTCGAAGTGGCCGGCGCGATCCCGCTCGGTGACGCGGTAGCCGAAGGCGCTCAGCCGGTGGCGCAGGGGCCGGCAGGCGACCTCGTATTCAGCGTCCTCGAAGATCGTCCCGGCCTCGACGGCGTTGATCTTGAGAGAGTCCGTGACGAGCGTGCCGGTGTGGCGCGCGACCGAGCGGACGAAGTCGTCGAGCCCCCGCGGCCCGTAGAGTTCGATGGCCTGCGCCGCGCCCGCGAGGCCGGAGGAGGCGAGCAAGCCCATCAGGCCGAAGACGTGGTCGCCGTGCAGGTGCGAGACGAAGATGCGCGTGATCTGACTGAGCCGCAGGTCGGTGCGCTGAATCTGGTGCTGCGTGGCTTCGCCGCAGTCGAAGAGCCAGACCTCGCCGCGCTGCGGGAGGCGCAGCGCCACCGCCGAGACGTTGCGCGCCCGCGTCGGCACGCCCGCGCTCGTGCCTAAGAAAGTGATCCGCAAAAGTTTATACCGCCCGTCTCCGGAGTCGTCGCGCGCCTCGCGACCAGTCGAATTTTTTAGCACAGACCGCGCGCTTTGACGACACCCGCGCCCGCGACGCAGAAGCGTTCGCCGTTCGTTTCACCAGCCCGGCTCGGCCCTTGCCAGCCGCCGCAGTGTGGGTGTAGAGTCCGCCACGTCGCATCTTTCCCCCAAAGGAAAGTTTGTGAACGGGAGCCGACCGTGCAGCGAGGGCGCGGTCGGCTCTTTAATTTTCACGCGCCGCCGTCTCCCGGCCCCGGCGTCCCTCCAGCGCGCCGCACGGCGCGGGCGGCGTCGGCGTTTGCGTCGGGCACCTGCCCCATCTATTCTTCCCGTTCCGTTCACGACAGCAAACCCTCGCAGGCGTCCGTGATGAATCAACCGACGAGATTCGAAGTCTCCGCCCTGGCCGTGCTGCTCCTGCTCGCGGGCTGTCGAAAGTCCGGCGCGCCGGAGCAGGCGAGAGTCGCCCCGCCACAGGCCGCGCAGAAGGCCGCGTCGCAGACCCCCGCCGTCTCCGAGGAGAGCCTGCGGCAGATGAAGCAGGTCTTGAACGAACAGATGAAGGACGAGCCCGCTAACCTGCACTACAACCTCGGCAACCTCGCGCTCGCCGCGGGCCTGCTCGACGAGGCGGGCGCGGAGTACAGGCAGGCCCTCGGCCTCAACCCGAAAGACGCCGACGCCCGCGCGAAGCTCGGCGAGGTCTACGTGCGGCAGAATAAGTCCGACGCCGCCCTCTCCGAGTTGAAGGAGGCGGTGAAGCTGAGCCCGCAGCACGTCGGGGCGAACACGCAGCTCGGCGATCTCTACCGACAGACCGACAGGCCGCGCGAAGCCGTCGCCGCCTACAGGGCGGTGCTGCGCGCGAAGCCGGATCAGCCGGGGGTCTACTTCAGCCTCGGCAACGCCTACGACAAACTCGGCCAGGCGAAGGAGGCCGCCGAAGCCTACAAGGCCGCCGCCGCGCAGGACCCGAAGGACGCCGACGCCCTCTACAACCTCGGCAACTGCTACAGCCAACTGCGCCGGTTCGACGACGCGATCAAGGCGTACCGGCAGGCGGTCAGCCTCAAGCCCGAAGACGCCGAAGCTCACCTGCGTCTCGGCGTCCTCTACCTCGAAAAAAAGGACAGGGCGGCGGCGGCCGAGGAACTCGACAGGCTGAAGACTCTCAAACCGGAGTACGCCGAGGCGTTGAGACAAAAGCTGGCACAGCCGTGAGTTAGCGGGGGGAGGGGCGCGGGCTTCGCGGCGGCGGCGTCGTATTTCTGAGCGCATCGTGCTTATAATTCAACCGCAACGCGCCCGCAACCTAAGGCCGCCGACTACCGTGTATATTCTCGACATCCTTTTACGGCAACTGGACGGATAGAGGGGTGGCAGGCTAATGGGGGAGCCTACCACCCCTTCTTCCGTTGACGCGTTGACACGCCGCGCTATTTGTCATAGATCAATTCTCGCTCCGACATCGTCTTCCCGCTCAGCCCGCGATCATGCGAAGAGTTTTTGCCGCCCTACCCCTGTGCCTGCTCGCCGCGAGCCTCTCCGCCTGCGCGCGTAAGGGCGCGGTCAGCAACGCCGACTCGCCCGCCCCCGCCCAGAGCGCGGCGACGCCCTCGCTCGACGGTGTGGCGGCCGAGCTACAAAACCCGAAAGACGCCGCGGGCTTCTTCGCGCTCGGCGTCGAGCTGTATAAAAGGGATCGGGATCGCGAGGCGGTAGAGGCTTTCAAGAAGGCGGTCGAGCTCGACCCGGACGACGCGGAAAGCTACCGGCGACTCGGCCTCGCCTACGCCGCCACCGCGCAGAAGAAGGAGGCGCAGGAGTCCTTCGAGAAGGCGGTCGAACTCTTCGCGCGGAAGGTGCGTGAGGACGCGAAGGACGCCGACGCTCTCTACCGCCTCGCCGACGCGTACACGAAGATCGGCGAGTACGAAAAGGCGGCCGACGCGTACCGCCGCGCCGCGCGCCTGCGCGAGCCGGACAGTTCCGGCTACTACGACATCGGGCTCGTCTACAACAAGCTCGCGAAGTACCAGGAGGCCGTGCGCGCCTTCGAGAAGGCGGTCGGGCTCGACCCGAACGACTACCAGTCGCAGGAAGCACTCGACCGCGCGCGCGAGGACGCGGGCAAGCAGCGCGAGCGCGTCAATTATGAGAAGAAGCTGTTAGCCAAGCAGAAGGCGCAGAACCAGAACAACTCGAACAACTCGAATCAACGCGGCGCTAACAGGAACGCGAACAGCTCCAACCGCTGAGGCCCTGACGACAATCCCCCGGCACGCTTAACCTTTCCCGCCGCCCGCGGACTCAGCGCGCGCAGGTCTGTGCGCGCCCGCCGTCAATCGAGTAGGTCGCGCCCGTGATCCACGAGGCGCGGGGGGAGGCGAGGAACAGGATCAGCTCCGCGACCTCGCGCGCCTCGCCGACCCGACCCAAAGGGTGCGTGCCCTTCGAGTGTTCGAGGAACGATTCGTATTTCTCCTCGTCCATCCCGCCGCGCCTGTGCACCTGCGTGACGACGACGCCGGGGTTCACGGCGTTGACCCTGATCCCCTTCGACGCGAGCTCCAGCGCGGCGCAGCGCGTCAACTGATCGACGCCCGCCTTCGAGACGCAGTAGGCGAGCACGCCCGGGAACGAGCGCAAGCCCGTCACGCTCGACACGTTGACGACGTTGCCGAGGCTCCGTTCGAGGTGCGGCACGGCGAGGCGCATGAGGTGGAAGACCGCCCGCAGGTTCACGTCCAGCATCTCGTCCCACGCCGCGAGCGTCGTCGATTCGATCGTCCCGTTCGCGAGAATCCCCGCGGCGTTCACCAGCACGTCGAGCCGGTCGAAGTCGTCAATCGTCTCGCGCACAGCGCGCTCGGCGTCGGCCTCGACCGTCACGTCCGCCACGACCGCGAACGCCTCGCCGCCGCCACGCGATATTTCCGCCGCCGCGCCGGAGAGGGCCGCGCGGTCGCGCCCGACGAGGACGACCTGCGCGCCCTCTTCCGCTAACCGCACGGCGGTCGCCCGCCCGATGCCGGAGCTCGCGCCCGTCACGAGCGCGACTTTCCCACGCAGTTCCTCGCCCATTCGATCCCTCCGCTCAATCCGAAATCGCGCGCCCGTTCTCTCTCGACTCCCGCCGGCCAAAACCTCGCATGCTCTTCGTCTTTGCGTCTCCAACGCCTCCAGCGTGAAATCATCCTCACGCAAAGGCGCTGGAGACGCAAAGATGAAAAGACGGAAATGGTAGTTTAGGCTTCGTCTTCAATCGCCCCGGCGATGATTCTTTGAAACCTCGTGGCGTCGTCGGCCATGCGCACGTTGTTGAACAGGACGTAGGAAGTCTCGCCGCGCGGGAGCATCGAGTACAGCTCCGACAGCTCCTCGTCTTCGTAGCGGTTGCGCCCGCCGCGCCGGACGTGGAGGCGGAAGTAGCAGCGACCGGGCGTCGCCGTGCGCTCGACGAGCGGATCGACCACGTGCGAGAGCCCCAACTCCTGACACAGCTCGCGGACGAGCTCGCGCGGCCACCCGCCGCGCGGCTCCCAGAGGAAGACGAACGGCGCGCGCTCGACCGACGTGAAGAACCGCCGCAGGTTGGCGACGTTTCCTTCCGTCGGCTTGAACCGCGCCGGGCACTGGAACAGGATGCGCCGCGCGCCGAGGGCTTCGGCGCATGCGCGCGTCACCTCCCAACCTTCCCGGACGATCCCGGTCGGGCGGAAACTCCCGCACTCCTCGCGCTCGTCCCCGGTCAACTCCCGCTTCATCCGGCGGTAAGTCGGGCTCGCGCCATCGTGCGTGATGAGCTGCCACGCCTTGATCGTGAACTCGAAATCTTCCGGCGCTTCCTCGCGCCACCGCCGCAACGTCTCGACCTTCGGCGGCTGGTAGAAAGTCTGCTGCACCTCGACGACGGGGAAGCGCAGGAAGTATTCGGCCCGCGACAGCCGGAAGCCGCAGCATCCTACCTTCACCGCGCGTCGCGCCTCGCCTTCGTCGCCCATGCCCTTCGATCCGCGCCCTACTAGCCGCGCGTGAGCTGCCGGTACTTGATGCGGTGCGGCTGGTCGGCGTCCGCGCCGAGGCGCGCGCGGCGATCCGCCTCGTAGTCGGAGTAGTTGCCCTCGAACCACTCGACGTGGCTGTCGCCCTCGAAGGCGAGGATGTGCGTCGCGATGCGGTCGAGAAACCACCGGTCGTGGCTGATGACGACGGCGCAGCCCGCGAAGTTCTCTAACGCCTCTTCGAGCGCCCGCATCGTGTTCACGTCCAGGTCGTTCGTCGGCTCGTCCAGGAGCAGGACGTTCGCGCCCTCCTTGAGCATCTTCGCGAGGTGGACGCGGTTGCGCTCGCCGCCCGAAAGCGCGCCGACTTTCTTCTGCTGATCCGCGCCCGCGAAGTTGAAGCGCGCCACGTAGGCGCGCGAGTTCACCTGCCGCGCGCCGAGTTGGACGAGGTCGAGGCCGTCCGAGACGACCTCCCAGATCGACTTGTCGGCGGGCAGGTCGCGACTCTGATCGACGTAGGCGACCTGCGCGGTCTCGCCCACGCGGAACGAGCCGGCGTCGGGCTGCTCCTGCCCCGTGATCATGCGGAAGAGCGTCGTCTTGCCCGCGCCGTTCGGGCCGATGACGCCGACGATGCCGCCGGGCGGCAGGCTGAAGCTGAGATCGTCTATCAGCAGCCTGTCGGCGAAGGCCTTCGAGACGTGCTCCGCGATGATGACGTTGTCGCCGAGGCGCGGGCCGGGCGGGATGTAGATCTCCAGCTCGTCGGCGGCGTTGCGCTGCTTCTCCTGGCTGGCGAGCGACTCGTAGGCGCTGATGCGCGCCTTCGACTTCGCGTGCCTGCCCTTCGGCGACATCCTGATCCACTCCAGCTCGCGGGCGAGCGTGCGCGTGCGCTCGCTCTCGGCCTTCTCCTCGCGGCGCAGGCGCTCCCGCTTCTGTTCGAGCCACGAAGAGTAGTTGCCCTGCCAGGGGATGCCCTGCCCGCGGTCGAGTTCGAGAATCCACCCGGCGACGTTGTCGAGGAAGTAGCGGTCGTGCGTGACGGCGATGACCGTGCCCTCGTAACGCTGGAGGTGCTGTTCGAGCCACGCGACCGACTCGGCGTCGAGGTGGTTGGTCGGCTCGTCTAAGAGCAGGATGTCGGGCTTCTGCAAGAGCAGGCGCACGAGCGCGACGCGGCGGCGCTCGCCGCCCGACAGGGTTTTCACCGGCGTCTCTCCGGGCGGGCAGCGCAGCGCGTCCATCGCGAGTTCGAGCCGGCTGTCCAGGTCCCACGCGTCGAGCGCGTCGAGCCTTTCCTGCACCGCGCCCTGGCGTTCGAGCAGCGCCGACATCTCGTCGTCCGACATCTCCTCGCCGAACTTCGCGTTGATCTCGTCGAACTCTTTCAGGAGATCGACCGACTCCTGCATCCCCTGCTCGGCGATCTCTCTGACGGTCTTCGACTCGTCGAGCCGCGGCTCCTGTTCGAGGTAGCCGATGGTGTAGCCGGGCGAGACGACGGTCTCGCCGACGATCTCCTTGTCCACGCCCGCGATGATGCGCAGGAGCGACGACTTGCCCGAGCCGTTCAGGCCGAGGACGCCGATCTTCGCGCCGTAGAAGTAAGAGAGGTAGATGTCTTTGAGGACGGGCCGCTTGTCGTAGAACTTACTGACTCCGACCATCGAGTAGATCACTTTGTTAGGGACAGCGCTCATGAGCAAAAACTCCGTTTCCGTTCGACTGACGATCTTCGGGCGCCGCACATCTTAACATTTCCGATTAACACTTCCGACTCGTCGCCCGCCTCCGCCCGCACGCGCCCCTCACGCGACTCCGAATTTTTTTACGCCAACACGCTCGACTCACGCGGACCTCGTTTCAACTTCGAGGATGACACCCGCCGCTGATGTTTCAAAACATCTCAGGCGGGATGGCAAAGTGTTCTATCCTGATCGTCTCAAGTGATCACCTCCAGGGAGAATCCTGATCGGGTACGGATGCGTACGTGCCGCCGGTTCGGGCGCTTTTAACGCGCCGGGCGGGTGGCTCCGGCCGTCTGGTATACAACTTGCCGGAAAGGTGTTCGCAACTTAAAAGACTCTGCCGACCAATCCGGTTTTGGTCGACGAGGCTTGGTTGCCCCTTCGCGCTGAACTCACAGGACAAGCGTGGCAGGGGGTGAGTATAACTCCGGGCGGTATCCCGACCACGTCGCGAAACCGCCCGCGCAGAGAAGCCTCTACTCGGCCTCATCTACGATCCCTCCCGCCGAATGTGTCTTACCTATCAAGCCGGGGCGAAAGTCTGTCACTTGAATCCGCTTCGCACGACCTCTTCGTCTGTCGAAGTGTGTGACAAAGTGATCCTCGATTAGCCGTTCTCTTAAAGAAAGGCTAGCGCTCACACTCAGTCGGTCTACGAAACGACTGCGATCCCCATCAGATAAGGAACCACTATCAATGAAGAACCTCCTCAACGGTGCAAATAAAGGGCGGGGCCGGCAATCGACGCCGCGCCGAACGTCCCACGCATTATTCGGCAAGCTCGGGCTTGTCCAGGGTCGCGCGCGGCGCTTTAGCGTCGCCGCCCTCTTCACGGCGCTGGCGCTGGTCGCCTCGTTCGTGGGCTTTAGCGCGAGCGCGCAAACCAGCCAGGGCCAAGTCGGGCCGATCAACCCCGACACCGGCTTCCCCTACTGGTATCAGGACGCCAACGGGCTGCGCCTGGAACTCTGCCTCGACGCCAACCCCCTCTGCCTGACGACCGTGCCCGACCCCAATCGTGCGCCGCTCGTCGCCAACGCGGAAGTCGACTCGAACTTCCCCGACGAAGCCTTCTGGTGGTCGGGTGAGTCGCAGTTGACGGGCGCAAACGGCGTCACGGGCGAGCTGGTGCTCGCCTCGGAGGCCGCCTTCTCGGCCAGAGTCCAGAACGGCGACCAGATCAGCTTCGGACGCATCCGCATCCGCATCGACAACCTCGTCCAGGGCGGGACGTACCGCATCGTCCACCCCTACGGCGTCGACGTCTTCGACAACGTGAGCAGCGGCCGACGCGGCATCAACTACACAGAGGATATCGGCATCGGCGACTTCCCCAACGGCTTTTTGAACAGCCGCATCAAGCCCTTCCTGACGTGGGACACCTACGGCGTCCCGGCCGAGAACATCCCCGCCGGCGACAGCGCCCCGCCCGCCGGTTTCATCGGCGACCCGACGGTCAATCACAAAGTGAAGGGCAGCCCGATCATCGGCGCGGACGGCGCGCCCCAGAACTACTTCCGCATCGAGCGTCTCGACCCCGCGACCAGACAGGTCATTCAGGTGGTCGGACAGACCAGCCTCTTCACCGTCGCCGGCAAGCTCGCCGGTCTCGCCGTCAACGCGACCCCGAAGGGCGGCACTTACGCCTCGCCCCAGAACGTCTCGCTCGTGGCGAGCGACCCGCTCGCGATGATCTTCTTCACGCTCGACGGGAGCGATCCGAGCGACATGGCTAACCCGGCGCGGACGCAGTACAGCGCGCCCCTCGCCATGGCGGCCGACACCACGACCACGCTGAAGTTCGTCGCCGTCAACGGCAACCTCCAGTCGTCGGTCATGACCGAGACCTACGTCATCGGGGCCGGAGGCGGCCCGCTCGATCCGCCGCCCCCGACGACGACGCGCCTGACCAAGAGTGGCCCGATTAACCCGAACACCGGCTTCCCCTTCTGGTACGAGGACGCCAACGGGATGCGTCTCGACATCTGTCTCGACAACAACCCGCTCTGCCTGACGACCCTGCCCGACACGACCCGCCGGGCGCTCGTCGCCGCCGAGGAAGCCGATTCTAACTTCCCCGACGAAGCCTTCTGGTGGTCGGGCGAAGCCGAGGTGGCCGGCAACAACGGCGTCACCGCCGAGCTGGTGCTCGCCGCCGAAGCCGCCTTCGCGAACAGAATTGTGACGGGCGATCAGATGGCTTTCGGCCGCGTCCGCATCCGCATCGACAACCTCGTCCAGGGCGGGAGCTACAAGGTCACGCACCCCTACGGCACGGACGAGTTCGACAACGTGAGCGGTGGCGACGGTGGGATCAACTTCACCGAAGACATCGGCACCACGAGCTTCCCGAACGGGATCCTCAACAGCCGCGTCGGGCCTTTCCTGACGTGGGACACTTACGGCGTTGACCCGACGCTGATTCCCGCGGGGGACGCCGCGCCGCCGGCCGGCTACGTCGGCGACCCGACCGTCGGGCACAAGGTCAAGGGCAGCCCGCTCAACCAGAACTTCTTCCGCGTCGAGCGGCTCGACCCCGTCACCAGAGCGGTGATCGAGGTCGTCGCCGAGACAGACCTCTTCACCGTCGCGGGCAAGCTGTCGAGCTTGAACGTCGTCGCCAGCCCGTATGGCGGCGCGTACCCCGCGGGTCGCGCCGTGACGCTCGCCGCGTCCGACACGACGGCGGTCGTTTACTACACGATGACTTCGACCACGGACGGGAGCGCCCCCCTCGATCCGAGCAACCCGGCTGACGCCGCCAACACGGCGCGCATACAGTACACGGGACCCATTGCTCTGCCGGCGGCGGGGAACTCCAGATCGATCGTGAAGTTCGTGGCGGTCATCACCGACGCCACGACCGGGGCCACTGTTACGTCGCCGACCATGACGGAGAGCTACACGCTCGACGCCGTCGCGCCGACGGTTAACTCCAACCCGGCGGGCGGGACGTTCGGGCCTGCGGGCGTGGTCGTCTCTCTGATCGCCTCCGAGCCGGCGACGATCTTCTTCACCGCCGACGGCAGCGATCCGAGCAACCCGGCGAATGCGAGCCGCCTGCGCTACGCTTCGCCGCTCACGCTCACCCAGAACACGACGCTGAAGTTCCAGGCGCGCGATCTGGCGGGCAACCTGTCGCCCATCGTCACCCGGACGTTTGTCATCGATAACGTGCCGCCCCCGGCGCCGTCCATCCCTGACATGACGGCCGCCAGTGATAACGGCGTCTCCAGCACCGACAACGTCACGACCGTGACGACGCCGACCTTCACGGGAACCGCCGAGGCGGGCTCGCTCGTGAGGCTCTTCGTCGACGGTGTTGAGAGAGGGAGCGCGACTGCGACCAGCACCGGCTCCTACACCATCACGTCGAGCGCGCTCGCGACCGGCACACACACCGTGACGGCGCGCGCCACCGACGCGGTCGGCAACGTCGGCCCGTTGTCCGGCTCGCTGACCATCAACATCACCGCGGCAGGGGCCACACCGGCCGCGCCTTCGGCCCTGACGGCGACCGTCCCCACAAACGTGAACGGTAGAGTCAACCTCTCGTGGGCGGATAACTCGACCAACGAGACCGGCTTCGAGGTCGAGCGTTCCACCTCGGCGACGACCGGCTTCACCCGCATCGCGACGGTCGGCGCTAACGTGAGAACCTTTGCGGACACGACCGCCCCGCGAAGGACGACCGTGTTCTACCGCGTCAGAGCCGTCAACGCGTCCGGCGCGTCCGGCTACTCAAACACTGTGAGCGCTACCGCGAGGTAGTTAGCGACACAGTAAGCTGCTAACATCACCTGCCGCCGCCGTCTCGAACCGTTAAACGTTCGAGACGGCGGCGGCAGACTCTTTTTCAACCGGCGGTGAGCGAGATGACAGAGCAGAGCTTACAAGAGCGTTACGCCCCGAACATGGCCTGCTTCGGCTGCGGGCCAGCGAACGAGAGGGGCCTGCGCATCCGCAGCATCCCGCGCGGCGAAGAGGTCGTCTGCGAGTGGCAGCCGGAGCAGCACCACGAGGCTTATCCGGGGATGCTCAACGGCGGCATCATCGGCGCGCTCCTCGACTGCCACTCGAACTGGACGGCGGCCTACCACCTGATGAAGCGCGCGGAGGCCGACTCGCCGCCCTGCACCGTCACCGCCGACTTCCACGTCAAGCTGCTGCGCCCCACGCCGACCGACGCGCCCGTCACGCTCTCCGCCCGCGTCGTCGAATCCACGGACGACCGCGCCGTCGTCGAAGCGACTCTCACGGCGAAGGGCAAAGTCACCGCCACCTGCCGCGGCACGTTCGTCGCCGTCAAGCCGGGACACCCGGCCTACCACCGTTGGTAGTAAAGCCGTGAACCGTGAACCGTGACGGGTGACGAGTAAAAGACGAGGGCATTCTTACTCGTCACTCATCACCCATCACCCATCACTCACTTGACTTACTTGTCACCCGTCACGGTTCACGGTTCACGCTCATTTCCTTCCGTGCGCGATCTTCGTCGCTTCGGGCAGCCGGCGCAGTTTGAGCATGGAGTAGATGCCGAAGGCGGGACCGGGCGCGAGCGCGGCGAAGGCGTAGCGCCAGCCGACGTGGGCGACGAGGACGGGGATGAGGTGGATCGAGCCGAGCGTCAGCAGGAAGCCGAGGCAGGTCTGGATGGTGAGCGCCGTGCCGAGGTATTGCGGGTCGCCCAGCTCCGTCACGCAGCTTGAGAACTGCGCCGAGTCCGCCACGACCGTCGCCCCCCAGACGCACATCAGCACGAGCAGGACGGCGGGGCTCGCCTCGAAGAGCAGCCCGACGAACAGACAGCACGCGCCGCTCAGGGCCATCGCCCAGGACGTGACGAGCGTGCGACCGACGCGGTCGGCCATGAGCCCGGCGGCGACGCAGCCGATCGCGCCCGCGCCGATGACGAGGAAAGACCCGGTCTCCGCGAGCGACGGCTCCGCCCCGCGCGCCGCGAAGCTCGCGCGCAGCAGAGCCGGCGTCCACGTCCACATCGCGTAGAGTTCCCACATGTGTCCGAAGTAGCCGAAGTTCGCGAGCCGCACGCCGCGGTTGCGGAAGATGTGGCGCACCTGCCCGAAGTCGAACGCGGCGGGCGGCAGAGCGAAGGGGCCGTCGGCGACGAAGAGCAGGACGACGAGCCCCCCGACGACGGCGAGCGCCGAGAGGCCGAGCAGGTTGACGCGCCAGTCGCGGCTACCCACCGCGTTGACGAGGTAGGGCGAGGCCTTGCCGAGCGTGAGCGCGCCGACGAGCACGCCGAGCGCCATCCCGCGCCCGCGCCGAAACCACGTCGCCATGATCTTCATCCCCGGCGGGTAGACCCCGGCGAGGAATAGCCCCGTCAGAAATCTCAGCGCGACGGCCGACGCGAGCCCGCCCGCGAAGAGCGCGAACGCCGCGTTGGCGAGCGCGGCGGCGAAAGCGGAGACGGCGAACAGGCGGCGCGCGCGCAGCACGTCGGGCAGGTTGAGGAGCGCGGACATTAACGTGCCCGCGACGAAGCCGAGCTGCACGGCGAGCGTGAGCCAGCTCGCGCCCGCGCCCGTCAGACGCCACTCCGAGACGAGCGCGGGCACGACCGCCGACGCGCTGAACCACAGCGACATCCCGCATAGTTCCGCGACGGCGAGCAGCACGAGGGCGCGCCACCGCGCGCCGCCCAAGACGCGCCCGCCTTCGGGGGCGTCGCCCTCATTCGCGCTCTGTCGCGGCATCACTCGGTCGTTCGGAAGGCTCAAGGCTTTGAGTCGATCAATGATAGCGGTTTGCGGTTGAGTGCGACTGATACCTGATACTTGTAGGGGCAGGGCTCGTCCCCGCCCGCCGCGTGATTAACTTCGCGCTCCCTGTAATGAGTCAACAATTCCCGCCCCTCGGATTGCCACTCCCGCCCCCCGGATTGCCATTCCCCCCCGTCAGGAGGACTTGTCCCCGCCCCTACAAGTATCACGCGCGTACTTCACTCATTTGAGACTCGCGCCAGGTCAAAAATAGATTCAGCTCAGGAACTTTTGCAGCAGCTCTTGCGCGCGCTTCACGGCCTCTTTGTGTTCGGGCAGGTAATCGGGGTTGGGCTTCGAGTTGAGGATGTAGTTCACCTCGCGGCGCGCCTCGTCTTTGCGCCGGAGGGCGAGGTAAGCCTCCGCCAGTCTCAGGTGCATGAGCGCGTTGTTAGAGCCGTAGCGCATGCCCTTCTCCAGGGTGGCGACCGCGCGTTCGGGATCGCCGCCGAGCATCTTCGGGAGTTCAACGTCGAGCTGCCCGAGGGCGAGGAAGGCGCTGCCGCCCTGAAAGCTCTCGTCCAGTTGCAAGACGGCCTCCATCTCCTTGCGCATCCTCTCGGCGGAGGTGATGCCGTAGAGCACGCCCTTGAGCTTCGCGTAGCCGCCGAGGTTCGCGCCGAGCCAGAAGTGGCCTTCCGGGCGCTGCGGCTGAACCTTCGTCGCCGTCTCGCCCGCGGCGACGCCGTCGAGGAACGCCTGCTCGCGCTCGGCGGCGTCCCCCCACTTGTCGCCGAGCGTGTAGTTGAGGCGCGAGGCGCGCCACGCCGCCTCGTAGTCGTCGCGCTCTACCGCGCTGATACGTCGCAGGGTCTTCAGCCCCTCGCGCACCGCGTCCGGATTCTCGCGCGCGGCGTAAGCCTCGTCGGCGCGGCGCAGCAGCTCCGCGGCGGGCAGCGGCGTGACGGGCGGCGGGGGCGGGGCGGCAGACTCCGGCGCGCGCGCGCCGCAGGCGGCGACGAAGACGGCGGCGGCGAGCGCGAGCTTGAAGAGGGGCGACGGGCGCGTGCGCGTTTGGAGTTTCATATTCGAGTCGCGATGATTCACGCGCCGGGGGCGCGACGTTGCGACGTTAACCTTTCTCCCGTAGTGACCGCCTCGTTAACGACTGCAAGGATAATGCAGGAACACCCGTGACGCTGATAAATTTTCACACGGAGCCACTAACAAAATTGTAATGACTGGAGGGGCAGTCTTTCGCTGTAGGTGCCGGGCTCGTCCCGGCCCGTGTCTTACGCGACCGGGCGGGCAGGGACGAGCCCTGCCCCTACACAATTATCCACGCCCGTTGAGTTTTGTTAGACACTCTTAACGCTCAACCGTGATCGCGAGATCGCGGTTGGCCGTGGCGACGTTGCCGGCAAAGTCCGCCGCGAACACGCGCAGCGTGTAGTCACCCGCGGGCAGCTCGGCGGAGTCCCACGCGCGCGCGAACGCGCTGCCGCGCCTCACGGCGTTCGTCAGCTCGTAGAAGAAGTGGGTCGCGTCGCTGCCGTAGACGGTGATGCCGCTCTTGTCGGCGTAGGCGATCTTGACGGCGTCGCGGCCAGGCGGCAGGCGGTCGAATTCGATCTGCGCGCGCGGCTCCTCGAAGCCGGGCGCCGGGGCGCCGTCCGCGCGCAGCAGTTGGAAGCCGAGCCGGTAGAGCCCGAGGCGTCGTCGCGCGGCGTTGCCGTCAACCTGATCGAAGGCGTCGACGACGACGCGCACCGCGCCGCGCACGACGAGTCGTCCCGCCCGCTTCTCTTTCAGAGTGTTTCCCGCCGCGTCGAGGATCATGATCCCTTCACGCGCGATGGTCGGCGGGACGCGATCCGAAAAGTTTGCGAGCGGGAGCGTGAGCGGGTTGATCTCGTTGCCGGGCGGGCCGAAGTTGAGGTGGACGTGGTACATCCGGTTCACGGTGCCCAGCGCGTCGCCCGCGCGGAAGCGCGTGCCGCGCCGGACGCGCACGCGCGCGAGCTTGCCGCGTTCGTCGTTGACGGGCACGAAGCGCGGGTCGTCGAACAGCTTGTCGTCCGGCGCGCGACCCACACGCTGGTGGATGTAGGCGAACGCGCCGACGCGCAGGCCCTCGTTCAGAGAGCCGAACCCCCAGTTCGCCTGGGGGCTCGCGACCTTCTCGTCGTAGATGGCGCGGACGGTCGCGCCGTGGCTGCCGAAGATGTCGATGCCGCTGTGGAGGTGATCGCGAGAGTCGGCCGAGTCGAAGCTGCCGCGCACCTCCCCCATCGTCGCCGCGACCTCGTGCCACTCGTACTGCGGATCGAGCGGGAAGGGCAGCCGCGTGATGCCGAGCGTCTCCGCGTCGAGGCGCGGGAGCGTCGGCGCGTCCGTCGCTTCCGCCTGTGTCGGGCCGCGCGTCGCCGTCGTGCCCGTCGGGCCGTTCGCGTTCGCGCCCGCCGCGGCGACGCTTACCGTCGACGACTGATCGGCGGGGGCGATCTTCCTCACGAGGTAGTTCGCCGCGTCCGCGACGTAGAGCGCGCCCGCGCGATCCACCGCCAGCCCCGCGGGCTGGTTGAAGCGCGCCGACTGCCCGTCGCCGTCGGCGAAGCCGGAGCCCGACCCGGCGACGAGCCGCGCCGTGTCGTCGGGCGCGATCTGCCAGACGCGCCCGCGATCCTGCTCGGTCACGTAGAGGTAGTTGTCGTGCGTCGCCGCGAGCCCCACGGGCGACGACAGCTCGAAGGGGGTCTGCTCCGGCGACCTTAAATTAATCGTCGTGACCTGACCGGCGGGCGTCACGCGGCGGAGCCGGTCGTTGCCCGTGTCGGCGACGACGACGACGCCGTTAGCCATGACGGCGACGCCGCAGGGCGTGTCGAAGCGCGCGCCCGCGGCGTCGCCGTCCGCGTAGCCCGGCGCGCCCGCGCCCGCGAGCGTGCTCACCTCGCCCGCGGGCGAGACGACGCGGACGCGGTCGTTGTAGGTGTCGGCGACGTAAACGTTCCCTTGCGCGTCGGTCGCGACGCCGAGCGGCGCGTCGAACTGCGCGTCTTGGGCCTTGCCGTCGCGAAAGCCCGCCGCGCCGCTGCCCGCGACGGTCGAAATAGCGCCGTCGGGGGTGAGCTTCCTGATCCGGTTGTTGCCCGTGTCGGCGACGTAGACATTCCCGGCCGCATCAACCGCCAGGCCCGAAGGCGTCGAGAGGGAGGCGGACGAGCCCGCACCGTCCGCGTAGCCTTCCGCGCCGCCGGCGAGCGTGGTCACGGAGCCCTGCGCCGTAACTTTTCTGATCCGGTTACCCGCGCCCGCGTCGGCGACTAAAACGTTACCCTCTCGATCAACGGCGACGCCGAAGGGATCGCTAAAACGAGACCGCGCGGCGTGAGCGTCGTCGCTCGTGCCGGGCGCGCCGTCGCCGGCGAGCGTCGTGACGCGCGCGCGCCAGCCCGCGACGGTCGGGATGGGCCGCCCGCGCCAGCGGAGGTAGGCGAAGAGTGACGCGGCGCAGGCGAGCGCGGCGAGAAACAGGATTGCGAAGGCGAAGAAGAGTCTGCGGCGTCGCGGCGGGGCTTTGTGGGTCCGTCTCACGCAGGCTGTTATGTGGTTTGGCGGCGCGGCTTGTCAAACGCGGCGGGTCCGATCCCGTGCGCCCCCGGCGCAACTTCGCGCGAGGCGTGCCCGTATAGACGCGGGCGCGCGTGTTGGTTTATCCTGCGCGTACCAGCCGAGTTTTCGTTCGAGTCCAAATCTTTTCAGGAGTGTCCATGTCCCACAAGTTGCTCCGGGCGTCGGCGCGCACCTTGCTGCTCGTCCTCGCCGCCACCGCTTCGCGCCCGTCCGCCGGCGCGCAGGAGTTGTCGCCGTCGGCCTCGCCGACTCCGTCGCCGCAGGCGTCGCCGCAGCGGAAAGTGACGGAAGAGGAGAAGGCGTTCGCGAGCCTCGAATGGCGCAGCATCGGCCCCGCGAACATGGGCGGGCGCGTCGCCGACGTGGAGGGCGTCGCCGGCAACCCGAACGTCGTCTACGTGGGCACGGCTTCGGGCGGCATCTTCAAGACGACGAACGCGGGCGTCACGTGGCGGCCCATCTTCGATCAGCAAACGACGATCTCGGTCGGCGACATCGCGCTGGAGCCCGGCAACCCCGAAGTGGTGTGGGTCGGCACGGGCGAATCCGCCGTGCGCAACTCGATCTCGTTCGGCGACGGCGTCTACAAGTCGACCGACGGCGGGAAGAACTGGCAGCACGTGGGGCTGCGCGACTCCGAGCGCATCTCGAAGATCCTCGTGAGCCCGCGCGACCCGAACACGGTCTACGTCGGCGCGCTCGGCCACGCCTTCGGGCCGAACGCGGAGCGCGGCGTTTTCATGACGACCGACGGCGGCAGGACGTGGCAGAAGACGCTCTACATCGACGCCCAGCACGGCGTCGCCGACATGGACATCGACCCCGCTAACCCGAACATCGTCTACGCCGCGATGTGGTTCTTCGAGCGCAAGCCCTGGACGCACCGCAGCGGCGACGACAAGGGCGGCTTATTCAGATCGACTGACGGCGGGCGCACCTGGAAGAAGCTGGAGGGCGGGTTGCCCAAGACCATCGGCCGCATCGGCGTCGCGGTCTCGCACTCGAACCCGAACGTCGTCTACGCGATCACGGAGGCGAAGGAGGGCAAACTCTACCGCTCGGACGACAAGGGCGAGACGTGGCGTCGCATGTCCGATCAGGCCGGCATCGTCTCGCGCGGCTTCTACTACACGCACGTCCGCGTCGATCCCACCAACGAGAACCACGTCTACGCCGTCGCCTCGAACCTCTACGTCTCCATCGACGGCGGTCGCACGTTCCGCACCATCACGGGGCGCACGCACGTCGATTACCACGCCTTCTGGATGGACCCGAAAGACCCGCGCCGCGTGTGGGTGGGCGAGGACGGGGGCGTCGCCGTCTCGCAGGACGCGGGCGACACCTGGGAGAACATCAACAACATGCCGCTGGGGCAGTTCTACCAGGTGCACGCGGACAACCGCGCGCCCTTCTACAACGTGATGGGGGGACTACAGGACAACGGATCGTGGACGGGGCCGAGCCAGAACCGCGAGCCCGCCGGCATCCAGAACGACGACTGGCGCATGGTCTCCTTCGGCGATGGCTTCTGGATGCTCAACCACCCGGACGATCCCGATCTCTACCTCTCCGAGTCGCAGGGCGGCAACGTCGTCCGCACCGACATGCGCAACCGCGAGCAGCAGCTCATCGTCCCGTCGGAGCGCGCGAACGAGGGCGGGCCGGCCTCCGAAGCCGCCTACCGCTTCAACTGGAACTCCCCGCTCGTCCCCTCGCCCCACGACAAGAACACGGTCTACCTCGGCGGCAACGTCCTGTTCCGCACGACAGACTTCGGCAAGTCTTGGACGCCGATCAGTCCCGATCTGACGACGAACGACAAGGAGAAGCAGAAGGAGGCGGGCGGCCCCGTCGCCTTCGAGAACACGGGCGCGGAGTATCACACGACGATCATCAGCGTCGCCGAGTCGCCTCTGAAAGCCGGCACGATCTGGGTCGGGACCGACGACGGCAACATCCAGCGTACGACCGACGGCGGCAAGTCGTGGACGAATTTGACGAAGAATGTTCCCGATCTCAAACCCTTCTCGCCTGTCTCGCACGTCGAGCCTTCGGCCTCGAATGCAGAGGTCGTCTACGCGTCGTTCGACCGTCACATGCTCGACGACTTCCGGCCCTACGTCTACAAGTCGACCGACGGCGGGCGCACGTGGCGCAACATCAGCGGCGATCTGCCCGACAAGGCTTACGTCCACGTGGTGCGCGAAGACCCGAAGAATCCTAACCTGATCTACGCGGGGACGGAGCTGGGCATCTTCGCCTCGTACACGGGAGGGCGCGACTGGGTCTCGCTGCGTTTGAAGAATCTGCCCACGGTCGCCGTCCACGACATCAAAATCCACCCGCGCGACAACGACATCATCATCGCCACGCACGGCCGCAGCATCCTCATCTTCGACGACGCCGCGCCCATCCAGCAGATGACGCCGCAGATGAGAGGCGAGGACGTTCACCTCTTCGACGTGCGCCCGGCGCTGCGCTTCTCCAGGATGATGACGCGCTACGGCGTCGGCGATAAACCCTACGCCGGGCAGAACCCGCCCTACGGCGCGCTCATCACCTACTACCTGAAGTCGAAGCCCGACGACAAGGCGACCTTCAAGATGCAGGTCTTCGACGCGAAGGGGAAACTCATCTCCGACATCCAGCGCCCGCCGAAAGAGCAGGGCCTGAACCGCGCCGTGTGGGACTTGCGCTTCGGCGGCTCGCAGGTGCGCCGACCGCCCAACGACGAGGAGGCTAACTTCGTCGGCGGGCCGCGCGGCCCCGCGGTCGTCCCCGGCGCCTACACCGTCAAGCTCACGCTCGGCGACAAGACGTTGCAGAGGACGGTCGAGGTGCGGCTCGACCCGACCGTCAACGCGTCGGCCGCCGACCTCGTGAAGTCGCAGGAGATGTCGCTGCGACTGCGCGACATGCAGTCGGCGACGAACACGGCCCTGCGCGCGCTCGACAGCCTGAAGGCGCAGCTCGAATTCATCGAGAAGACGGAGAAGGATCGCGTCCCTGATCTGCCGAAGGAGTTCACGGAAAAGATCACCGCTTACAAGAAGCAGGTGACGGAGCTGACCGACCGGATCACGCGGCCCGAAGGCGGCTTCGGCTTCAACGGCCGCACGCAGCTCGCCGATCGCATCGGCGGACTCTTCTTCACCATCGACGGCGTGAACGCCGCGCCCACGCCGGCGCAGCAGGTCTACTTCGGCGAGATTCAGACGGAGTTCCGCCAGAAGATGGACGAGGTCAACCGCTTCATCTCGCAGACCGTCCCGCAGATGAACGAGACGCTCAAACGCTTCAACGCCCCGCAGCTCATACCCGGCAAGCCCGTCGAGCCGCCGAAGGAGGGCGAGCCGGCGGCGACGCCGCCCGCGACCGAGGACAAAAACTGATGCGCCCTACAGCCTCGCTCAAAATTTTCGCGCGCACAGGCGTCGCCGCAGCACTTCTCACAGTGTTCGCCGCCCCCGCGCTCACGCTCGTCGCGCGGCAGGCGGCGGACGAGCCGCACCGGACGCTGCTCCGAGACATCTACAAAGAGTTGGTCGAGATCAACACGACCGATTCTGCGGGCGACTGCACGCGCGCCGCCGAGGCGATGGCGGCGCGGCTGCGCGACGCGGGCTTTCCAGCCGACGACGTGAAGGTTCTCGTCCCCGCGGGCAACGCGAAGAAGGGCAACCTCGTCGCGCGGCTGCGCGGGACGGGCGCGCGCAGGCCTCTGCTCCTGCTCGCGCACATCGACGTGGTCGAGGCGCGCCGCGAGGACTGGTCGACCGATCCCTTCAAGCTCACCGAACAGGACGGCTACCTCTACGGGCGCGGCACGGGCGACGACAAGGCGATGGCCGCCATCTTCGTCGCCAACCTGATCCGCATGAGGCGGGAGAATTTGAAGCCGGAGCGCGACATCATCGTCGCCCTGACGGTGGACGAGGAGGGCGGCGACTTCAACGGCGTGGACTTCCTGATCAAGAACCACCGCGCGCTCGTCGACGCCGAGTTCGGCATCAACGAGGGCGGGAGCGGCCAGTTGAAGAAGGGCCAGCGCCTCCTGAACGGCGTGCAGGCGAGCGAGAAGGTCTTTCAGAGTTTCCGACTGGAGACGACGAACCGCGGCGGCCACTCGTCGCAGCCGCGCCGGGACAACGCCATCTACCAGCTCGCCGCCGCCCTCACGCGCATCGCCTCGCACGAGTTCCCGCTGAATTTGAACGAGGTGACGCGCGCCTACTTCGAGCGGATGTCGAAGATCGAGACGGGGCAGTTGGCCTCCGACATGAAGGCGGTCGCCGCCAACCCGCCCGACCCGGCGGCGGTCAAGAGCCTTTCCGAGACGCCCTACTACAACGCGCTCATGCGCACGACCTGCGTCGCCACCCGGCTCGAAGGCGGCCACGCCGACAACGCGCTGCCGCAGGTCGCGCGCGCGCTCGTCAACTGCCGCATACTCCCGCAGGAAACGGCCGCACAGGTGCAGGCGGCGCTCACGCGCGCGGTCGCGGACGCCGGGGTGAAGATCACGCCCGAGGGTGAGTTCAAGGCGAGCCCGCCGTCGCCCCTCTCGCCCCAGGTGATGCAGCCCATCGAGCGCGTCACGGAGCGGATGTGGCGCGGCACGCCGGTCGTGCCCCTGATGGGCACGGGCGCCACCGACAGCCTCTACTTCCGCCAGATCGGCATCCCCGTCTACGGCGTCTCCGGCGTCTTCTCAGACATCGAGGACAACCGCGCCCACGGCCGCGACGAGCGGGTCAGCATCAAGTCGCTCTACGAGGCGCAGGAGTTTCTCTACGAGCTGGCGAAGGCTTACGCGCTGGGACGTTGAGGGCGCAAGTGAAGACGCGCGGACGAAGAGAATTTCAGAACAGGAGCACTCCGAATGAAACAACTCATGCTCTCCCTAATTCTGTTGCTGCTGGTTCCACTCAACGACGCGGCGCAGACCGCCGCCCCTGATCCGAGCTTCCAGCCGTTCTGGTCGAAGTTCAAAGCCGCCGTCGCGGCGAACGACAAGGAGGCGGTCGCCTCGATGACGAAGCTCCCGTTCCTGTTCGACAGCAAAGAGCGGACGCGGGCGGAGTTCATCAAAATCTACCCCCAACTGTTCGACCTGAAGGTGAGGAAGTGCTTCCCCACGGCTAAAGTCTTAAAGGAGGGGGACGTTCACGAGGTCTTTTGCGCGAAGCTAATATTTTATTTCGGCAACGTGGACGGGAAGTATATGTTCACGGAGTTCGCGGCGGATTACTGATGGTCAGAGCCGCACGAAATCAGGCACGGGTGAAGATCATGAAAATGAAAGCGGTCATCTCTTCGTTAATTTGCGCGGCCCTGTTGTTGACCGTCGCGCCGTCTAAAGCACTCGCCCAGACGTTGGGCCAACCCGCCCGCGGGGAACAAGCCTCTGACGCCGGGGCGGCAAGACCGAAGCGCGATCTGAAGGCGCGCTTCGCCGCGGAGATCGCGAAGGCCGGGGCCGACACCGTGTCGGCGGAGGGCATGGCGCGGCTTGAGAAGGAGAGGCTGCGCGTGCAATCCACCTCGAAGGTGAAGTCAGGGTTTTCCAACAAGGAGGTGGTTCTGGCGGTCGTGATCGTGGTGGCGATAGTCGGGCTGGCGATCGTCCTCGCTCACAACGGGGTCGACCCGAAACCGAGCTGCGACGACGAGCCCCTGACGCCGGGCTGTATCCGGTGACCCCGGACGAGTGCCGACGGCACGGGTCTGGAGATTGAGGAGAGAGAAGATGCGCGCAGTCTGGCGTGACACGGTGCTGGCGGAGAGCGACGAGACGGTCGTCGTCGAGGGCAACCACTATTTCCCGGCGGGCTCTCTTCGCCGCGAACACTTTCGGCCGAGCGACACGCACACGACCTGCCCCTGGAAGGGCGAGGCGAGCTACTACGACGTCGTGGCGGGCGGCGAGGTGAACAAGGACGCGGCGTGGTACTACCCGCAGCCGAAGGCGGCCGCGCGCGAGATCGAGGGGCGCGTCGCCTTCTGGAAGGGCGTCAAGGTCGAATGAGTGAAAAGGCGCGAGGTGCTGCTAAGAACGTCCGACAAAACTGTAGGGGCAGGGCTCGTCCCTGCCCGCTTACTTGCGTTACTGAGCGGACGGGCGGGGACGAGCCCTGCCCCTACATAGCTCCGTCAAGGCCGTAGGTCTTGTCAGGCGCTCTAAACCTTCTTGGTCTTCCAACGCCCCATGCGGAAGACCGCGACGCTCAACACCGCGAGCAGCGACTCCGAGAGCATGAGCGCGAGGTAGACGCCGCGCACGCCGAGCGCGGTGTGCCGCGCCAGAAAGTAGGCGAGCGGGATCTGGAAGAGCCAGAAGCAGAAGAGGTTCAGAAGCGTCGGCGTGTAGGTGTCGCCCGCGCCGTTGAACGACTGCGAGACGACCATGCCCCACGCGTAGAAGACGTAGCCGTATGAGATGAAGCGCAGGCAGTCCACGCCGTAGGGCAGGATCATGGGATCGGTCGTGAAGAGGCCGACCAGCCGCTCGGCGAAGAAGAGGAAGACGAGCGTCACGCCCGCGAGGAAGAGCATGTTGACGAAGCCCGTCTTCCAGACTGACTTCTCCGCGCGCTCCGGCTTGCCCGCCCCCAGGTTCTGACCCACAAGCGTCGCCGCCGCGTTCGACATCCCCCAAGAGGGCAAGATGGCGACGACGATGATGCGCACCGCCACCGTGTAGCCCGCCACCGCCGCGCTCCCGAACGCCGAGACGATTCGGACAATCGCGATCCAACTCGCCGTCGCGATCAGGAATTGGAGCATCCCCCCCGTCGAGATGCGCACCAGCCGCCACATCAACTCGAAGTTGGGCCGGAACTGTCTGAGGCGCACGGGGACGCGCGAGTTACCCCGCGTCATCACCCAGAGCTGGAAGAGGACGGCCACGCCGCGCCCGATGGTCGTCGCCACGGCCGAGCCCGTCACGCCCAGCTTCGGGAAGAACGCGAGGCCGAAGATGAAGCACGGGTCGAGGACGAGGTTGATCAGATTCCCCAGCCACAGCGCGCGCATCGCGAGCGAGGCGTCGCCCGATCCGCGAAAGATCGCGTTGTTGAGGAAGAGCAGCATGATCACCACGTTCGAGCCGTAGATGATCCGCGGGTAGCCCGCGCCCGTCGCGACGACCGACTCCGACGCGCCCATCGCCCGCAGCAGTTGCGGCGCGTAGGCGAAGCCGACCGCGCCGATCACGACCGAGACGATGACGCCGAGGATGATCGACTGCGCCGCCGCCTCGCCCGCCGCCTCCAGCCGCTTCTCGCCGACGCGGCGCGCGACCGTCGCCGTCGTGCCCATGCTCAAGCCGATGCAGATCGAGAAGACGACCGTCAGCATCGACTCGGTCAGCCCGACGGTCGCGAGCGCGTCCTGACCCAAACGCGAGACCCAGAAGGCGTTGACGACGCCGAAGAGCGACTCCATCAGCATCTCCAGCACCATCGGCACGGCGAGCAGGAAGATGGCGCGCCCGATGCTGCCCTGCGTGTAGTCCTGCGGCGAGCCCGCGACCGCCTGCCGCAAGGTCGCCCACGCGCCGCCGCCCGCGCGCTCTCTCTCCGCGGCGACGGCTTCGGATTCGGTAAGGTTGTCCACAGAGTCGTCCACAACGAAAACTCCCACTCGTGATCGCAAGTTGTTTACGAACTGACCGGCGAGAAGTTCTGACGTGACTGCGCGCGGCGTGTGCGAGAGTTTAGAGCCTCTAATATAAGACCGGAATAATCGTAGGGGCAGGGCTCGTCCCTGCCCGTCTTCCGTTAGCGACACGCGGGCAGGGACGAGCCCTGCCCCTACATCATCACAACCGCCGCCGAAGTTCCGTCAGGCACTCTTAAGTTTCAGGCGGGGTTCAACTCTTCCGTGTAGATCGAGACGGCGTAACGCATCTCTTCGTCGATGTAGAGGTTGATGGCGCGCGCCGCCTCGTGGTACGCGCCGCGGCGCTCGTCCGCCGCACGGGAGCGGAGCTTGTCGTTGACGTGCTCGTGCAGTATGAGGCGCAGGTGCGACGACTCGCGGATGAGGTCGCGCGCGCGGTAGCCCTGCCGGAAGCGCGTGTAGGCGTGGACTCTCGACTCGCGCGTGTTCGCCGACCCGGGGCGCGCGCCCGTGCGCAGCAGCTCGCAAATCTCTTCGATCATGGCGGGGACGTGATCGACGAGCCCCCCCTCCGTGAGATCGCCGTCGGAAGTGATCCCCGCGTCAGCCCGCACCGCGTCAACCCAGAGCCGCACCAGCTCGCTGGCGCTGCGCTCGATGAGGTTGGCGATGTCAGGTTGAGCCATGCTCGTAGCCCGCGACGGCGCACCTGTTGGGGATGCCGTCCTCCAGACACTGCTCGAACTCTTTGCCCTGCGTCTGCCTGACGTGTTCGAGGAAGCCGTAGATGAGCCGCACCTGCTCTTCCCTGAAGCCCATCCCGCCGAGCAGCGCGTCACTGCCG
Organism: Pyrinomonadaceae bacterium; assembly: GCA_035537435.1. Classification (GTDB taxonomy): domain Bacteria; phylum Acidobacteriota; class Blastocatellia; order Pyrinomonadales; family Pyrinomonadaceae; genus JAIVGV01. The sequence continues at coordinate 19,372 of DATLMC010000133.1, read as the reverse complement.
CGGAAGGTCAGCGGGTAGGGCACGATGCGGAATTCGAGGTGCGTGGTGTCGTGCAGCTTGCTGATCACGTCGTAGAGGTCTTTGAGGACGGAGAACGACGTGATCAGGCAGTCGTAACTGCCCGTGCCGGCTCGCGTCAGCAGGTAGAAGTAGTCGGTGTTGTAGCTGCGGACGAACTTGTCGAAGTCCTCTTGCGTGATCATCTGGACCGCTCCCCTGAACTCGCGGCGGAAGTTCGGAAGGGGGAACGGAGACGTTCGACGCGTCGCCGCCGTGCGTCCGGCGGAGGCCGGGCGGGCGCGGGCGGCGGCGGGAGAACAAGACGGAACGCAGACTGGGAGAGTTCGACAACTACGGACACGGGTCAGCCCGACTTTTTTATTCCAACCTCGGCCGCAAGTCAACCCCGACGCGCCGCACGCGCTCGCGCACACTTACAAAAGCGTCACAGGCGTTTGCCGAAACCCGCGCGCGCTGGACAAAATCATCCGCGAGCCATTGCGCGCAGAAGACCATGACGGCACGCACCAGCATCCTCAGCTTTCTCGCCGACTGCGCCGCGCGCGGCGCGGAGCCCGCCCTCGCGCACCGGCGGGGCCTGCGCGTCGTGCGCTGGACGTACGCGCGGCTCGCCGCCGTCGCCTTCCAGACCGCCCGCGAGCTGGAGTCGCGCGGGGTGGGCAAGGGCGACCGCGTGCTCGTCTGGGCGGAGAACAGCCCGGAATGGGTCGCCGCCTTCTACGGCTGCGCGCTGCGCGGCGCAATCGTCGTCCCCCTCGACGCGGCCGGCGCGCCCGACTTCGTCTCGCGCGTCCAGGCCCAGGTCGGCGCGAAGCTCATCTTCCACGGGGCCTCGGGGGCGGAGAGACTCTCGCCCGCACTGCCGGGCGTCGAGCTGTCCCGACTCTGTGAGACGGTCGCGCGCCACGCGGCGACGAGCTACGACGCGGTCGGCGTCGGCGCAGACGACATCGTCGAGATCATCTACACTTCGGGCACGACCGCCGAGCCGAAGGGCGTCGTCCTCACGCACGGCAACCTGCTGGCGAACCTCGCGCCGATCGAGCGCGAGATCAGAAAGTATCTGAAGTGGGAGAGGCTTTTTCACCCGCTGCGCTTCCTGAATCTCGTGCCGCTCAGCCACGTCTTCGGACAGTTCATGGGCATCTTCGTCCCGCAGCTCGTCGGCGGCGAGGTCTTCTTCCAGGAGTCCCTCAAGCCCGCGGAGATCGTCGAGACGGTGAGGCGCGAGCGCGCCTCGGTCGTCGTCGCCGTCCCGCGCCTCCTCGACACGCTGCGCGAGAAGTTCGAGCGCGATCAGGAGGCGCGCGGCGCGCTCGATCAATTTCGCCGCGCGGTCGAAGACGCGAAGTCGTGGGGCACGCCGCGCCGCTGGTGGACGTTCCGCAGAGTTCACCGGCGGCTCGGCTGGAAGTTCTGGGCCTTCGTCGTCGGCGGCGCGACGCTCGAAGAGGGGACGGAGACCTTCTGGCGCAGGCTCGGCTACGGCGTCGTGCAGGGCTACGGCATGACGGAGACCGCGTCGCTCGTCAGCGTCAACCACCCTTTCAAGTCGGCGCGCGGCTCGATCGGCCGCACGCTGCCGGGTCAGGAGATCAGGATCGGCGAGGGCGGCGAGATCGAGGTGCGCGGCGCGAACGTCTCGCCCGGCTACTGGGAGGGCGGCGCGCTGCGCCCGGCGGGCGACGCGGGCGGCTGGCTCCGCACCGGCGACGTGGCGGAGGTCGACGCGGGCGGCCAACTTTACTTCAAGGGTCGCAAGAAGGACGTGATCGTCACGGCGGCCGGGCTCAACGTCTACCCGGAAGACCTCGAAGCGGAGCTGAACCGGGAGCCGCAGGTGCGCGCGAGCGCGGTCGTCGGCGTCGCGTTCGCGCGCGGCGAAGAGCCCGTCGCCGTCCTCGCCCTGCGCGGCGGGCGGGCTGCCGACGCCGCGGAGGTCGTCCGCCGCGCCAACGAACGGCTCGCGCGCCACCAGCAGATTCGGCGCTGGCTCGTCTGGCCGGAGCCGGACCTGCCGCGCACCGCCACGCAGAAGATCATCCGCCGCGAGGTAGCCGCCATCGCCGCGGCGCGCCTCGACGCCGCCTCGCCCGCGAACGGCCGGGACGTAGCCCGCGCCGAGGACGCGCTCGCAGAGATCGTGAGGCGCGTCGGCGGCTGCGCGGACGCGGCGACGCTCTCGCCTTCGTCGAACCTCACGACCGATCTCAAACTCGACTCGCTCGGCCGCGTCGAACTCCTCGGCGCGCTCGAAGACCATTACCAGATCGAGATCGACGAAGCCGCCTTCACCGCCGCCACGACGCTCGGCGACGTGCGGGAGTTGATCGGGCAGGGCGCGCGAGGAAGTGCGGACGCCGGCGGCGTCGCCGCGGGCGCGGTCGGCGAATCCCCGACGACGGGCGGCGGGGTCGCCGGCGGAGCGGTTGCGCCGTACCCGTACCCGCGCTGGGCGCGACGCTTCCCGGCGACGTGGATCAGGATCGTGCTGCACTACGCGGTCGTCGTCCCGCTCGTGCGCCTGATGTGCCCGATGCGCGTCGCGGGGCGCGTGCGCCTCGCGCGCCTCGGCGACGGCCCCGCCCTGTTCGTCGCGAATCACGTCACGCGCGCCGATCAGGCCCTCGTGTTGGCGGCGCTGCCCGCGGGCCGCGCGCGCCGCCTCGCCGTCGCGATGGACGGCGAGCTGCTGCGCGAGTGGAGACACGCGCCGACGGGAACGTCGCTCGTCACGCGCCTGCGCGGGCTCGCGCAGTACGCGCTCGTCGTCACGTTCTTCAACGTCTTCCCGCTGCCGAAGCGGAGCGGCTTCCGCCGCAGCTTCGCCTACGCGGGCGAGTCAGTCGATCGAGGATTTAACCTGCTGGTCTTCCCCGAAGGCGCGCGCGCCAGGGAAGGGCGCATGAACCCGTTCATGGCCGGGACGGGTCTGCTCGTCAGGGAACTCGGCGTGCCGGTCGTCCCCGTGCGCATGGACGGCCTTTACGGGCTGAAGCGCGAGGGGAGGCGACGCGCGCGGCCCGGCGAGGTGACCCTGACGTTCGGCGAGCCCGTGCGGTTCGGCGACGAAGAGCCGACGAAGATAGCCGGGGAGTTGGAGCGAAGGGTCGCGAGCCTGTGACTGGTTGGGGCGACCGCCGGTGTTAGCGTTTATGTCGAGGGAAGGAAGGCTCACCGCGAAGACGCGATGAGCGCAGAAGGGGGCGCGGAGGAAGGATGAGGGATGAGGGATGAATAAGAGCAAGCTCTCTCACATTCATTCTTCATCCTTCATCCCTCATCGTTATCAGTAGCTCTCGACGCTGTAGTGCTCGGCGACGGCGCGGCGGATGGCCTCCCTGATCTCCTCGTCCGACGACTGTTCGTCGGCCCCGACGCGCACCGCGAAGGGCTCGCGCTTGAGCATCACGTCCATCAGCTCGACGCGCCACGCGCCGCCCCCGTCCGCCTTCGCGCCCGTCACCTCGCAGTCGTTGCGCTTCGACTCGACGAGCGCCGCGCGCGCGAGTTCGGTCATCCGCTGTTCGTCCATCCGAGTCCCCTCCCCCACCCAAATTTTCCGACGGAGTGTAGCCGCCCGCGCCGGGAGATTTTTCACGCGCGCGAGTTCGAGACCACGTTCACTGATTTTGAGACCTCGCGCCCCCCCTCAGAAGCCGCGACTGAACGAGAGGTAGAACTTGTTCCCCTCGTTGCTGTGGCCGACTTCGGCGCGGACGGCGAAGGCGCTGCTGATGCGGTACTGCGCGCCGCCGCCGACGGACGCGCGCCAGTTCGAGGAATCGAACCTGTCGTTGCCGATGACGGTCGCGTCGGTGCGCGAGCGGTTGTCGCCCCAGACCTGCCCGGTGTCGCCGAAGGCGAACACGTCGACGCCCCTCTTCTCGGACTTCGACCAGACGGTCTGCCTCAGCTCGGCCGAGAACATGAGCAGGTTGTTGCCGGCGTAGCGGTAGTTGTCGTAGCCGCGGACGAGGGTGCGCCCGCCGAGGAAGGCCATGTCGTAGAAAGGAATCTGGCTGCCGCCGCGCGGGTCTTTGAGCCAGGCGTAGGCGCGCAGCGCCGCCGAGGTCTTGTCGGAGCCGAGCGGGATGTAGCCGCGGCCATCGAGCTCGGTCTCGAACCAGCCGTAGTCGGAGAAGGCGGCGCGGCTCAGCCCGTCGTTCGTGGCGATGCGGCCGTAGAGGTAAGCGCCGCGCGTGAGCCCGCGCGAGGTGTCGCGCCCGTCGTAGAGCGCGTACGCGCCCGCGGAGAAGATGTCGGCGGTCGAGTCGAGGCCGGGCAGGAAGCGCGAGGCGGGGGCGGCCGCCGGGTTGCCGGAGAAGAGGAGATCGACGGCGGTCTCGGCGTCGTCCTCGCCGCGGAAGGCGCGCGAGTTGCGGCGTCGCACGTAGACGCCCGCCTGCGCTGACTCCGTGAAGTCGCGGAAGACGCCGGCGTTGAAGCTGCGCTCTTCGAGCGAGTAGTTCGTGTCGAGCGCGCGGCTGACGCGGGGGCCGATGCCGAAGAAGTCGTCTTCGGTGCGGCGCGCGTAGTTGAACCAGATGTCGGCGTGCGTCTTGGCGTCGCCGAGGTGGGGCACGTATGCCTCGACCTCGAAGACGCGGTAGAGCTTGGTTGAGACCTGCGCCGTCGCGCGGAACTCGACGCCCGGAATCTCGTCGGCGGTCGAGAATTCGACGCCGAGCGCCTGGCCCGCGCCCTGCCGCATCCCGCGGAAGACCGCGCTCACGTGCTTGCTCCCCAGGCCGATCACCGTGCGGCCGGAACGCTCCGGGAAGTTGCGCTCGCGCAGCTTCACGTCGCGAACGATCGAGGCGAACTTACTCTTCTTCGGCTCCGGCGTGGGCGACGGCGACGGCTCCGGCGTCTGGGCCAGCGTCGCGTGCGCGAGCGAGCCGGCGAAGATCAGTATCAACGCCGCGCTCTTCAACATTCTTTTCATGCTTCTCCCTCGTTGGTTTAAGGTTTCGACCCGGCGACAATCTGACGGCGTCGCGTCAGAGAGTCGTCACATTCTGTTTAAGAGACTTTGCGCGGCGGGTGCGCGCGCGTGACGATCCCGCGCATGCGCGCCCGCCGGCCATTCACTCCGCGGCTCACGCCGTCTTCAACATCTCGCGCGCGTGGCGGCGCGCCGTGTCGGTGATCTCGGCCCCCGTCAGCATCCGCGCGATCTCTTCGACGCGGCGGGCGCGCTCCAACCTCTCGACCCCGACCTCGGTGCGCCCGCGCGCCGCCGTCTTGCTGACGAGCAGGTGCGTGTCGGCGAAGCGCGCGATCTGCGCCTGGTGCGTGACGCAGAGCACCTGGTTCGTCCGCGCCAGCGCCTTCAGCTTGAGCCCCACGGCCTCGGAGACGCGCCCGCCTATTCCGGCGTCCACCTCATCGAAGACGATGGTGCGCGGGAAGCGCGTGGGGCTGGCGATGGTCTTCAGGACGAGCATCAGGCGCGACGCCTCGCCGCCGGAGGCGACCTTCGAGAGCGGCCGCACCGGCTCGCCCGCGTTCGCCGAGAAGAAGAACTCGACGCGGTCGATTCCCGTGGAGGTGAACCCGGCTGACGACGAACCGTCGCCCGCCACACTTGCCGCCGCCTCGACGCGCGCCTCGAAACGCGCGTCGTCCATCGCCACCTCGCCGAGCGAGCGCTCCACGCCGCGCCGGAAATCCTTCGCCGCCTTCGCGCGCTCGCGGTGCAGCCTCGACGCGCGTTCGAGGTAGGCGTCGCGCGCCGCTTTCAACTCTTTCGCGATCTCTTCGGCCCGCTCGTCCGAGTGTTCGAGCCCGGCGAGGCGCTCGCGCGCGCGCGCGAGGTGTTCGAGCGCGCTCGCGATCCCGCCCCCGTACTTGCGTTTGAGCCGCGCGAGCTCGGCGAGCCGGCTCTCGACCTCGGCGAGCCGCTCGGGCGAGAACGTCAGCCCGTCGGCGAAGCCGCGCAGCGTGTGCGCCAGGTCTTCGAGCAGGGCGCGCGCCGACGACAGCCCTTCGGCGTAGTTGCGGTAACTCGACTCGTAGCCGGAGAGTTCCGCGATCTGCCTGCCGAGCTGGCTGAGGCGGGCGACCGTGGAATCGTTCTCCTCGTACGTGCGGTTGTAGGCGTCGGCGCAGAGCGCGGCGACTTTTTCGAGGTTGTTGAGCCTGCGCCGCTCCTCTTCGAGGCGCTCGTCCTCCCCCTCCACGAGCGACGCGCCCTCCAGCTCGCCGACCTGGAAGCGCAGCCCGTCCAGCAGGTTCAACTTCTCCGACTCGTCGCGCCGCAGCTCGTCCAGCTCGCGCCTTAAGCCCGACCAGGCGCGGTAGAGCCCGGCGACCTCCTGCCTCAGGGCGGCGAGACCGGCGAAGGCGTCGAGGAGTTCGAGGTGCGTCTCGACTTCGAAGAGCGTCTGCTGCTCGCCCTGCCCGTGGATGTCGACCAGGTAGGGGCGCAGCTCGCGCAGGAGCGAGAGGGTGCTCAGGCGGTTGTTGACGAAGACCTTGTTGCGCCCGCCCGCCGACAGCTCCCGCCGCACGACCAGCTCGATGCCCTCCTCGCCGTCGCGCGCGTCGAGCCCCGCGCCGCCGAGCAGCGCGGCGACCTGCGGGTGCGTGCCGATGTGAAAGAGCCCTTCGACGGAGGCGTGCTCCTCACCGGAGCGGATCAGGTCGGTCGAAAACTTACCGCCGATCAGCACGCCGAGCGCGTCGACGATGATCGACTTCCCCGACCCGGTCTCGCCCGTCAGCAGGTTGAGCCCGCGCTCGAACTCGACGCGCAGATCGCTGACGAGCGCGAAGTTTGAGATGTTCAGCAGTCCGAGCATCGCGCCGGGGAAGTTTGGGGTCTTTCGCCGCGTTCGTCAACAGGGGGCGCGCGCCGCGTTGACGCCGCGCGATTGATGCTGAGATTTGCTCTCTCGGGCCGCGGGTCGCGTGGGAAGCCACGGCCCCGGCGGGCGGCTCGTCCCGGCCGCGCGCCGCGGCCGACGGTGGCTCCCAACGCTGCGCCGAACGCGCGCCGTGTGTCATCCTTGGACGAACGTTTCTTCGCGCACGTTCGTAGGGTTATCGACGGCAAACTTTTCGCGGGGCGCGCGGGCGGCGCGGCCGCCGCGCCGGGGTCATCATGCTGACGCAAGTACGCCTGGAAACCATCAAGCTCGCCCGCTCGAAGGGGTTCTACCTCTCGTTCGCGGCGCTCGCCGTCTTCGTCGCGCTGATGCTGTGGGGCTTCTACTCCTACGCCGAGCGCAAGACGGGCGGGCAGGCGGCCGAGCAGTTCAGGTACACCTACGAGTCGAAGAGCTACTTCAACGGCCTGACCTTCGCGCTCTACTCGCTGATGTTCTCCTTCAACCTGCTGATCCCCGTCTTCGTCGCCATGTCGGCGGGGACGCAGGTCGCGGGCGAGGCGAGGGCGGGGACGCTCAGGATGATCGCCGTGCGCCCGGTCTCGCGCGTCGCGCTCCTGCTCTCGAAGTTCGCGGTCGTCGCGCTCCACACTTTTCTGCTGATGGCGTTCTTCGTCGGCCTGAACCTGCTCGTCGGGCTCCTGTTCGTCGGCTGGGGCGAGCTGCAACTCTACCCCGGCCCGCTCAATCTGGTGGACGAGCCCGGCAGGCTCGCGCGCGACGAGGCGCTGTGGCGCTTCGCCTACGCCACGCTCTCCGGCACGTGGGCGCTGCTCGTCGTCGCCTCCATCGGGATGCTCTTCTCCGTCGTCGCCGACTCGCCCGTCACCGCGACCGTCGTCACGTTCACGCTTTATCTCACGCTCTACATCGTCGGCCGCGTCGAGTTCTTCGAGGGCCTGCGCCCCTACTTCTTCACGACCGGCATGGACTTCTGGCGCGACGTGTTCAAGCCCGACATCCCCTGGCCGAGCGTCTACCACTACGCCGGCGTCTGCGGCGCGTACACTTTCGGCGCGCTGCTCGCCGCCGCCTCGATCTTCGACCGCAAGGACATCACGAGCTAAGGGATGATCGCGAAGCTCACGCTCGCCGCGCTCTGCGCGCTCATGATCCTCGTCGCGTTGCGCTTCGAGCCGCGGCGCGGGCGCACGCTGCTCGCCGCGCGCCCGCCCGAAGGCGACGCCCTGCGCGTGATGACGTGGAACATCGGCTACGCCGACCTCGAAGACGACACGCGCGCGCACACGAAAGACTTGAAGGCGGTCGCCGAGACTATTATCTCGCACGACCCGGACGCGGTCGCGCTGCAAGAGCTGACCGGCGACGCCCAGTTGAAGATTCTGCTCGCGCACCTGCGCGGGCGATACCGCGGCGCGGCGGCGCGTGCGGCTGGTGCGGATCGCGTCGAGGCCGTGCTGGTGAAAGACGCGGCGGCGCGCTTCGACGAAGTGCCGGGCGGCGAAAAATCCGCCCTCGCCGCGACTTTCCGCCCGCGCGCCGGGTCGCCGGAGGTCGTGCTCGTGAGCGCCCACGCCGACGCCTTCAGCGCGGCGCGCCGACGCGCCTACACCGAGCGCGTCGTCGATTGGGCGCGGGCGCGCGGGCAGGGTCGGGTGGTGTTCGTCGCGGGCGATTTCAACTTCGAGCTTCGCGCGGGCGACGAGTCGCACCTCTACACGGACAACTTGAAGCACGACAGCGAGTCGTACAGCTACATCCTTAAATTCTTCCGCGACCTCGGGCGCGACGCCGGCGACACGGCGATCAACGACCGGCGCATCGACTACGTCTTCGCGCCGGCGGAGGGCGCGGCCCTGCGCCGCGCCGAGGTGCTGACGGGAGCGGTCGTCGGGCGCATGGATCACTCGCCGCTGCTCGTCGAGGTCTCTTTGTAGGGGCGCTCCGGCGTCGTACGTTTCTGTAGGGGCAGGGCTCGTCCCTGCCCGCGCAGCGTCGCTCGGCGCACCGTTGAATTTAAGGCGCGACGGGCAGAGACGAGCCCTGCCCCTACGTTCTTGCGACGGGCTCTGAGTTAAGGGGGCGGGTTTGGCCGACGCGGTTCTCAAGACGGAGCTTCTGACGAAAAAATACCGCGGGCGCGTCGCCGTCGACCGCCTGTCGCTCGAAGTGCGCCGCGGCGACATCTACGGCTTCCTCGGGCAGAACGGCGCGGGCAAATCGACGACGATCAGGATGGCGCTCGGTCTCGTCCGCCCCTCCGCGGGGCGCGTGACCTTGCTCGGCCACGACGTGACGAGGCAGGCGCGGCGCGCGCTCGCGCGCACGGGCGCGATGGTCGAGGCCCCGGCCTTCTACGAGAACTTTTCCGGCTGGCAGAACCTGCGCGCGCTCGCGGCGATGTCGGGCGGCGCGAGCCGGGAGCGCGTCGCGTCGATGCTCGAACTCGTCGGACTCGGCGAGCGCGCGCACGATCCCGTCCGCGCCTACTCGCACGGGATGCGCCAGCGGCTCGGCATCGCGCAGGCGCTTTTGCCCCCGCCGGAGTTCGTCGTCCTCGACGAGCCGACCGACGGGCTCGACCCGCAGGGCATCCGCGAGGTGCGTCACATCATCCTCCGCATGCGCGACGAGTTGGGCCTGACGGTGATGCTGTCGAGCCACCTCCTCCACGAGGTCGAACAGCTCTGCGACCGCGTCGCCATCATCGACCGCGGGCGTCTGCTCTACGAGGGCGTCGTCGACGAGCTGACCCGCGACGGGAAAACTTTCAAGCTGAAAGTTGAACGCGCGGGGGAGGCATCCCGCCTGTTGTCGGAAGATCAGACTCTCTGCGTGACGGTCGAGGACGCGCAGACGCTCCGCCTGAAAACCTCCGCGGAGCGAATCCCCGACCTCAACGCGCTCCTCGTCGGGCGCGGCTTCCGCGTGGCCGAGCTGTCGCCGCAGCGCGAGACCCTCGAAGACGTTTACTTCCGGCTCCTGCGCGAATCGGCGCGCGGCGACGGTGAGTCTCACCGCCCGGCCGGCCCGGCTCGGGGGGGTCGCGAACGGACAGACGCGCGTGAGGAATCGGAGTTATAGTGGGCGACTCCGAAACTGTCGGGCGGCGGGGGGAGATGACCAAGCTCAAGGACAAGATCAAGACCACGCTGGACGAAGGGCGGATGCTCATCCTCGGCTCGCAGGTTTTGCTCGGCGTCCAGTTCCGCTCCGTCTTCGAGACGGGCTTCGAGAAGCTGTCCCCTCAAGCGCAGCACGTCAAACTCGGCGGGCTGGGGTTGATGCTCCTAGCCATCACGCTCCTGATTCTGCCCGGCGCGTACCACCAGATCGTGGACGACGGCGAAGACACGCCCCGGCTCCAGCGCTTCGCCACGGCGGTGATGAGCGTCGCGCTCCTGCCCTTCGCCCTGGGGCTGGGGACCGACTTCTACGTCGCCGCCGAATCACTCTTCGGTCGCACGCAGGGGATCGCCGCCGGGGTCGCCGCCAGTGTGGTGGCGCTCTTTTTCTGGTACGGGCTCGGGGCCGTGCGCAGGCATGAGCACGGAGCCGAAGCGGGGGAGGACGAGATGTCAGAGGACGGGCAGGGTGAGAAGGAGCAGGGCACGCAGGTGAAGACGAAGATCGAGCACGCCCTGACGGAGATCAGGGTGGTGCTGCCCGGCGCGCAGGCGCTCCTCGGCTTCGGGTTCATGACTTTCCTGATGGAGAGTTTCGAGAAGTTGCCGGACTCGTCGAAGTACATTCACCTGGCGAGCCTCTCGCTGATCGCCCTCGCCGTCGTCCTGATGATGACGCCCGCCGCGTACCACAGGATCGTCGAGCGGGGCGAGGCGACGCAGCACTTTCACCGCTTCGCCAGCCGGACGCTGCTGGCGTCGATGGTTCCGCTGGCCCTCGGGATATCGGGAGATTTTTTCGTCGTCGCGCGCAAGGTCACGGGGTCTGAGGGCCTGGCGCTCGGACTCGCCGCCGCGTCGCTCTTCGTCTTCTACGGGGCATGGTTCGCTTTCACGCTCTACCTGCGGGCGCGGAGACAATCCTCCCGGCGCGAGGGAGTGGGGGAGGCGGCGCGCATCTAGCCCGTTCCCGTCCCGTCTCGCGCGCGTATTTGCCCGGAGACGGGACTCGCGTAGAAGTTTCGGGGGAGATGGGGCGCGGATAGTAAAAGGACTGCCTGCGCCCTCGCTGCGCCGGCAGTCCTATTAGCAAACTTTCCTTTGGGGGAAAGAGTGCGGCGCGGACTCTATCACCGATTGACCTCAACGGCAAGGCCCAACCGTCGGACTCGGCCGCGACGCCCGGCGCGGCGAACCGTGCGCCGGGCGTGTCGGCCGCCCCGTCCGACCTATTTGATGACCCCCCTCTCGGTTTTGAGGACGCGACCATCCAGCCCGCTAATTATGAGGAGCGTGATCTGGCCCTCCGTCGCGTCCCTGTCGAGGATCAGGACTTTGTACGCGACTTCGTCCCTCTCGCGCCCCAGTCTGCTTTCGAGCGCGATCCCCGGTTGGTGGCCGGTGGCGAATTGGAGCGCCTGCTCCATCGTGATTTTCGCCTCCCTGGCGAGCCTGGACTGATCCAGACGTTCGGCGGCGGCCAGCTCATTTTTCCTCTCGCGCTCCGCGCTCTCCTTCCCGCCCTCCTTCTGGCGTTCCCTGCGCGCCCTCTCCTCCCGTTCGGCACCCTGCGCGTTCTCCTGCTTCGCCGCCTGCTGCGCGCCGCGATCATTCCTACCGTCATCGAGAGCGGAGACTGCCGCGGCAACACACGGGACGGCGAGGAGGCAGAGAGACGCGACGATTGACAACCACTTACCGCGAGAACTCGACGCTTTTGTTCTGAGTGACGACATGCTTAGTACCTCCAAGTTGGTAATCATCATCGTTGGAACCGGCTTCGGCCGCGCCGTGCGGCCCCCGGCAGGTCTGAGCCTCTGGCAGCCCACCTTATATGCCTGCCGCGCCTTCGTCGCCGTTAAGAAATGTTAAGACGGGTCAAGAAATGTCAACGGCGTGTCGGGTCAGGGGGCTTGACATTTCTTGACTTACAAATCGGCCTCGCGGGCTTAGAATGTGCGGCATCGGGCGAGGGCGGCGGTCGTGTGCGTCAGGAATGCCGATCCGTCATGGAGCAACAAAGAGACTCAGTTGGCAGACGCATTCTGGTGGTTGACGACGATGTCGAGCTGTGCAAACTCGTCGCGCGCTTTCTCACGCAGGAGGGTTTTCACATCGACAGTGTGAATACCGGCAGGACGGGGGTCGAGCGCGTCGGGCTGGCGATAGCAGAGCGGGTCGTGCGAATGCACGAAGGTATTGATTCGCGCCTTCAACGAAAAAGGCGGCGGGCTGGTGATCGAGATCGACCTGCCGGTCGCGCGATTGACGAGCGGCCCGGCCGCGACTTAGCACTGAGATGCGACGGTCGGCCGCGCGGGGGACGGCGGACGGACGGAGCGGCCGACGGGCGCCGCCCCGCGTTCGTCTACGGGATTTGTTGGGCTCGATTACCGCCTGGCGGACTTCTTGGAACCGCCGGACTTTTTGGCGGACGCTTTGGCGGCGGAGGGTTTCTTCCGCGCGCGCGACTTCGGATCCGCCACACGCTTGTTGCGCGGGAAGTCACTGACGAGCAGTCCCTCTTCGACCAGCTTGCCGTAGGCGTGGCGGACGATCTTGCGCCCGACATCGAGTTGCTCGGCCAGCCCGTCTTCCGACGGCAGCACGTCGCCCGCCTTGAGCCGCCCCGCGGCGATCAGCTCCCTCAACTGGCGCGCCACCTGCCCCGAGCCGGACTCACCCGAACGCGCGCTCAACCTGAGCTTCAGTCTGATCGGCGCGCCGCCGCCACTCTTATTCGCCATTCGTCGTGCCTCCGTCGAAAAGTTTTCTGCGATGCCCGACAGTGTATCACGGGATGAGAGAGAGCGCATGGGCCGGTCGTCACCCGGTCGTGAATCCGTGGCGGGCCGGCGCGTGATTCGTCGGCGGGAAAAGTTCTTCGTTGTAATGGCCGTGCCCGTATGATAAAGTCCGCCCGTCTTGGCTCACGATCGTTTACGTTCTTTAACCTCAGCCCTCAAGTTCAGGTCAATCTTTACCCGTTTAATCACCCAGGCAGTCTCTCTTGAGCTCAGTTCTCGATTCCGGGGGCAGGGCTGGCGCACGCACGCCTGCCGCTAACCGGCGCGTGCCCTTGCGGCCCTGACTTCAACGCATTTTTGGACAGGACAGGTCGATACTTTTGGAGGTGCGCCTATGCCCGGCGGTAATCAGCTCTCTACCATCCAGCACGTCGTCGTCCTCATGCTGGAAAATCGATCCTTCGATCACATGCTCGGCTTCCTCTACGCCGATCAGGGGAACAAGTCGCCCTCCGGCCAGCCCTTCGAAGGTCTCACCGGCAACGAATCCAACCCCGACGCGGACGGCAAGCCCGTGGCAGTCTTCCAGATCAAGGCTACCGACGAGAACGCTTACTTCATGCCGGGCGCAGACCCCGGCGAGGGCTACGCCGCCACCAACTCCGAACTCTTCGGCAGCACCACCGCCCCGACGCCGCCCGTCGCCACCAATCAGGGCTTCGTCAAGGACTTCGCCTACACGCTCACCTGGCAGGCGCAGAAGAAGTGGTCGATCCTGCCCGGCACCGTCGCCGATAACATCATGGGCGTCTTCACGCCCGAGATGCTGCCCGTGCTGTCGGGACTCGCGCGCGGCTACGCCGTCTGCGATCACTGGTACAGCCCCGCGCCGACCGAGACGCTGCCCAACCGCGCCTTCGCCGCCGCGGGCACGAGTCAGGGCCACATGAACGACAACACCAAGTCGTTCACCGTGCCCAGCATCTTCGGCCTGCTGAGCGAGCACGATCTCGACTGGGCGATTTACGGCTACGACTCGGAGCCCTTGACGCGCCTCAACTTCCCCGACACGACCTCCGCGCCCGCGTCGCACTTCGGGCTCTTCAAAGATTTTCAGGCCGCCGCCGCCGCCGGGACGCTTCCCCCCTACACCTTCCTCGAACCCGACTGGGGCTCGACCGGCAACAGCCAGCACCCCAACTACGATGTCGCGCTCGGCGAGCAACTGATTCACGACGTTTACTACGCGCTGCGCAACGGCAAGGGCTGGAACCAGACGCTCCTCGTCATCACCTACGACGAGCACGGCGGCTGCTACGATCACGTCCCGCCCCCGGCGGGGGCGACGCCGCCCGACGACACGCCCGGCGAGTACGGCTTCGACTTCAAACGCTTCGGGGTGCGCGTGCCCGCCGTCCTCGTCTCGCCGCTCATCGCGCCCGGCACGGTCTTCCGCGTGCCCCAGGGCACGACGCCGCTCGATCACACCTCCATCCTGAAGACCGTGGAGAAGCGTTGGGGCTTGCCCGCGCTCACCGCGCGCGACGCCGCCGCGCCCGACCTCGGCGGCGCGCTGACGCTCGCCACCCCGCGCACCGACGATCCGCTCGCGGGCGTGACCGTCCCCGCGGCGAGCGGCGCAGACCCCGCACAGGGCAAGCCCTCTCACTTGCAGCAAGTCCACGCCGACCTCGCGTCGCAGTTGCCGGTCAAGGACAAGGAGGGCAACGCCCCGCCCGCCGAGACGCCCACACTACGCACGGGCGACGACTACAAAGCCTACATCCGATCACGCACCGCCGCGTGGAACGCCCGCCGCCAATCGACGGCCGCGGCCGACGGGCGGAGCACGAAGAAGAGTCCGAAGAAGGGTACGAAGGAGAGTACGAAGAGCGCGAAGAAGGACGCGAAGAAGAGCGCGAAGAAGAGCGCTGTGAAAAAGACGGCGGCGCAGCCGAAGGCGGCAGCCAAGTCGAAGGCGACGGCTAAGTCTAAAACGGGCGCGAAGGCGCGTGCGAAGTCAGGCTCGAAGTCGAAGTGAAGAGCGTAGCGAGATTGAAAGGGGGTAGTGATGATCCTTAAACGACAGTTGCGGCGCGCGGCTTCCGTCGCCCTCTTAACCGCGTGCGTAGTCGACCCGACGATGCTCGGCGCGACGAGGCCCAGGCCGCCGCGCGCGAGGACGAAGGCGAAGGCCGCCCGTGTCGTCGATGCCTTGAAGCCCGCCTGCCAGAAGCCGAGTTATCCCTCCCCTTCCCCGGCGGCAGCTTTAGGCATCGACGCGCAGTGCGGGCTCAATGGTTCCGGCACGGGCGCGGAGGGGCAGCAGGACAGCGTCAAGAATAATTTCTGCGCGACGGGGACACCGAAGGCCATGACCATCCCCGCTCTGACGAGCCTCCAGGCGCAGGTGGAGAAGAACGGGTCGATCAACTTCGGCAACGAGAACAAGGGGGGGAAGAAGAAAGGGCCGACCACCAACCGCGCGCCCTTGAGGAAACTCGGCGAGGGCAAGCTAGTCACCCTGCGCGCGTTCGTGCTCATCGCGCGGCAGGAGGGGGGCGAGAGCGTGAACTGCGGGAAGAACGTCCCCGACCAGCCCCTCTTCCACGACATACACATCTCGCTCGTCTCGACGGCGGACGCGACCGACGAGTGCTCCGGCGTCGTCGCCGAGATGAGCCCGCACCACCGCCCGGACTCGTGGACTCACGCGAACGTCGAAAAAGTATCGCGCGCGAAGCTGCCCGTGCGTGTCACGGGGCAGCTCTATTTCGATTCGAGCCATTTCCCGTGCAGCGGGGGGCAGGGCGCGGGCGAGGGCAACCCGAAGCGCGTCTCCCTCTGGGAGATTCACCCGATCTACAAATTCGAGGTGTGTACGGCCGGCTGCGACGGGGCGGGCACGTGGCTCCCGCTGGACGAATGGGCGAAGCAGCAGTAAGTAAGGCGACGCGTTCGTCCGGCGGCGGGTTCTGCGCCCGACGCGCCTCCCTCACCTGGAACTCAGGCGTGACGCCTGACCACCCTTGAAATCAACCAGGCTCTATTTTCTCCTCGCACCTGCGCGTCTTCACCGTCGCGGCGGTCAACGGAACCGCCCGCCGCGTTGCACCACGGACAATAATAAGGAGAAGCGGATGTCTTACCAACTTATGACCGTAGCGGTCGTTAAGCGTTCACTAGTGTGCCTCACACTCGTCCTGTCGCTCGCCTGGGTCTTCGCCGGGCGCTACGCGAGCGGGCAGCGGCAGGCGCGCGACGCCGCGGCACACGCCGCCGCCCAGTCCAAGCTGCCGCCGCAGCCGCCGTTCCCCAACGCCAACCCGCAGTTCATCCCGCCGCCGAGCATCTACAGCGGGCCGCTCTTCGTGCTCAGCCAGGACTACCCGGCGCAGAAGCCCACCACCCCGCTCCCCTCCTTCCTCTCGTCGAAATTCAAGGCCGATTGGAAGGGCTACATGATGAAGGTGCGCGACTACTGCTTCGAGGGCAACACCGACACAGACTTCCGCGTCGAGCACAACAAGACGCGCGCGTGGTATCACATGCCGTGGCAGGACTACGGCCCGCAGGGGCGCGAGGGCATCCACGGGCTCACCAAGGAGGCGCAGGTGCAGAAGCAGCAGCTCGCCTCCTCGCAGACCTACGTCAACGGGCAGACCGTCGCCGTCGGCTTCTTCAACGACCTCGGCGGCTACACCATCGGTCAGGTCTGGGCCGATCACATGAACCCCAACCCCGCCAGGAGCAGCCGCCCGAACGGCTTCCCCGTCGGCACGGTCATCTTCAAGCTGCTCTTCGTGGACGTGCCCCCGGCCCAGGTGGCGAGCCTCGCCAACCCGAAGGAGTGGCAGGCCTACGTCGACACCTGCTACAAGGCCCCGTGCAACTCGCAGAATCCGAGTGACACGAGCAACCCGCGCGTCCTCAAGCAGGTCGCGCTCATCCAGATGGACATCGCCGTGCGCACCGACGACCCCGACGCCCCCACGGGCTGGCTCTTCGGCACCTTCCAGTACAACGGCGCGCTGAACCGCGCGAACGCGTGGGAGAACCTCATCCCCGTCGGGCTGATGTGGGGCAACGACACGACCGACCGGGGCGACAACCACACGCAGATCAGCTTCACCAAACCGCCCGACAAGACCGACATCAACCCGCAGCTCAAGGAGACCGTCATCAACGACACCTCTGAGCTGCCGCCCACGCACCTCGGCTGGAACGGGCGGCTGAACGGGCCGGTCGATAACCCGATCAGCTCGTGCATGAGCTGCCACATGACGGCGCAGTTCCCCAGCTACGCGCTCCTCAGCCCGGCCTTCCAGGCGAACCCGCCGAAGCGCGGGAGCAACTACTGGATGAAGTGGTTCCAGAACATCGACTGCGCCACGCCCTTCGGCAACTACCTCGCCCCCAACGGCGCGAAGGAGACCGGCATCAACCCGCTCTCCACCGACTTCAGCCTGCAACTCTCCATCTCGATCACGAACTTCTGCGACGCCAACCCGAACGTCCCCGTCTGCGTCCAGCCCTCCGACGAGGCGACCGACGCTTCGGACAAGGCCGCCCACATCCTCGGCGGGCAGCCGGCCAGGAAGCGCTCGGCGACTCGCGCCAAACGCCACGTCGTCCAGCCCATCGTCCGCGACATGCCGGAGGCGCACCCGCACCCGAAATAGAGCGCGGGGTCACGACTAACAACCCGTCGCTCGGACGGTAAAACTATTAGCCCGGCGCGATCTGTTCGTGAGATCGAGCCGGGCTAATAGTTTTATTTGATCCTTTGGCCGACGAGCGCCGTTTTAAATGTCCGCGTAGAAGGCGCGGCTCTGGATGGCCGCCGGTCGTGAGGAGAAGGTCTGGACGGCGATGCAGGGACGGTCGCCGACGAGCGTCTGCATGTCGCGCCGCATCGGGTGTTTGCTCTCGCCGTAGGTGACGGCGACGCGCTTCGCGAGCCGCGCGTCGAGGAAGTAGGTGTCGTGCGGCTCCAGGATGTTCCAGCGGCAGCCGACGAGGCGGTCGCCGAGGATGCCGTACTCGGTCGTCGGCGAGACGTTGCCGGGCTCCGGAGTGAGCTTGAGCAGGTCGGCCTCGGCCGTGAAGATGGTCGGCTTTGACCCGCCGCCCTGCGGGTCGGGCTTGGCCTTCGGGTCGTTGCAGGTGAACTTCCACGTCCGCGCCGTGGGATCGTTCCACGACGGCAGACTCGTGTCGAAAGTAGTCTGGAACTTCGGCTCGCCGAAGAGCTGGACGCCGGCTTTGATGGCGTTCGGGTTGTCGCAGGGCACGTGGACGCGCAGATTCCCGTAGAGCTTCGTCTGATCCTCGCCCAGGATGAACTCGCGCGCTCTGAGGGTTGGGACGCGGCCCTCCGCCACGACGGGGTAGCTCACGATGTTGAGCTCGATCTCCCCGACCACCGAGATGAACTGCGGGAACTCGGCCGTGTAGAGCTGGTAGTTGAAATAGACGAGGCACTTCCCGCCGAAGAGCGCCGGGCGCAGGGGCTTGCCTTCGAGGTAGGGCGCGACGACGCGCGGCTCGACGGCGAAGTACATCGCGCAGTTGTAGAGCGACGCGTAGTAGAAGGGCAGCCCGAACCCTGCGGGGATCGGCGGCTGGACGTTGCCGTCCGCGTGTGAGTCTCCCATCGTTGCCTCCACTGGTCTGTCGAAGATGGTGAATTCACTTCCGAAGGTAATGAATTCACTTCCGGCCCGCGCGCGCCTTGCCGCGCGCGCCGGGGCCGAAGACGGGACCGGCCGTCTGCGGCCCGTCGCCGAGGGGGACGCGCAGGAGCCCGCCGGCGGCGTACTTCAAGTCGAACATGGTGACGACCGCATCCTGCAAGGCTTCGGGCTCGCCCGTGAAGGCGCGCTGAATTTGGTCGAGCAGCAGCAGGTAAGTCTCGTTGAAGCTCCGGCCCAGCGCCTCAAGTCCGGGATCGTGCTTGAAGTCTTTCAGCTTCGGGTTCGGCTTCATGTCGTAGACTGCGCCCCAGTCGACTCTGAGCGGCGGTCCCGTAGGGTCGTCGCCGGGGCGGTCGCCCTCCGCGTAGTAGCGCCCCTTCTTGATCTGCATGAAGCGGAAGTAGTGGCCCAGCTCCTCGTACTCGCCGAGGTCAGTCCCTGCTTTGTAGCAGACGTCCTTGAAGCCCTCGCCCTGACAGATGATCTCGCCGAGGGCGGCGCGCGCCGACTCAAGGTCGGTGACGGGGAAGGCTCCGCCGCCGCTGCCGTAGTAGTGCTCGGGGCCGAGCTGTCGCGCGCGGCGCACGGGGTCTTTGGTGAAGATCGTCTTGCCGCGACTTTGCGCCTCCTCTTCGAGCTTCTCAAGGCCGTGGATGATGAGCGTGTAGAACTGCCCGATGGTGGTGATGGAGTCGTCCGCGCCCGGCCCCTGCGGCTCCGGCGTCTCGATGGCGACGAAGGTGTCGATGGCCTCCGGCGAGAATTTCAGGATTTCGACGCGCACGTCCTGCTCGGCCGTCTCGGCCTCGGCGGCGGCCCAGAGGTGTCTGAGCACCTTCGAGTCGCGGTCGTCCGTGGCGGGCTGGAGCAGGTCGGTGAGCGAGAGCGGGTAGGAGGGGATGAAGCGCGGCTCGTTGACGACCGGCTCG
>DATLMC010000132.1:0-2768 GCA_035537435.1 Pyrinomonadaceae bacterium | reverse complement strand
AAATTAAACCTCTGTGCCCTCCGCGCTCCCTGTGGCTAACGTCCGACCTGTTAACGGCCCGTCTCAACGCCCCGCGAGGGCGAGACCTTGCACCCGCGCGACGACATCGTCGAGCTTCACGTCGGACGACTCTTTCTTCGCGCGGTCGAACAGCTCGACCGTCGAGTCCGCGATCTTCTTGCCGACGGTGACGCGGAAGGGGATGCCGATGAGGTCGGCGTCCTTGAACTTGACGCCCGCGCGCTCGTCGCGGTCGTCCAGGAGCACGTCGAGCCCGGCGCGCCGCAAGTCCGCGTAAAGTTTCTCGCCCGCGTCCTTCAGCTCCTGCTGCTTCATGTTCGTGACGGTGACGACCGCGTCGAAGGGGGCGATCGCGGGCGTCCAGACGATGCCGTCCGCGTCATGGTGCAGCTCAATCGCCGCCGCCATGATGCGCTCGACGCCGATGCCGTAGCAGCCCATCACGATGGGCACCTCCTTGCCCTCCGCGTTGAGCACGTTCGCGCCCATCGAGACGGAGTACTTCGTGCCGAGCTTGAAGATGTGCCCGACTTCCAAAGCCTTCGCCACGTCGAGCGTGCCCGCCTCGCAGTTCGGGCAACGCTCGCCGGATTGCACCGTGCGCAGGTCGACCCACTGATCGACTTCGATGTCGCGCTCGATGTCGACGCCGCGCAGGTGGTGCTCGTCCTTGTTCGCGCCGGTCGTCATG
Organism: Pyrinomonadaceae bacterium; assembly: GCA_035537435.1. GTDB lineage: Bacteria > Acidobacteriota > Blastocatellia > Pyrinomonadales > Pyrinomonadaceae > JAIVGV01. The sequence continues at coordinate 2,056 of DATLMC010000132.1, read as the reverse complement.
TTCGTGCGGCCCTTGAGCGCGCGGTCGGCGACGATCCGGAGTTCGCGGCCGGCCGCTTTCGCCTTCTGCTTGACGCCGACGCCGCCGAGGCTGCCCGCCGCCGCGCCCATCAGGTCGCGAATCTCTTCCGGGTGCGCGGGGCGCACCTCGGTCGCGCCGAGCGCGTCGGCGAGCTTCGTCTCGTGCAGTTGCTGGTCGCCGCGCAGGAGCGCGATGACCGGCACCTCCTCGCCCGTGCCGGTCTTGGCGACGTAGACGAGCGACTTGATCTGCCGCTCTGCCGCGGCCCCGCCCGGGAACTCGACCAGGTCTTCGATGGTGCGAACCCCCGGCGTGGGGAACTCTTCGGGCGCGCCCAACGTCGAAGGCTCGTCCGTGATCGCGTCCAGTTTGGAAGTCGCCTTCTCAAGGTTCGCCGCGTAGCCGCAAGACTCGCACGTCGCGATCAGGTCTTCGCCCGCGTCGGTCTTGACCATGAATTCGCTCGACCCGGAGCCGCCCATCGCGCCGGAGGAGGCTTCGACGATGGAGAACTTCAAGCCGCAGCGCGCGAAGATGCGTTTGTAAGCTTCGCGCTGCGCCTCGAACGACTTGTCCAAGCCAGCCTGATCTATGTCGAACGAGTAGGCGTCCTTCATGATGAATTGGCGAACGCGCAGCAGCCCCGATTTGGGGCGCGCCTCGTCGCGGAACTTCGTCTGTATCTGATACCAGACCTGCGGCAGTTGCTTGTAGGAGCGCAGCTCGTGGCGCGCAATCGAGGTGATAACCTCCTCATGCGTCATGCCGAGACACAGCTCTGCGCCCTTGCGATCCTTAAGGCGGAACATGTTGTCGCCCATCACCGACCAGCGACCCGACTCCTCCCAGATCTCTCTCGGGTTCAGCGCGGGCAGCAGGAACTCCTGACCGCCTATGGCGTCCATCTCCTCGCGGATGATCCGCTCGATCCGGCGCATGACGCGCCACGCGAGCGGCAGGTAGGAATAGATCCCCGCGCCGAGTTGCCGCACCATTCCGGCGCGCAGCAGGAGCTTGTGCGAAACCACCTCGGCGTCCGCCGGGTCTTCGCGCAAAGTGGGGATGAAGAATTGTGACCAGCGCATGAAAGTTTCGTCTCCGTCTCTGGCTGTCGCGAACGTCGCGAGCGAAATGAGCGAGCATTGTGGCGCAAGGCGGAGGGCGGGCGCAAACCGCCGCGGCGAAATCCGCCGGGCGAGATCACGGAGTTAACGAAAGCCCTGAAAGCTCTCGGCGGCGAGGCAGTAAAAAGGCGGGGCGCAGCCTCTGCCGCGCCCCGCCCGTCGCCGAAGACGTTCGGCTGCCGCCGCCTCACTTCTTGGCCTTCGTCTCGCCCAGCTCTTTCTCCATCTGATCGATCAGGCCCTGCACGGCCGCCTTGACGCCCGGGTTGGGGAGCGTCGGGAGCGACTTCCTGAGCGCCGCGAGGTGCGCCACCGTGAGCGCCTGCTCGGCGGGCACTTCGACATCCGGCTTGACGCCCGTGCCTTCCCAGTTCGTCTTCGTGACGGGGCTGATGGCGCGCCCGCGCGGGACGAACATCATGAAGTGCTCGTTGACGCGGACGCCGCCGCCGGGGTGCGCGCCCCCGCCGGTCGTCTCGCCGACGATGGTCGCGCGCTTGAGGTTCTTCAGGTTGTAGCTGAACTCCTCCGCGCCGGAGAAGGTGCGCTTGCTCGTCAGCACGTAGACGTCTTTGTTGAGGTAGCGGCGCCCCGCGACCTCTTTGCGCGTCCAGAACTCCTGGGTGCGGTTGCCCTCGCGCCAGTAGAGATCGTTGAGGTGGACGGGCTCCGGGCCGAAGAGGTAGGAGCAGACGAGGGCGACCATCTCGGGGTTGCCGCCGCCGTTCTTGCGCAGGTCGATGATGAGCGCGTCGGTGTTGGCGACGAAGTTCATCGCGGCGGCGACCGCCTCCGCCCCCGCCTCCGCGTCCATGAAGCCGTTGAACTCGATGTAGCCGACGTTGCCGCGCAGGCGCTCGACGCGGTTGAAGCCGTGGTTCATCCAACTGAGTTCGCGGCGCTCCTCGGCG
>DATLMC010000131.1:0-7701 GCA_035537435.1 Pyrinomonadaceae bacterium | reverse complement strand
GATGAGGTTCCAGAAGACCTGTTGCAGGCGGTCGGGATCGCCCGCGACCGCGCCCGCCTCCTCTTCGAGCGAGGTCGAGACCGTGATGGCTTTCGCGCCCGCCGCCGGGCGGACGGTCTCGACGGCGGCGCGGATGATCGGCGCGAGCTCGACGAGGCGCGAATCGACGCGCAGCTTGCCCGTGATGACGCGCGCCAAGTCGAGCACGTCGTCGACGATGCGCGCCTGCATCTTCGCGTTGCGCTCGATGGACTGGAGCGCGTTGCGCCTGACCGTCTCGTCCGTCACGTCCATCTGGTTGAGGATGGACGACCAGCCGAGGATCGACGTGAGCGGCGTGCGCAGCTCGTGCGAGACGGTGGCGAGGAACTCGTCCTTCAGGCGGAGCGCCGACTCGACCTCGGCGCGCGCCGCCCGTTCGAGGTGGAGCAGGTGCTCGCGCTCCACCTCGGCCGCCCGGCGCTCGCTCACGTCGTGGAAGACGATGATGACGCCGACGATCTTGCCGTCGGAGTCTCGCGTCGGGGCGCCGCTGACTTCTATCGGAATCTCGCCGCCGTCCTTCGTGAGCAGGACGGTGTGATCCGCCGCGCCGCCGACACTCTGGCCGCGCTTGATGATGGAGAACGCGCCCTCGACCGGTTCGCGCGTCCCCGTCTGGAGGATGCGGAAAACTTCGTCGAGCGGCTTGCCCGCAGCCTCCTCAGTCGTCCACCCCGTGATCGCCTCCGCCGTGGGGTTGATGAAGTTGATCGAGCCGTTAACGTCCGTCGCGATCACGGCGTCGCCGATGCTGGAGAGGGTCACGCGCAGCCACTCGCTCTGCCGCCGCAAGCGCCCCTCGGCTTTGCGGCGCGAGCTGGCGAACCAGACCACGCTCGCGAACAGAAGCGTGCGGTTGAAGACGACGACCGCCGCGGCGAGCGTGCGCGGGTGTGGCCCGAAATAGTCTATCGCCGCCTCGAACAGGACGGCGATCAGCAGGCCGGGGCCGAGACCCAGATACCAGGCGCTCGCGATCATGATGAGGAGGATGAGGAAGGTCGGATCGACCTTGATCGAGAACGTGCGCCCGATCCAGAAGGAAGCCCCGATGACGAGAGCGAACGAGGCCGCGGCCAGCCCGTAGCGCAGCACGACGGAGCGGACTGTCCTCGTCGCGCGCGGCGGGCGCGGCCCCCGCGCCAACGTCAGGTGTGTGCTCTTCATCGCCGACCCCCGTTTCGAGCGAGGCGTTCCCCGATCCGGTGCTTACGCTTCGCAACGCCGTCCCCGACGCCTCCGTGTGGAGCGCCCTCCCCGCCACCCCGCCGCCGAATCCGGCGCGGGTGCTTCCGCGACTCGCCGTCCAAGACCCACCCACTTTATGCCGACGGGGATAACACTAACCCGCGGACGGGCGTGCTGTTGACAGGTTACTGCCTAACCACCATCACTTCAACCTTAATCATTTCCCGGCGACGGCCGTTCGTCGCTCTAAGGAATACCACAAAGTATCCCCCGCCCGGCCACGCGGGCGACGGGTTGATACGATAGCCGCGGGTCGGGCCGCGGGGGTTAGTGAACGTGAATAGCGATCCGGAGGCCGGGATCGGGCGCGACGGGCTGGCGTTCCGCGCGGATCATATGCATAACTTAATGCGACGGGGCCGGGCGGACTGTGAAGCCTCCGTGGAAGGGATCACCGCCGCCGCACCGATGAGCGAATGACATCAGACTTCCCACCGTCAGACCGTGAAGTCGCGCGAGAGGGCGCGGAGACTACGCCCTCGCCGGTTGACGAGCGCAGGATCGCGTCGCGCGTGCGCGTCAGCCTCCCCGTCCGCTGGGAGGGCATCTCGTGTACGCTCAGCGGGGAGATCGTAGACCTCAGCCCCAGCGGGTGTTTCATCCTCACGGACGATAAAGTTGAGGAGGGTGAGTTGATCAGGGTGGGGATCACGCTGCCGTCCGGGGAGTCGCTTCTGGTGTGGGGCGAGGTCGTCTACCGCGTGACCGAGATCGGATTCGGTCTGCGGTTCACCGGCTCGTCCGACGACGATTTCAAGCTCTTCGGGTGGCTGGTCGCGGCCAGAGCATCGCAGCGCTCCTGAGTTTGCGGACGCCCGTGCGTCGGTCTCAGAGCGCGAAGCCCCCGCGAAAGACATTCGCGCCCCTCAGTCTTCCTCACGGCCCTGCCGCGTCCATCCGGCAGCCACGCCGTCGTCGTCCGAGAAGGGGAACGAGGCTGACTTCGCCGCCGCCGGCCGCCGCGCCTTTACCCTTCACCCGCCGCGGCGCTCGCGTCGTCGACGGGTTTGACCAGCGGGTCGTAGACGCGGCGGGCTTTGACGCTGACGAGCTGGTCGGACTCGATGACGTAAGCGGTGAGTTCGTACCCGTAGACGCAGCCGGTGTCGAGCCCGAGCGCGCGCCTGCCGCGGCGGGGGGCGTGCGAGGGCCAGTGGCCGAAGAGGACGAACTGCCTGCCGTCGTAGACCTCGTACCAGGGCGTGCCCTTGCGGCTCTCGCGCTTGCGCCCGAGCGTGCGCAACTCCGTCAGGTCTTCTATCGACTGCCCGCTCAGCGCGACGCCGGGGCGCACGCCCGCGTGCACGACGAGGTGCGAGCCGAGATCGATCATCGGCGGCAGCGAGGCGAGGTAGGCCGTGTAGCGTTCGCGATCCGGTTTGAGTTCCTTGCGGGCGCGCTTCTGCGTCTTCTTCAGCTTGTCGATCTCGCCGAGCCAGTAGCGCAGGATGGCGCGGTCGTGGTTGCCGATGACGGCGGAGAAGCGCGGGTCGGAGGAGAAGAGGTCTAACACCTCGCGGTTCTTCTCGCCCTTGACGATGAGATCGCCGACCGCGACGACGCGGTCGGCGGCGGTGAGCGCGACCTTGTCGAGCAAGTCCCTCAGCTCGTCGTAGCAGCCGTGAATGTCTCCGACGACGATGGTGCGTCGCGCCATCTGTGCCCCTCTCGCCGCGCGTTAAATTTTCGTTCGGGGGAACCGCGCCGGGGTAATCATCAACCGGGGGACGCCGATCCTGCAAACCGTGACGGGCGTCGCCGCCGGTCAGCCGAGCCGCAGGAAGAGGCGGAGGGCGAGGAAGGAGAGGGCGGCGATGGTGGCGGCGATGGGGATCGTCAGCACCCACGCCCAGACGATGCGACCCGCCACCCCCCACTTGACGGCGGACAGCCGCTTGGACGCGCCGACGCCGACGATGGCCCCCGTGATCGTGTGGGTCGTCGAGACCGGCACGCCCGTCAGCGTCACGTAGGCGAGCGTCAGCGCCGCGCCCGACTCGGCGCAGAAGCCGCCGACGGGCTTCAGCTTCGTGATCTTCGTCCCCATCGTGTGGACGATGCGCCAGCCGCCTGAGAGCGTGCCGAGTCCGATGGCGGCGTGCGCGGCGAGCACGACCCAGAGCGGGATCGCGGGGAGCGTGCCTTTCTCCCCGTAGGAGAGGATGCCCCCGGCGGCGAGCACCGCCGTCATGATGCCCATCGTCTTCTGCGCGTCGTTGCCGCCGTGGCCGAGCGAGAAGGCGGCGGCCGAGAGGAGCTGACCCTTGCGGAACAGCTTGTCGACGCGGTGCGGCGACCAGCGCCGGAAGATCCAGCTCACCGCCACCATCAGCCCCAGCCCGAGTAGCGCGCCGATGAGCGGCGAGAGCACGATGAACTTGATCGTCCGCAGCCACACGTCGGTCTTGAGGAGCCCCTGCACGCCGCCGTAAGCCGCGACGCCCGCGCCCGCGTAGCCGCCGAGCAGCGCGTGCGAGCTTGAGGTGGGCAGGCCCAGCCACCACGTGATCAGGTTCCAGATGATCGCGCCGAGGAGGGCGGCGAGCAGGACGTAGAGGCGCAGCTCCGGCGCGATCAAGTCCATCCGCACGCCGTCGCCGATGGCTTTGGCGACACGCGTCCCGAAGACGGCGAAGGCGGCGAAGTTGAAGAACGCCGCCCACACCACCGCCATGCCCGGCGAGAGCACGCGCGTCGAGACGACCGTGGCGATGGAGTTCGCCGCGTCGTGGAAGCCGTTGATGTAGTCGAAGACGAGCGCGAGCGCGATGAGGCAGAGGACGAAGGTGAAGCTGGCAGTCATGGGAGTGGCTATTAGCTATCAGCCATCAGCTATTAGCAAAACGTCTCGGCGGATTGCCGCTTTCGACGCGCCGCCCAAGCCAGGGCACCGGGCTTGGGCGCTAACAGCTAATAGCCAACAGCTCTCACGTGTGCTTGATGATCACGCTCTCGATGATGTTGGCGACGTTCTCGCAGCGGTCGATGGTGGCTTCGAGCTTCTCGTAAATCTCTTTCCACTTGAAGACGGTGAGCGGATCGTTCTGGCTGCGGAACAGCTCGCCGATGGCGGTGTGGTAGATGTCGTCGCCCTCGTTCTCCAGGCGGTGCAGCTCGACGAGGCGCGCCGTGATGTTCACGGGCTTCGCGAGCGTCTTGACGATCTCGTGGAGCTGGACGCTCATCCCCTGGATGACCTTGGCGAAGTTGCGCGCGTGCTGCGTCATGCCGTGCACGTCGTACATGACGACGGCGCGCGCCGCCTCGTCGATGAGATCGACCACGTCGTCCAAAGCGCCGGAGAGCGTGTAGATGTCCTCGCGGTCGAAGGGGGTGATGAAGGTCTTGTTGAGCGAGGTGGAGATGGTGTGCGTCAGGTTGTCGCAGGCGTGCTCGATGGACTTGATCTGCTGGACGTAGGACGAGAGATCGTTGTCGTCCTTGCCGAGCATCTCGACGAGCAGGTTGGCCGCGTCGTAGATGTACGAGGTCATCTGCGAGAAGTAGGAGAAGTACTGATCCTCGCGCGGGAGCAGACTGAAGCGCCCCATCTATTCGATACCCGCCCTTCTTCGGATTGGAAGAGAGCAGGCAATATATGCGAACTTCTGCGTGAATGCAAAACGAATCGCGGCGGGACGAACGCGGAGACCTCCGAGGCTGGGCGCGGGCCGCCATCTCGACGCCTCAACTCTACTTTTTGCGGCTTCCGAGCACCTAGTTTCTTGCAATCTTAAGAACCGATTCACCCGGCCCGCCACCGGCAACTAACTGTAGGGGCAGGGCTCGTCCCCGCCCGCCGGTCGCTAACGATCCGCGTCGTGTTTGATGAGCCAACGCGGGCAGGGACGAGCCCTGCCCCTACATGTTTCCCAGTTAATGCGGGTTAGGGAACGTGAGATACGTTAACGCTTTTTACGGCGCGGGGCGTAGGCGCGTTTGATCTGTTCGTGATCGATTGTGCCGGGCAGGTTATCGGGCAGGTCTAGCGCGTCGTCGATGAGTGCTTCGGTGTTGACGCCCGCGACGCGGGCGTATCGCAGGAGAATCGGCAATGGCGGCTCGCGTTTGCCTGACTCGTACTCCGAGATTCTGTTATAGGCGATCATATCTTCGACGCCTAGCCGCTTCCACATCTCAGGCTGAGACAAACCTAAAGCAAGACGAATCCGCCATAGCTTCTCGGCAAGTCGCTTCGGCTTCCGGCGAGCGTAGCCCATCAGGAGTGACCTCCTGATGAAGCCGCGACGAGAAGGGACGACTTGCGCTGATACTCTACAGAGTATACAATCTGACACGATGACAGGATCGCCGAGAGCCTTCTTATGTGCTCAACGGCGATGCTCATCACTCAAGTCTGTGAGGCGAGCTACGCATGGGGCCGTTGCCGGTATGGGAAAGAACGCGCGCGACAAGATACCAAAGTCCGGGGCAAGGCGTCACCCCCGCCGCGCTGCCGCCGGGCCGCCATCCCCGACCCCGTCGGACGTGCCCGGCGTCGTCACCGTCAGGCTGGACGATAGCGGGCGATACTTCCGCTGCCCCTATTGTGACCGCTTACACCCACACCCGCCCGAAAACGCAGAGCATTACCTGATCGGCTACGGCGCGTGTGATTTTTACGGGTGCTGGATGCCGATTGAAGGAGGCGACCGTCTGGGCTTCGTCCGCGTGGGCGAGGGCAGAAAGCTCTACACCGTGTTGCACGGCGCGGCGTCGGAATGATTCGTCGGGGCAAGGCTCATCCACACCCGCCGTTTCCGGTCGGCAAGTAAATTTGCATCACACGGCGAGTGGGGACGACGCTCGTCCCTACAATTGCGTTGTCGGAGCTTCTATGGTCGAGACTATTTTTGCGACCGAGCCCATCAGCCACCAGACGAGGAGCGCGACCTCGGCGTCGCCGAAGTTGTAGTTGACGAGCGAGCTGACGAGGAAGCCCGCGAGCGCGCCGCAAGCTCCGAGCAGCAGCCCGTGCGTCATCGCGTCCCCCGCCGCGCGGAAAAATTTTTCGGCGCGCGCGAGCGTGAGCCAGAAGGCGGCGATGAGCCAGAGCCAGAGGACGAGCGCGGGCAGGCCGCGGTCGAAGGCGAGCTGGAGCGGCGTCGAGTGCGCGTGGAGCATGTCGGAGCCGGGGAAGCCCCACTCGTTCCAGTGCAGGTGCACCGCGTCCATGCCGTGACCGAAGACGGGATGTGCGGGCACGCGCGCGAGCGCGACGCGCGCGACTTCGAGGCGCAGGCGCGCCGAAGGGTCTTGCAGCTCCAGCGCGCCCGCGTCGCGCGTGCGCCAGACGGCGAGCGCGCCGAGCGAGAGCGCGGCGACGAGCGCCGCGGCGATGAGGAGACGGGCGCGCCGGCTCGCGCCCGTGGCCCGCCAGCCGGTCGCGAGCGCGCCGCAGGCGAGCGCGATGGTGGTCGTGCGCATGGCCGTCAGCGCGACGCCGCAGGCGAGCAGCGCGAAGGCGCAGGCGAAGAGGAGCGCGCGCCGGCGCGGCGCGCGCCGGGTGAAGTGCGCGAGGGCGAAGCCGAGCGCGAGCTGCGCGGCGAGTTGGACGGTCTCCGCGAAGGTCTCGTAGTGGCGCGTCCAGCCCGAGGCGCGGAAGCGGTGCGACGGGCGCGTGCCCCGCAAGCCCGAAGGCGAGGCGCGCGCCTTCCACTCTTCGGTGACGACCGCCCCCGCGCGCTCGACGTGCTCGCCGCGCGCGATCATGCTGAAGACGGGGCGCGATCCCGCGGGCGCGCGGCGGATCGCGTCGTCGATCTCGGCGACCGAGCCGACCCTTTGCCCGTCCACGCGCCAGACGCAGAAGCCCGCCTCGATGCCGGGCGACCCGCGCAGCGGACTGTCCGCGCCGATCCCTTCGACGACGACGCCGCGCCCGGCGACGAGTTCCGCCGCGCCCCACAGCGTCGCGACCGACGCGCCGAGGATGAACACGCAGGCGAGCGCGGCCGCCTCGCGCCGCGTGCGCAAGATCGCGACGACGAGGTAGACGAAGAGGAAGGCGAGCGCCGAGGGGAGCTTCGCGAGGCTCACGCGCGGCTCCGCCGAGAGCGCGCACGACAGAACCGTCCAGGCGAAGAAGAGCCAGAGCGGGAGGTCGAGCGGGGTGCGCCGCAAGCCGGTGCGGCGGGTGACGGCCGAGCGCGCGATCCAGCCGACCGCGGCGACGCTGATCGCTACCCACGCGGCGGCGATGGAGGCGGGGGCGAAGAAGCAGTAGAGCGCCAGCCCGCAGAGCGCGACGCCGTGCGCGGTGCGCGCGGCGCGAGCGTCATCATGCGAGTCGCGCGCGCGAGCCTTGTCCGGTGAACGGGCGTCTGTCATCAGTTAACGTCGAATGAATTTGTTAACGTCGAATGAAGCTGTAGGGGCGGGGCTCGTCCCCGCCCGCGTGTCACTAAGTAA
>DATLMC010000130.1:0-9530 GCA_035537435.1 Pyrinomonadaceae bacterium | reverse complement strand
CAGTTGCTAATTAATTGCAACTGACGACTGACCGCGGACGACGGACGGTTTGAAACCGTGCTTAGGCCGCGCGGCGCAGCGGCTCGGTCTCAGCCGGGGCGGAAGCCGCGGCGATGGTCGCGGGGCTGATGAGCTTGATGTCTTTCGCGAGCCCGAGCAGTTGGAGCGTGCGGATGCCCCACCAGTTGAAGTCGACCTCGTACCAGGCGAGCCCGTGGCGCGCGGCGCGCGGGTGCGCGTGGTGGTTGGTGTGCCAGCCCTCGCCGAAGGTCAGCAGCGCCACCCACCAGCAGTTGGTCGAGTCGTCAGTGGTGACGAAGCGTCGCGTGCCCCACAGGTGCGTCGCCGAGTTGACGAGCCAGGTCGAGTGCAGGTTGAAAGTGATGCGCAGGAAGATGCCCCACATGAAGACCGACCAGCCGCCGAAGGCGAGCAGCGCCGCGCCGACGATGACGAGCGGTGCCCAGTAGAGCTTGTTGAGCAGCGAGTGGAAGCGATCCTTGAGGAGGTCGGGGGCGTAGCGCGCCATCACCTGCGGGGAGTGCTTCTGCGCCGTGCCGCGCAGCACCCAGCCGATGTGAGCCCACCAGCCGCCGTCGCGCGGCGTGTGCGGATCGCCCGGCGCGTCCGTGTGCGCGTGGTGGATGCGGTGCGTGACGACCCAGTCGATGTGCCCGCCTTCGAGCGCGAGCGAGCCGCAGACGGCGAGGAAGTATTCGACCGCCTTCGGAACCTTGTAGCCGCGGTGCGTCAGCAGGCGGTGGAAGCCCATGCCGACGCCGAGACTGCCCGCCACCCACCACAGCACGAAGGCGACGGCCAGGGCCTGCCAACTGAACATGAAGAGCGCCGCGATCGCGCCCAGGTGGAAGATGACGAGTGTGATCGAGGTGGGCCAGTTGATCGCCATGTCCTCGCTGCTGTCGAACGCCGATGCTCTTTCCATGAATCCCCCCATATGTTTAGACAATCCCGCGCCGTTATTTGACGCGCGCCACGACTAACATAGTAGTCGCAAGCGGCGCGCCTGTTTGTAATAGTTATGTAATTGCGGCGGGCGGGGCGGGAAAGGCGGTCGGGCGGAGGCTTGAGCCGCGCCCTGGGGCTTGCAACTGTGCCCCGTTATAGGGCATCCTAGTTTGCAGGCTATTCCTTCTCTCATCTCTGAACGGTGATGCGCTACTTGCCTCGATGAACAGGCGGCGTTCGGGCTAGTCCGAGAGTAGGTCGATTTCAACCGCAGAAGCGCCCCTTGGGGGCACCCGAACACGATCCTTCGCCGCAACCGTTACGCCGAAGCTACTTCGATTCGAAGCTTCTCTTCACACTCCGAAAGGGAGAGGAACACACACAATGGCAATGAAACTTTACGTCGGCAACCTGTCGTTCGACACTTCGAGCGAGGATTTGCAGCAGCTCTTCGGGCAGGCGGGCACGGTCGAGTCGGCTTCGGTGGTCGAGGATCGTGAGACGGGACGCTCGCGCGGCTTCGGCTTCGTCGAGATGTCCACGAAGGAAGAGGGCGCGGCGGTCATCGCGCAGTTCAACGGCAAGGAAGTCAACGGTCGCGCGTTGACCGTCAACGAAGCCAAGCCGCGTGAGAATCGCGCGGGCGGCGGCGGCGGCGGTCGCGGCGGCTACGGCGGCGGCGGTGGCAACCGCGGCGGCGGTGGCGGCGGCGGCAACCGCTGGTAAGCTCTGTTTAGAGCGACCACCGACGCTTTGCAGACACCTGCAAAAGCGAGCGCCCCGGCGAAACTTATTCGCCGGGGCGCTCGCTTTTGCGCGATACTGGTCTGCGACTTACTCTTTACGGACGGACGACTGCGGTATGGACTCAGCCGGCAAACAGACGACGTATGAGGTGTCCATCGACTGCCCCGTGTGCTGCTCCGGCAACCGCTTCGAGTTGGGGCGAGGTGGGCGCGCGCTCGCGTGCGACGACTGCGGGTTCGTGCTGGCTGAAGAGCCCGCGACGGGTCGCGTCGAGGCCGGGGAATGTGTTTTCTGCGGGGGCCGGTATTTCCATTCCGAGTCGCCGCTGTCGCTGCCCTTCCTGCGGCGCGACTCGGTCTGTTACGTCTGCGAGGCTCGCTACAGGGGCGCGCGGGTGGAACAGGCCGGCGGGAAGTTTAAGCAGGAATGCTACGACCTCGCCCGGACGAGCGAGGCGTCTGCGCGCTGGGAGGCGAGGGCGCGGCAGTACGATCAACCGCGGCGCTGACCGCGACACCACCGAAGTCTGCGCGGATGAGCCTCTCACCCGGCGGCGTGCGGGCGGGGCAAAAGCGATCACCACGGCGGCGGCGTTACCGTCTCCGGGTTGGGTTGTCGGCGGGCGCACTATTCGGCCCGGCTAAGAGGTGATGTGCATCACGTCTTCCTTGTCGTGGGTCACGGCCGAGAAGGCGACGTAAGCGCCCGTGGCGCACGCGACGAGGGTGGCGGCGACCGCGAGCCACAGGTTATGGGTGCTGCCTTCGGGGTCGACGCCGCCCGTCGCGTTCCTGAACTGGACGAACAGGTAAAACTGCCAGACGGCGACGAGGGCGCTCAGCGCGCACAGCGCCGTGATGGCCGTGCGCAGACCTTTGCCGGATTGATTCATAGCGGAGACCTTTTCACGCCGGGGCTCGACTCGAATCAGTCCGACAGCGGCGGGCTGCGGAGTGCGAGCGCGGACGGGCGTGCCTAACGTCAGTAGAGCTGTTGACTTCAGAAGGTCTGGAGAATCCCAGAGAGACTGAGAAGGGAGCGAGCTTAGCTCGGTTCGACCTCCATCTTGGGCGCGCGCGGGTGAGAAGTCAATCTCGTTGGCCCGACCCCGCATCAGACGGCGCGCGCCGACTCGCAAGTTGCATTAACAAGACTCGCAAGTTGCATTAACAAGAATAGGCTTTATAGTGAGTTGAGTCTGACGAAAGAAAAGATCGATTCAATGTCTCAAGTCTTACGCACGAACCTCCCACGCCCCGACCGGGATCGTCTGCACTACTCGTCCTGCGTCCAATTCTTCTTAGTCCACGCGGCGTGCCTGCTCGCCTTCTGGTCGGGCGTGAGCGCGGTCGCCGTCGCGGTGTGCCTGGGCCTCTACGTCGTGCGGATGTTCGCGATCACGGCGGGCTTCCACCGCCTCTTCGCGCACCGCACTTACCGGACGAGCAGGGTCTTCCAGTTCCTGCTGGCGTTCACGGGGACGGCCTCCTACCAGAAGGGGCCGCTCTGGTGGGCGTCGCACCACCGCCGCCACCACCTCCACGCCGACACGGAGCGCGATCTCCACTCGCCGCTCACGCACACCCTCTGGCAGTCGCACGTCGGCTGGTTCCTCTGCCGCGACAGCCTCGCGACCGATCTCTCGCTCGTCCCCAACCTGACGAAGTACCGCGAGCTGCGCCTGCTGGATCGCTACTACCCCGCGCCGCCCGCGCTGCTCGCGCTCGCCACGTTCCTGCTCGGCGCGGCGCTCGAACGCTATGCGCCCGGCCTGGGCACGTCGGGCTGGCAGATGCTGATCTGGGGATTCTTCATCAGCACGGTCCTGCTCTACCACGGCACGTTCACGGTCAACTCGCTCGCGCACGTCTTCGGGCGGCGTCGCTACGAGACCGAGGACAACAGCCGCAACAACCTCTTCGTCGCGCTCATCACGCTCGGCGAGGGCTGGCACAACAACCACCACCACTACCCTTCGTCGGAGCGTCAGGGCTTCTACTGGTGGGAGGTTGACGCGGCCCACTACACGCTCCGACTGCTTTCCCGGATCGGAGTCGTGTGGGACATCCGGACGCCCCCCGACAGGGTCTACCGTCTGCCGACACCCGCCGAGTCGGCGGGCGACGACGCGCCGCGTCTTTCTCAACCGCGCTCAGCCTGAGCTCGGAACCACCAACGAAACCGGAATACATGTAGGGGCCGGGCTCGTCCCTGCCCGCTCCGGCACGACAACGCGAAAAAACGGAGCGCGATCATTCAGTGACGAATGATTATGGAGCGGTGGAGCGAGCTTGCGCTCGCCCAGCGGGCAGGGACGAGCCCGGCCCCTACAAACTATCTGCAACCGTCGAGACGCTCTTAGTCAGCCCCCACTTCGCTCCGATCAACAGCCGCACCGACGCGCCCGCGCGGCAATCGCGCGCCGCGTCGCGTATAATGCTCGCCTTCGCAGATGGACATTCGATCAGAGGCGAGAACTTTCGGGCGCGTGCTGAGCCTCGACGCGATGCGCGGCGGGGCGGCGCTCGTCGTCGTCATCTACCACGCGCTCGGCGTCGCGCCGCTGACGGCCGCCGGCGGGTGGGAGTACTGGCTGCCGAAGCTCACGGCCTACCTGGTTCACTTCGGCTACGCCGGCGTCTACCTCTTCTTCGTCATCTCCGGCTTCTGCATACACCTCCACTGGGGCCGGGCGCGCGCCGTCGGCGTCGAAGACCCGCCGGTCAACTTCCTGCCCTTCTGGAAGCGGCGCGTGCGCCGCCTCTACCCGCCCTACCTCGCCGCGCTCGTCCTCTACCTCTGCCACACGGCTTACGTCTCAGACGTTAAAGTGACGGGCTTCTACCTGTGGGACGTGACGCTCCACCTCCTCATGCTCCACAACCTCGACCCGCGCACCTGCTACACGATCAACGGGGCCTTCTGGACGCTCGCCATCGAGGAGCAACTCTACCTCGCATACTTTCTGCTCCTCTTCCTGCGCCGGCGCTACGGCTGGCGGCGCACGCTCCTGGTGTGCGCCGCGTCGCGCGTCGCGTGGCTCGTGCTGGGTCGCTCGGTCGCGTACCTGTCGGGCGTGGAGATTCCGGTGAGCGAGGCGGCGGCGACGAGCTGGTTCACGTGGGCGCTGGGCGCGCTGAGCGTCGAGGCCGCGCTCGGCGTGGTCGTGTTGCCGCGCTGGTGTTACCAGATGCGCGCCGCCGCCGCCGCGCTGCTCGTGGCGATGGGGCTCGCGCTCGCGCTGCCGCACGCGGAGTGGAACGTGTGGCTGCACGACGCGGGCTGGCTCGTGATGCACCCGGCGTGGGGCGTCGGCTTCTTCGTGCTGGTGAACTTCGCCGTCCGGAAGGAGCAGGGCTGGCGCAGGTCTCTGGCGCGCACGCCCGCCGCCGTCAAGCTGCTCGCGCCCGTCGGGCTGATCTCCTACTCGCTCTACCTGACGCACCTCGTCGTGCTGATGAAGTGGTACTGGTTCGGCTTCCTGCGGCTGCACATCCTCACCGTCACGCTGCTCGTGATGACGCCGCTCTGCCTGCTCTTCGCCTGGCTCTTCTTCAGGGTGTTCGAGCGCCCGTTCATGTCGCCCCCCGGCTCCACGCGCGCGCGCCAGGAACAGGCCGTGCAACAGACGGTCGGGCCGACGGGCGACGCCGCCTCGGCGTGAAGGCTCGTCCCGGCACGGCCCCGGACTGTACGCGCGACTCTTCCGGGCTGTTCGCAAGTCTTCGCGCCGGGGCGCGAAGACTTGCGACGCAACCCGCGCGGGCTGTGCACGAGACTTCTGAGCCGCGCCCTCAGATCGACGCGGCCTCGGCGCTTCGGCGAGGGCGGCGATGGCCCACCCCGCCTAGACCGCCTGCCGCGCGGGTCAGACCGCCTGCCGCGCGAGGCTTGCCACGGCGGCGATCAACTCCTCCGAGCCGACCGGCTTCGCCACGTGCAGTTGGAAGCCCGCGGCGAGCGAGCGCACGCGATCCTCTTCGCGCGCGTAGGCCGTGAGCGCCGCCGCCGGCGTCTGCCCGCCCTGCATGGATGAGAGCGCGCGCACGCGCCGGATGAGATCGTAGCCGTCCTCGTGCGGCATCCCGATGTCGCTCAGCAGCACGTCGGGCTTCCAGCCGAGTAGCGCCTCCAGCGCCTCGCCCGCCGTGCCGCACGGGCGCACCTGCGCGCCGAAGCGCGTCAAGACCGCCCCGATCATCTGCCGCGCGTCGTCGTCATCGTCCACGACGAGGACGCGTAAGCCTTCGATGCGGCTCGCCGGCTCGCGCGCCGGGTGGTAGTCCCCGCGCCCGTGTTCGGGGGCGTCGCCGCGCACCGCCAGCACGGGGAGCGTGAGGGTGAAGGTGGAGCCGAGCCCCTCGCCGGGGCTCTCGGCCCTCACCTGCCCGCCGTGCGCCTCGACGATGTGTCGCACGATGGAGAGCCCCAGCCCCAGCCCCCCGTGCGCGCGCGTCGTGGAGCCGTCCGCCTGGCGGAAGCGGTCGAAGACCCGCGGCAGAAACTCCGGCGCGATGCCCTGCCCCGTGTCGCTCACCGAGACCGAGGCGCGCGCGCCCTCCCGCGCGAGCCTGATCTCGACGCGCCCGCCGACGGGCGTGAACTTGACGGCGTTGAAGAGCAGGTTCCAGACCACCTGCTGGAGCCTGCCGGGATCGCCCATCACTGCGCCCGCGCCGGGCTCGCAGGAGGCCACGAGCCGGATGCCGTTGGCGTCCGCCGCCGGGCGCACCACCTCGACCGCGTCCTCGACGACGCGCGCCAGATCGATCTGCCGCACGTCGAGCCGGAGCTTGCCCGTGATGATGCGCGAGACGTCGAAGAGGTCTTCGATGAGCCGCTTCTGATTCTGCGCGCTGCGCTCGATGGCCTCCATCGCCTGGGCGCGGGTCGCGCCGTCGAGTTGCGCCGTGCGCAGCAGGTTCGCCCAGCCGAGGATCGAGGTGAGCGGCGTGCGCAGCTCGTGCGAGAGCGTGGCGAGGAACTCGTCCTTGACGCGGACGGACTCCTCCGCCTCGCCGCGCGCCTGCTGCTCGCGCACGAGCAGGCGGTCGCGCTCCTCCTCCGTGCGCTTCAGCTCCTCGATGTAGTGCGACAGCTCGACGACGTGGCGCTCGACCTCGCGCGCGTGCCCCTCCGACGCCTCGATGTGCTTGAGGTAGGTGCGGTAGGTGAGGTAGACGACCGCCACGGTCGGCGCCGCGAGCGCGACGGCGTAGAAGCCGACCGCGCCGACGAGCCGCGCGATGAGCCCGGCGGCGGAAGCGCCCGCCAGGTACGTCACCGAAGTCCAGAGGTAGAAGTCGCGCCACGTCGCCCAGAGCGGCCGCCCCGTCTTGATCGACTTCTCTAAGGCGATGAGGCCGGAGTTGACGGCGTACTGCGTGAGCCCCATGACGCAGAGCGCGCCGAGGTAGTTGACCGAGTAGTCGGCCCCCGCCAGCCCGACGATGGGTCCGTAGAGGCGGCGCAGCGCCCAGACCGTGACGAAGGTCGACGCGGCCATGACCGCCGTGTTGAAGAGGATCGTGCGCGGCTTGCGGCTGATGCGCAGCGAGGCGCAGAGGCCGTCGGCGGCGGCCAGCAGGACGGCCGTCTCCCCGCCGAAGAGCAGCATCGAGAGGAAGATGAAGGTGTCGGCGACGGTGATGCGCCCCGTCACGCGCGGGATGTTGACGGCGAAGCTGGAGCTGGCTACGACCGCCAGCAGCGCGAGCAGCAGGAACGGGACGCTCAGTTGCGTGAGCGGCAGGCGGTGGAGGCTGAAGAGCATGACCGCGGCCCCGCACGCCACGATCGACCACATGTAGGTTCGGAGGAACTGCTGCCTGGACATTCGCGCTCCCTTCTGCGGGCGGCGGGGGCCGCCCTCTCGTCCATCAAGACTTGTGGAGGTAGATGGTGTCGTAGTTTCCGCGCGGCTGGTAGCCGGCTTTGAGGTAGAAGGCCAGCGCCTCGGTGTTGCGCTCGTTGACGAGCAGGCAGACGGCGCGCGAGCGCGCGAGCAGCGCCTGACCGAGCTGCGAGAGGCAGCGGCGGCCGAAGCCCGCGCCGCGCGCGCCGGGCTCGACGTAGACCCCCTCGACGTAAGCGGCCTCCGGCGTCTCGGCCATGACTTCGGCCTTGAACGCGAGCCGCCCCGCCTCGGTCACGACCAGGGTGCGCCCGCGCGCGATGCGGCGCGCGCACCGCGCGCGGAAGCCTTCCGGGTCGACCGCGAGCGGATCGACGCCGCACTCCTCGGCAGCCATGCTCGCCTGCACGGGCGCGACGAGCGACAGCTCTTCCGGGAGGGCGGGGCGCAAAGCGACCGGCTCGCGCGCCGGCAGCGGGTAGCGCTGTTCGAGCAGGCGCTCGCGGCACACGAGGCGCATCGCCTGTCCCGCCGCCGCGTAGTGGTCCCAGAAGGCGCGCACGGCAGACTCCTCGCCCATGATGACGTTCGCCGTGCGGCGCCGTTGGGCGGCGCGCGCGAAGGCTCTGAGCGCCCCGCCGGTGCGCGCGTCGAACTGCGTGACGTGCCCGACGAGCGCCACGCCTTCGAGGCTTCCGCCGCGCCCGCGGCAGGCGTAGAACGTGCCCCGGTTGTGCGGGCTCACGAGCCCGTTGTCGCGGATGAAGCCCGCCATGTAGACGTTGTGCAGCGGGCGCGCCGCCAGGAAGTCCAAGACCTCCGACTCCCGCCCGCCGGCGAGGGTCTCCACGCCCGAAAGGTTCTCCGCTTCCTCGGCCCCGCCGTATGGCGAGGGCTCTAATCGTTCCGGTTCGAAGGCTGTCCGCATCTCTTCCTTCCTGCGCGCGTGTGGGTTTCAACGAACGGGAGAGCAGGTCTGAAGCGAGCCCTTCAGTAGTCGAGGTAGTCGATGCCGCAGTCCGGCTCGGCGGACATCACCTGCGTGTCGTCGCCTTCGACGGTGGCGGACTGCGCCTGGAGCGTGAGATCGCCCGTGATCACGCCGTCGCCCGTGATCACGCCGTCACCCGTGATCACGCCGTCACCCGTGATGACTCCCTCGGCGAGCATCGTGCCGTCGCCGAGAAGCATGTAAGCGCTGAGGAAGGGTGAGCCGTCGCCCGTGATCACGCCGTTGCTCGTCAAGATGGTGTCGCCGGTGATGACGCCGCTGGAGAGGAACGTGGCGTCGCCCGTGATGACCCCGTCGCCGGTGATGACGCCGTCGCCGAGCAGCCCGCCGAGCCAGTAGATCTTCTGGTAGCGGTTGATGAGATCGCTGCCGGTGGCGTAGGTGTGGCCCAGGATGACCCCGCGCGCCCAGGGGAAGGCGTGACCCGCGATAGTCGTCTGCGGCGCGGGCTCCGCCGCAGTCGTCAGCAGCGGGTCGCCGACCGCCGTCGCGCCCAAGAGATCTGTGCGGACGAGTTTCGCCAGCCTGACCGCGCCCTCGATGTTTAGCTGCCCCGTCCCCTGCTCCAACATGTTGAAGCCGGCGAGCGGCTGCGCCGTGTACATCAGGATCGCCTTGACGAGGTTGGGCGTCAGACGTGGGTTGGCTTGCAGCATGAGCGCGGCGGCCCCGGCGGCGGCGGGCGCCGCCATCGACGTGCCGTTCAGGTACATCATCCGGCGGTTTTCCACCGGGCTCACGCCCGCGTCGAGCTGCGGGTACTGTGAGACGATCAGGTTGCCGACCGCCTCGGCGTCCACGATCTTATTGCCGGGGGCGACGAGGTCAGGCTTGACGAGGTTGTCGTAGTGGCGCGCGCCCGCGGCGTCGGCCCAGGAGCTGCGCGTCGGGCCGCGCGAGCTGTAGGAGGCGACGCCGTCGTCTGCGCGCGAGTCGGTGCCGAAGGTG
>DATLMC010000129.1:0-44139 GCA_035537435.1 Pyrinomonadaceae bacterium | reverse complement strand
GGCTACCTCCACACGGGGATGGAGAAGCTCTTCGAGTACAAGAAGTACCAGCAGGGCATCGTCATCACCGACCGGATGGACTACCTCAACCCGCTCGGCAACAACCTCGCCTACGTGATGGCGGTCGAGAAGCTGCTCGGCATCGAGATACCGGAGCGCGCGCAGGTCATCCGCGTCCTCTTCTGCGAGTTGCAGCGCATCGCCTCGCACCTCGTCTGGCTGGGGACGCACGCGCTCGACATCGGCGCGATGTCGGTCTTCTTCTACTGCTTCCGCGAGCGCGAGAAGATTCTGAACCTGATCGAAGCCGCGTCGGGCGGACGCCTCACGCCCTCCTACTTCCGCATCGGCGGTCTGATGATGGACTTGCCGGCCGGCTTCGAGCGGCGCTGCCGCCAGTTTCAGACCGACTTCCCGAAAGCGCTGGGCGACTTCCACACGCTCCTGACGGGCAACCGCATCTTCCAGAAGCGCACGCAAGGGATCGGCATCATCTCGCCGGAGGACGCCATCGACTGGGGTTTGACCGGCCCCTGCTTGCGCGGCAGCGGCGTCGACATCGACGTGCGGCGCGCGAACCCTTACACCGGCTACGAGCACTATGATTTTGAAGTGCCCTTGGAGCAGGGCTGCGACGTGTGGGCGCGCTACATGGTGCGGATGCGCGAGATGAAGGAGTCGCACAGGATCGTGCAGCAGGCGCTCGGACGCCTGAAGCCCGGCTCGGTGAAGGCCGACGCCCCGAAGGTGGTGCTCCCCGACCGCGAGGCGATGAAGACGCACATGGACGCGCTCATCCACCACTTCCTGATCGTCGCCGAAGGCTTCAACGTCCCCGCGGGCGAGGTCTACCACCCCATCGAAGGCTCGAAGGGCGAGCTCGGCTGCTACGTCCGCTCCGACGGCGGACCCAAGCCGGCGCGCGTGCACTTCCGCGGCCCGTCGTTCATCAACCTCTCCGCCCTGCCGCACATGGCCGAGGGCGAGATGATCGCCGACGTGGTCGCCATCATCGGCTCGATAGACATCGTGCTGGGGGAGATCGACAGGTAAAGTTGTCCGTGGTCAGTTGTCCGTTGTCCGCGCTTAATCAGGTCGGACGCCGACGAGAGACAATCGAGTTCAGACGAACAAAACGACGGACAACGGACAACGGACAACGGACAGCTTTTTATGAGTAGCCAGTTCACGCCCAACAACCCCCTGCCGCAGGAGGCGCCCGTGCCGCGCGAGATGGCCGTGTTCTCGCCGGAGGTCGAGGCGGAGATCGACCGTCACCTGGCGAAGTACCCGAAGGAGCGCAGCCGCTCGGCGCTGATCCCGCTGATGTTCGTCGTGCAGCGCGAGCGCGGCTGGCTCGACCCGGCGGGCGTCGCGTACCTGGCGGATCGCCTCAGGCTGCGCATCACGGACATCTGGGAGGTCGCGACCTTCTACTCGATGCTCAACACGAAGCCGGTCGGCAAGTACCACCTGCAAATCTGCCGCACGCTCTCGTGCAAGATCATGGGGGCCGACACGATCACCGAGCACTGCTCGAAGCGGCTCGGCATCAAGCCCGGCGGGACGACCGAGGACGGCCAGTTCTCGCTCTCCGAGGTCGAATGCCTCGGCTCGTGCGGCACGGCCCCGATGCTTCAGCTCGGCGTCGACTACCACGAGAACCTGACGCCCGAAAAAGTCGACGAGCTGCTGGATCGCTGCCGCCGCGGCGAGTACGAGTTCGGGGTCAAAGTCCTTTGACGGCGCGCGGCGCGTGCGCGGCAGCGCGGCCGAGATTGACTCAACTGATCGGTGTCGCGATTGGCTAATCGCGAACAGCTAACAGCTTCCTTATGTTCATCGGCGCAATCGGCTGCGAGCCGCTCCAACTCCGGCGCGTCCACCTCGAAGGGTCGCACACGCTCGACGTGTACCGACGCAACGGCGGCTACGAGGCTTTGAAAAAAGTCCTCGACGGGATGACGCCCGACGATGTCGTCGGCGAGATCAAGAAGTCGGCGCTGCGCGGGCGCGGCGGCGCGGGCTTCCCCACCGGCATGAAGTGGAGTTTCGTCCCGAAGGACTCGCCCAAGCAGAAGTACGTCGTCTGCAACGCCGACGAGTCGGAGCCCGGCACGTTCAAGGATCGCTACCTGATGGAGCGCGATCCGCACATGCTCATCGAGGGGATGCTCATCGCGGCCTACGCCCTCGGCGCGCGCACGAACTACGTCTACACGCGCGGCGAGTACCGCTACCTCATCAACATCATGGACGCCGCGCTCGACGAAGCGCGCTCGGCGGGCTTGCTCGGCGAGAAGATTCTCGGCTCGAATTTTTCGTGCGACATCTACACGCACAGCGGCGCGGGCGCGTACATCTGCGGCGAGGAGACGGCGCTCCTGAACTCGCTCGAAGGTCTGCGCGGGCACCCGCGCATGAAGCCGCCCTTCCCCGCCGTCTCCGGCCTCTACGCCTCCCCGACGGTCGTCAACAACGTCGAGACGCTGACGGCCGTGCCCGACATCATCAAGATGGGCGGCGAGGCGTGGCAGAAGCTCGGCACGGAGAAGAGCGGCGGGACGAAAGTCTGGTCGGTCTCCGGTCACGTCAACCGCCCCGGCGTCTATGAATTGCCGATGGGCTACACGGACATGGAGAAGTTCATCATGGAGGACTGCCAGGGGATGCTGAACGACCGGCAGCTCAAGGCGGTCATCCCCGGCGGCTCAAGCGTCTACATTATGCCCGCGCGCGACATCCTGGGTCGCGGGGTGAAGATGGATTACGAGGGGCTGGTCGCGGCGGGTTCGATGGTCGGATCGGGCGGCTTCATCGTGATGGACGAGACGGTCGATATCTTCGAGTCGACGAAGAACCTGATCGAGTTCTACAAGCACGAGTCGTGCGGCTGGTGCACGCCCTGCCGCGAGGGCACGGACTGGCTGGTCAAGGTCTTCAAGCGCATCGCGCGCGGCGAGGGGCAGCCCGACGACGCGCAACTGCTCTTAGACCTCTGCGACAACATCGAGGGCAAGAGTTTCTGCCCGCTCGGCGACGCCGCGGCGTGGCCCATCCAGTCGGCGATCAAGAAGTTCCCCGAAGATTTCCGCAGGCACTTGCAGGGGATCGCGGAGCGCGCCGTGGTCGGCACGACTTCCTCCGCCGCCGCCGCGTCGCACGGCGCGGCCGGCGAGGCGCTGCCGACGGCGTGAGGAACATTGAGACCGCCGACAGGCGCGACGCTAGAGACTAGCCGGCCGGAAGCAGGATTCAAACGGGTGGTCATCAGACAAGTAATTTTATGTCGCAAGAGTTAATCAAAGTCACGGTCAACGGTCAGGACTACCAGGTCGCGAAGGGCGCGCGGCTCATCGACGTGTGCCGCGAGCAGGGGCACGCCGTCCCCTCCTTCTGCTACTACGCAGACCTCGCGCTGCAAGCCTCGTGCCGGATGTGTCTCGTGCGCATCGAGAAGATGCCGAAGCTGCAAACCTCCTGCACGATCACCTGCACGGACGGCATGACGGTGACGACCGAGAGCGAGGAGATCGAGAAGGCGCGGCGCGGCATGGTCGAGTTCCTGCTCGCCAACCACCCGCTCGACTGCCCCGTCTGCGACCGCGGCGGCGAGTGCGAGTTGCAGGAGATGGTCTTCGACTGGGGCGGGCTGGAAGAGCGCTTCCGCGAGAAGAAGAACGCCTTCCCCGAAAAGTTCCTCTCGCCCATCGTCGCCAACGACTCGCAGCGCTGCATCCTCTGCAAGCGCTGTACGCGAGTCTGCGACGAGTGGATGGGCGAGGACGCCATCGAGGCGGGCGGCCGCGGCGTCAACACCGTCATCGGCACTTACGACGGCTGGCTCAACTGCTCGCAGTGCGGCAACTGCATCGAGGTCTGCCCGACCGGCACACTCCTCGACGCCACCTACCGCCACCAGGCGCGGCCGTGGGAATTGTCGCAGACGGTGACGACCTGCACCTTCTGCTCGGACGGCTGCCAGATGTCGCTCGGCTCACGCGCGGGCGAGGTGATGCGCTCGGTCGCGCGCGACCGCTACGTCGAGGGCATCAACGGCGAGTTCCTCTGCATCAAGGGGCGCTTCGCCCACCCGTTCGTCAACCACGAGGAGCGGATCAAGACGCCGATGATCCGCTACAGGAAGGGCGGCAGGCTCGTCCCGGCGACGTGGGACGAGGCGATCCACTACGTCACCGAAGGCTTCGAGGCGGCGAAGTCGGCTTACGGCGGCGCGGGGTTCGGGGTCGTGGGAAGCCCCAGACTCACGAACGAGGCGAACTACGCGATGCTCCGCTTCGCGCGCGAGGTCGTCGCGACGGAGAACTACGCGGGGACGGAAGCCTTCTCGCTCGCGCCTTTCTTTCAGAACCTCGGCGCGCCGCTCGCCACGCACAAGGACATCCGCCACGCCAAGACCATCGTCCTCATCGGCGGCGAGCCCGAAGAGTTGCAGCCGCTGACGGGCAAGCAGATCCGGCAGGCGGTGCGCAACGGCGGCGCGCGGCTCATCATCTTCAACCACGTCCCCATCCGCCTCAAAGAGCAGGCGGCGCAGTTCCTACACGTCAACCGCGGGACGGAGGACGCCGTCGTCTTCGCGCTCGCCGACGCCGGCAACGTCGACGCGGCGGCGCGCAAACTCGGCGTTGAATCGAGCGCGCTCGCCGACGCACGGCGCGCGATTGAGGAGGCGGCGGGCGACGTTGTCATTCTGTTCGGCGGCGAGCTGGGCGGCGCGGCGCAGGCCGTGCTCGCGCAGCTCCCCGCGGCGTTCGGCGCGCGCGAGGGCCGCCGCTTCCTGTTCCACCCGCTGCCGCTCTTCAACAACAGCGTCGGCGTGCATGACCTCGGCCTGATGAACGGGCGCACCGACGCGGCGCAGCTGCTCGCCGCGTGCGGCGAGTCCGTCCGCGCGCTCTACGTCGCCGGGAGTTTCCTGCCGCGCCATTTCGAGGGGCGCGCGGACGCGCTCTCGAAGTTAGATTTTCTCGTCGTGCAGGAGCTGTTCGAGACGGAGACGACCCGCCACGCCGACGTGGTGCTGCCCGCCGCCTCGTTCGCGGAGGTGGACGGCACTTTCACGAACAACTCCGGGCAGGTGCAGCGCGTGCGCCAGTCGATCCCGCCCGTCCACCAGTCGCGCCCGGACTGGATGATCACTGACGCGCTCGCGCGCGCGATGGGGGTCGAGTTCGGGTACGAGATGTCGGCCAGCCGCCTCTTCTCCGACATCGCGGCGAACGTCCCCGCGTACGCCGGGCTACGCTACCCCGCGCTCAAGGACGAGAGCAACCCGGTGCAGGCGAGGCACGAGGTCTTCGGCGCGCGCGACGTTTCCGGACACTTGCAGACGCTACGGCGTCGCGTCGAGTCCTTCGTCGAGACCGAAGACAGGCAGGCGTGGACGCCCGCGGTCGGGCACGAGCTGTTCCGGCCGGGGACGCTCACGGGCAAGACCCCGCAGTTCCACCTGCTCGACGCGGGCAACCCGAAGCCGCCGACCGTGCTGGTCTCGCCGCTCTACCAGTTGACGGTGGATCGCAGCCTGCGCCGCGCGAGCGTCGTGGCGGCGGGAGACTAACGAGGGATGGAGGACGAGGGAGGAGGGATGAATCAGGAAGTGTAGATAGGCTGTCCGGCGTCAGCGTCCCTTTCATCCTTCACCCTTCCGCCCTCATCCCTTAGCTGTTATGGATTGGAATAATCCTTACATCTACGCGCTCGGCAAGTTCGTCGCCATCAACGTGACGTTCATCGTCGTGCTGATGATCGTGGCTTACGTGGTGCTCGCCGAGCGGCGCGTGCTGGGGTTCATCCAGGGGCGGCTGGGGCCGAACCGCGTCGGCTACGGCGGCGTGCTGCAACCCTTCGCCGACCTGCTCAAGTTCATCTTCAAGGAAGAGATCACGCCGGACAAGTCCACGCGCTTCGTCTACTTCCTCGCCCCCATCATCGCCATCACCGCCGCGCTGATGTCGATGATCGTCTACCCGTTCGGGCCGGACGTGGCGCTGCCCTTCATCGGCCGGGTGCGACTGACCATCGCGCAGTTCGACGTGGCGCTCCTCTACGTGCTCGCGATCACGTCCGTGGGGGTTTACGGCGTCGCGCTCGCCGGGTGGTCGTCGAACTCGAAGTACGCGCTGCTGGGCGGCCTGCGCGCCGCGGCGCAGCTCATCTCCTACGAGCTGTCCCTGGGCCTGGGGCTCGTCGGCGTCGTTTTGATGTCCGGGTCGCTCGACCTCTACCAGATCGTCGAGCAGCAGTCGGGCTGGGGCGGCATGCGCTGGAACATCATCTACCAGCCGCTCGGCTTCGTCGTCTACCTGATCTCGGCCATCGCGGAGACGAACCGCGTGCCCTTCGATCTGCCGGAGGCGGAGACGGAGCTCGTCGCGGGCTTCCACACCGAGTACAGCGCCCTGAAGTTCGCGCTCTTCTTCATGGCGGAGTACGTCAACATGCTCACCGTCTCGGTGCTGGCGACGACGCTCTTCCTCGGCGGCTGGAACGGGCCGGGCGTGGCGCAATTCCCGCTGCTGGGCGTCGCCTACTTCCTCGCGAAGGTCTTCTTCTTCCTGTTCCTCTACATCTGGATTCGCGGGACGCTGCCGCGCTTCCGCTTCGACCAGTTGATGAACTTCGGCTGGAAGTTCCTGCTCCCGGCGGCGATCCTGAACATCGTGCTGACGGCGACCGTCTACTACTTCTGGATGGGGGGCGCGGGGTCTCGATGAGCGCGGCGATGACACTGAACCCGATGCTCGGCCTGCTGGCGGCCGCGGTGGGCGCGCTCGTCGACTACGCCGACGAGATGCTCTTCGGCGTGCTCTTCCTCCTGGCGGTCGGCGCGGCGGTCTCGCTCGTGACGCAGCGCAACCCGCTCTACTGCGCCATCTCGCTCGTCTTCGTCTTCCTCTCGCTCGCGGGGCTCTACCTGCTGCTCGCCGCGCCCTTCATCGCCGCCGTGCAGGTCATCGTCTACGCGGGCGCGATCATGGTGCTCGTCGTCTTCGTCATCATGCTCCTGAACGTCGAGGACGAGGAGCGCAGGCCCCTGCGCCTGCGCTACCTGATCCCCACGGCGATCACGCTCGCCGCCGTGCTCTTCGCCGAGGTCGCCTTCATCCTCTACTTCGTCCACGACGCCGGGCCGGAGCGCGCCAACGCGGCCGCGCCCGCCAACACCGGCCTCACCGCCAACATCGGCGCGGGGCTGTTCACCACCTACCTGCTGCCCTTCGAGATCACGTCGGTCCTGATCCTGATGGCTATCGTCGGCGCGATAACGCTCGCGCGCCGGGCCTCGGTGCTGCGGCCGACGGACGTGGTCGTCCCCGGCGCGCAGGTGCTGCCGCGTCACGCGCTCGCGGGCGCGGAGCAGGGCGACGCTTCGGCGGTCATCACGCACACGACCGCCGAGGCGGAGAGCGCGCTGGGCCTGACGAACGCGCCGCACCGGAGGGAGAGAGACTAAAGATGATCCCGCTCTCGTGGTATTTGGCCCTCTCCGCCGTGCTGTTCACCATCGGCGTGGCGGGCGTCATCATCAAGCGCAACGTGATCTCGATGTTCATGTGCATCGAGCTGATGCTCAACGCCGTGAACCTCTCGCTCGTCGCCTTCTCCAGCTACTTCCGCGACGCCGCGGGGCAGCTCTTCGTCTTCATCGTGATGACGGTCGCTGCGGCGGAGGCGGCGGTGGGCTTAGGCATCATCATCGCCGTCTTCCGCAACCGCGAGTCGCTCGACGTTGACGACGCGAGCGTGTTGAGGAACTGAAAAGCTGTCCGTTGTCCGTGGTCAGTCGTCCGTCGCATTTGCGGCGCGAGTTGAAGCCGGCTTGAGGAAAGAGCCGCCGACGGGACTGAGAACAACTGACCACGGACAACGGACGACGGACAGCTCTTATGCTTCGTTACATCATCTTCGCGCCGCTGCTCGGGGCCGCCGTCTGCTGGCTGGTGGGCCGCCGCGTGCGCGACGAGCGCTTCATCGGCGCGGTGGCGTGCGGCTCGGTGCTCGTCTCGGCGCTGGTCGCCTTCTACCTCGCGTTCGGCAGTCCGGGCGTCTTGGTATCAAACTCGACGCAGCCCGTCTTCGACCACCTCTGGACGTGGCTCGACGTTGGGACTTTTCGCGCCGACTTCGGCTTCGCGATGGACAGGCTGTCGGGGATTTACGTCTGCTTCATCACGTTCGTCGGCTTCCTCATACACCTCTTCGCGACCGGGTACATGCACGGCGACCGGAGCTTCTACCGCTTCTTCGCCTACCTGAACCTGTTCATGTTCATGATGCTGACGCTCGTTTTGGCCGACAACCTGCTCCTGATGTTCGTCGGCTGGGAGGGCGTCGGGCTCTGCTCCTACCTTTTGATCGGCTACTACATCGACCGCAAGGAAGCGGGCGACGCGGCGAAGAAGGCTTTCGTCGCCAACCGCGTCGGCGACTGGGGCGTCGTCCTCGGCATCATGCTCGTCTTCTTCCTGACGGGCTCGATCAGCTTCTTCGACAAGTCGCCTCAAGTGACAGGGGGGGCGGAAGTCGCCAGCGCGCTTCAGGCGGTCATGGAGATGCCGGTCGAAGCGTTCACCTGGCACGCGCTCTTCGCGGGCGGCGTCACGTCCGCGGCGCTGCTCCTGTTCATCGGCGCGACGGGCAAGTCCGCGCAGATTCCCCTCTTCGTCTGGCTGCCCGACGCGATGGCCGGCCCCACCCCGGTCTCCGCGCTCATCCACGCCGCGACGATGGTCACGGCGGGCGTCTACATGATCGTGCGCTGCTCGGCGATCTTCTCGCACGCGCCGGCGACCATGTTCGTCGTCGCCGTCATCGGCGCGCTGACCGCCATCTTCGCCGCGACCATCGGCATCGCCCAGAACGACATCAAGAAAGTCTTGGCCTACTCGACCGTCTCGCAGCTCGGCTACATGATGCTCGCGTGCGGCGTCGGCGCGTTCGTCGCGGCCATCTTCCACGTGATGACGCACGCCTTCTTCAAGGCGCTGCTCTTCCTCGGCTCCGGCTCCGTCATCCACGGGATGCACCACGAGCAGGACATGCGCCGGATGGGCGGCTTGAAGAAGTACATGCCCGTCACCTTCGCGACGATGGCGGTCGGCTGGCTCGCCATCAGCGGCTTCCCGCTCCTCTCCGGCTTCTTCTCGAAGGACGAAATCCTCTGGAAGACGTGGAGCGCGAACGTCGCGGGCTTCCCGGAGTACGCGGGCAAGATTCTGGGGATCGTCGGCGCTCTGACCGCGGGCCTGACCGCCGTCTACATGACGCGCCTGATGGTCTTGACCTTCTGGGGCGCGGAGCGTTTCCGCGAGGCGCACGCGGGCGGGCAGGCGGACGAGGCGCACGCGCACGCCGCCGACGAAGGCGACAAGCCCCACGACGCGCAGCTTGCGTCGGCGGGCGACCGGCCGCGCCACGCGCCCGGCGAGCATGCGGCCTCTCACCTGGAAGCTGACCTTCACGCCCGCGGCGGCCACGCCCCCGCGGGCGAGACGGATTTTATCGAAGAGGAAGAACACGAGGAGCACCACCACGGGCCGGTCGAGCCGCGCGAGTCGCCGTGGACGATGACCGTGCCGCTCGTCGTGCTCGCGATCCTCTCGGCCGTCGGCGGCCTCGTCGGCGTCCCTTACGCTTTGAGCGGCGGCGCGCTGCCGAACTACTTCGAGCGCGCGCTCGAACCCGTCGTCGCGCGCGCGCCGGAGAGCGGCGGCGAGGCGTCGCACGGCCCGAACGCGGTCGCACACGCCGCGGGCGAGTCGCCCCGCCCGCCGGCCGCGCACGGCAACGAGGGGGCCGTCCCACAGTCTGTCGGCGAAGGCGAGTTGGGCGCGCCCCCAGCCGCCGAGCACGCGCACGATCCGGCCGAGGTCTCGCGGGAGAGAATCTTCACCGGCATCTCCATCGTCATCGGTCTCGCCGGCATCGCGCTCGGCTGGACGTACTTCAAGAAGAGGCCGCTCGCGCCGATGCCGCGCCTGCTGGAGAACAAATACTACGTCGACGAGATTTACGACGCCGCCCTCATCAACCCGATCAAGTCGGGCTCGCGCGAGGGGCTCTGGAAAATATTCGACGTGGGCGTCATCGACGGGCTGGTCAACGGCGTCGCCCAGGGGATGCGCGGGCTGGGCGCCGCCGCGCGGCGCATCCAGCAGGGCTTCGTGCGCGGCTACGCGGCGATCATCCTGGTCGGCGCGCTCGCCGTCATCGGCTACTTCGTCTTCGTCTTCGGCCGCGTCACGTTCTTCAGATAATCGTACATGCAGAACTATTTGATCACCGTCCTGATCCTGCTCCCCGCCCTCGGCGCGGCGGCGCTCGCGGCGCACGCCCTCGCGCCCTACCGGCGCGAGTCGCACTACCGCTGGATCGCGCTCCTTGTTTCGACCGCGACCTTCGCCGTGTCGCTCCTGCTGTTGGGCGGCGGCGGGACCTCCGCGGGGCAGTTCCATTTCGTGCAGGACGTGAACTGGATCGGGGCCATCGGCGCGCGCTACCACGTCGGCGTCGACGGGATCAGCTTGTGGCTCGTGCTGCTGACGACGCTCCTGATGCCGATCTCGATTTTGTCGAGCTGGCGCGCGGTCGAAAAGAGATCGCTCGCGTTCTACGCCTCGCTGCTCTTCCTGGAAGGCGCGATGATCGGCGTCTTCGTCTCGCTCGACCTGCTCGTCTTCTACCTCTTCTTCGAGGCGTCGCTCGTGCCGATGTTCTTCCTGATCGGCGTCTGGGGCGGGGAGCGCAGGGTCTACGCCGCGGTCAAGTTCTTCATCTACACGGCGGTCGGATCGCTTTTGATGCTGGTCGGCATCATCGCGCTCTACTTCCTCTACGCGGCGCAGGCCGGCGGCGGGCAGGGCACGTTCGACTACGTGCTGCTGCTCGACGCCATGCGCAGCGGCGCGCTGCGCCTCGGCCCGCGCCCCGAACAGTTCCTCCTGTTCCTCGCCTTCGGCCTCGCCTTCGCCATCAAGGTGCCGCTCTTCCCCTTCCACACCTGGCTGCCGGACGCGCACACGGAGGCTCCGACCGCCGGCTCGGTCATCCTCGCCGGGGTGCTCTTGAAGATGGGGACTTACGGCTTCATGCGCTTCAACCTCGCGCTCTTCCCCGACGCGGCGCGACAGTTCGCCCCCTACATCGTCGTGCTCGCGACGGTCGGCATCATCTACGGCGCGCTCGTCGCGATGGTGCAGCCCGACATGAAGCGGCTGGTCGCCTACTCGTCCGTCAGTCACATGGGCTTCGTCATGCTCGGCATCTTCTCGTTCACCGAGCAGGGGATGCAGGGCGCGCTCTACCAGATGCTGAACCACGGCGTCTCGACGGGCGCGCTCTTTCTGATCGTCGGCATGATCTACGAGCGGCGGCACACGCGACAAATCTCCGACTTCGGCGGGCTCGCCAAACCGATGCCGTGGTTCGCGACCCTCTTCGTCGTCGCGTCGCTCTCTTCGGTCGGCCTGCCGCTTTTGAACGGCTTCGTCGGCGAGTTCCTGATCCTGCTCGGCACGTGGACTTCGCCGTTCAGCTTCGCGGGCTGGATGAACCCCCGCGTCGTGACGATGTTCGCCGCGACGGGCGTCATCTGGGCGGCGGTCTATATGCTCTGGATGCTCCAGCGCGTCCTCTTCGGCCGCGTCCGCGGCCGCGCCAACGCGCGCCTGACCGATTTGAGCTGGCGCGAGTTGGGCCTGCTCCTCCCGCTCGTCGCGCTGATGCTTTACATGGGCGTCTACCCGCGGCCGTTCCTCTCGCGCTCCAGGGAGAGCGTGCTACAGGTGCGCGCGCGCGTGCTCCCCGAAAGCGGCGGCGAGGTCGCCGAGGAGATCAGGAAATGACGAAGAGCGCCGCACGCGATAGTTGTAGGGGCAGGGCTCGTCCCTGCCCCTACAACCTCAACTATCTTGGTCTCGTTCCGCTTGAGTTGAAATGATGAGTCCTGTTTTAGCTTTGCAAACGCTCTCGGCCCTCTCGCCGGACGTGAACCTGACGCTCGTCCTGCCGGAGATCATCGTCTCGGTCGCGGGCGTCGTCGTCATGCTCGTCGACGCCTTCACACGGGACACGAGGCAACGATGGGCGACGGGCGCGCTCTCGCTCGCCGGGCTCGGCGCGGCCGCCGCCTCGTGCCTCTGGCTGTGGGACGCGCCGGTGGCGCGCGAGGCGTTCAACGGGATGATCGTGCTGGACAGGATGCGTCTGTCTTTCTCGCTCGTCTTCCTCGTCGTCTCCGCGCTCACCGTCTTGGTCTCGATGATCTGGGTCGAGCGCGAGCGCCTGCCCGCCGGCGAGTTCCACTCGCTGCTGCTCTTCGCGACCGCGGGGATGATGCTGATGGCTTCGGGCGGCGACCTCGTCATCATCTTCCTCGGCCTCGAACTCCTCTCGATTGCGACCTACGTGATGGCGGGCTTCCGCCGGACGGATTTGCGCTCGAACGAGTCGTCGATGAAATATTTCATCCTCGGCTCCTTCTCTTCCGCCTTCCTCCTCTACGGCATCGCGCTCACTTACGGCGGGACGGTGACGGACGCGGGCGGGGCGGGCACGACAAATATCCGCCTCATCGCCGAGCGCGCGGGCGAGGGACCCTACGCCGCGCTCCTCTACGCGGGCGCGGCGATGATGCTCGTCGGCTTCGCGTTCAAGATCGCGACCGCGCCGTTCCACGTCTGGACGCCGGACGTTTACGAGGGCGCGCCGACGCCGGTCACGGCCTTCATGGCGGCGGGGCCGAAGGCCGCCGGGTTCGCCGGCTTCATGCGCGTCTTCCTCTTCGCCTTCCCGTTCGTCGCCGCCGCGCCCGGCGCGTCGCAGCTCCACTCGGCGTGGCTCGGCGCGCTCGTCGTGATCGCGATCCTGACGATGACGGTCGGCAACCTCGCCGCGCTCGTCCAGTCGAACGTCAAGCGGATGCTCGCCTACTCTTCCATCGCGCACGCGGGCTACGCGCTCGTCGGCTTCATCGCCGCGGGCGCGACCGCCGACGCCTCCGACCGGCAGGCGGCCATCGCCTCCGTCGTCTTCTACCTGCTCGCCTACGCCGTGATGAACCTCGGCGCGTTCGCCGTCGTCACCGTCATCGCGCGCGGCGGCGACCGCCGCACCGAGATCGAGGACTATAACGGCATCGGCTTCCTCGCGCCCGCGCTCTCGCTGACGCTCTCGCTCTTCCTGCTGAGCCTGCTTGGCGTCCCGCTCACGGCCGGCTTCATGGGCAAGGTCTTCGTCTTCCGCGCGGCGCTCGCGCAAGGCGATCAGGGCTCGCGCCTGCTCTGGCTCGTCGTCATCGGCGTCTTGAACACCGCCGTCTCCGCCTACTACTACCTCCGCCTCGTCGTCTCGATGTTCTTCCGCGAGCGCACGAGCCAGTGGGCTCGGCCGCGCGTCCCCGCGAGCATCGCCGTCGCGCTCGTCCTGACCGTCCTCGGCGTCCTCTACCTCGGCATCTTCCCCGGCCGCGTCATGGACGCGTTGCGCAGCACGCAGACCGTCGTCGGCCAGCTCAAGCAATAAAGCCGTGACAGGTGACAAGTGACGGGTGACAGGTAAAACAGAAGGGCTTGATTTAACTGTCACCCGTCACGGTTTACTTGTCACCTTCTTTGAGGTATGTATGCGGTGTGACGAGTACGGCCATTGAAGCTAAGCGGGGCGACTCTGTGGGGGGCGCGGGGCGGGGGCACGCGCCGTCGCTCGAATCAATCGCCGCGCTCGTCCGCGAGACGCTCGGCGACGAGTGGATGCCGCGCGTTTACGCGGAGCGCGTCCGGACGCTGCGCACCCGCTCGACCCGGCTCGTGCCCGCGAAGGAGGGCGCGCAGGTGCGCGTCCAGCACACGCTGCTGGGGGTCGAGCTGAAGATCGGGCGCAGGCGGCTGTCGTGCCCCGATCTCTCGACCGCGCGCTACCTCGCCGTCTTCGCGCGCGCCGGGTGCGCCGAGGTCGCCGTCCCCTACGACATCACGAAAATCTCCCGCCTCGCCGACGATCTCGAATCGTCCTGGCAGCGCACCCTGCTCCTCGCCGACCACCTCACGGAGGGGCGCGACAAGGGTTTCCGCACGCGCCTGCGCCGCCTGATCGCCGGGGAGATTCGCCGCCAGATCGCCGAGGCGGGCGCGGGGCCGTCCGTCCCGCGCTTCAAGCAGGACACCAAACAGGGGCTCTACCGCGAGCCCCGTGCGACGAACCCCGCCCGGCGCGCATGATTTTTCGCGCCCGCCGGGTTACAATTGGGTCAATGATTCAGGAGTTCAACGAGCACACGCCCATCGATCAAGCGGAGCCGCTACCCTTCCCCTTCAACCAGCGCGCCTACTGCAAGTACGAGCCGATTGAGAAGCGCATCGACGCGATCCGCGTGCTCGTCGTCGACGACCTGCTGCGCGACGAGCGCGACATCTCGGACGTGGCGCGCGCCGAATGGGGCCGCCGCGCCGAGTCGCACCTGAAGCGCGAGCGCGAGATCGCCGGGCTCGCCCTCGGCAACATCCGCAACAACATCGCCCGGCTCGTCCGCCGCCCCGAAACCGAGATCGCGCACTTCTCCGAGATCGCGGAAGCCTCCGAGAAGTTTCGGCCCGACGCCATCGTCCTCAGCGGGACGCTGCGCGACTTCGACTACTACAGGCCGGAGCTGCTCGAAGGGTTCGGGCGCTTCGTCCGGGCGACGCGGATTCCCGTGCTCGGCATCTGCGGCGGGCACCAGCTCGTCGGCCTGGGCTTCGGCGCGCGCGTCCTCACGCTCGACAACCGGGAGCAGCATGAGAACCGCGTCGGCCGCCCGTTCGAGTACCAGTACCGCTTCATCCGCATCGTCGACGCGGAAGACCCCATCTTCTCCGGCATCGACAGCCGCGACTCCGGCATCTGGCAGGACTACACCATCGAGGCGTGCATCCTGCGCGTCTGGCAGAACCACGGGTTGCAGCTCGACCGCGTGCCCGAAGGCTTCAAGCTCCTGGCGACCGCCTACTTCTGCCGCAACCAGATGATGGTCAAGCGCGCGGACGGCCAGCTCATCTACACCGTCCAGTACCACCTGGAAAAATCCTTCGAGGACTGGGACAAGCGCCGCGCGACGCGCTGGCAGCACCCGAACGACTCGCGCGACGGCCGGATCATCTTCGAGAATTTCCTTGAGCTCGCGCTGGAACACTCGCGGCAAGGCTGACGATCCCAGTCATACGAGTGATTAAAAATGTGAAGCCCGCGACACTCGCCGCGGGCTTCATTTGTTTAGAACGTCCGACAGAACTCGACAGGCCGTGATCGCTTGTGGGGGCAGGGCTCGTCCCCGCCCGCGTGCCGCTAGAGGAAGCCGGGCAGGGACGAGCCCTGCCACTACATTTGTTCCGACTCTTAGCCGTTCAACTCACCGGCACGTTCTCGACCGTCCTCACGATGAGGCGATCCACCACCGCCTTGAGGTCGTTCGTCTCGGCGAAGACCTTCAACTGATCGTCGGCGGAAGTCCCGCGCTCCAGGATCGTGTGGACGTGCTCGACCTCCTTGCGCGAGCCCAGATCGTCGAGCACGTCGTCGACGAAGTCCAGCAGCTCGCGGATGAGGTCGCGCGTCGGCACCTCCTTCTGCTTGCCGAAGTCGATCATGTTGCCTTCGAGGCCGTAGCGCACCGCGCGCCACTTGTTCTCCTGGATGAGCATCCGGCGGTAGAGGCGGAAGCCCAGGTTGCGGTCGATGAGGCGGTCGAGCTTGCAGACTATCGCCTGGAAGAGCGCGGCGATGGCGATGGTGTCGTCCACGCGCGTCGGGATGTCGCAGACGCGGAACTCCAGCGTCGGGAAGAAGGGGTGCGGGCGCACGTCCCACCAGATCTTCTTCGGGTTGCTGATCGAGTTGGTCTCCAGGAGCATCTGGACGTACTGCGCGAACGCCGTGTAGGAGCCGAAGTGATCGGGGATGTCGGTGCGGGGGAACTTTTTGAAGACCTCGGAGCGGTAAGACTTCAGGCCGCTGTTGACGCCGAGCCAGAAGGGCGACGAGGTGGAGAGGGCGAGGACGTGCGGGAGGAAGTAGCGCGCCGCGTTCATGATGTGAATCTGGCGCTCGCGATCCTCGATGCCGACGTGGACGTGGAGCCCGAAGATGAGCAGCGAGCGCGCGACCATCTGCAACTCCTCGATGAGGAGCATGTAGTGCGGGTCGTCGAAAATCTGCTGATCCGTCCACTTCGAGATGGGGTGCGTCGAAGCCGCGACGATGGCGAGCCCGTTCTTGCGCGCGAGCCCGGAGACGATTGATCGGAGGTTCGAGATGTCGGCCCTCGCCTCCGCGATGTTGCGGCAGATGCCGGTGCCCACCTCGACCTGCGACTGGATCATCTCCGGCTTGACCTGCTCGCCTAAGAGCATCCGCCCCTCTTCGAGCATCTCCGAGACGTGCGACTTCAGCTCGCGCGTCACCGGATCGACGATCTGAAACTCCTCCTCGATCCCCATCGTGTATTTGTCCGCCATGCCCTCACGCCCCCTTCCCGTCGCCCCCGCCTCAAGCTGCGACCGCCCCTCCCGCGCTAACCGGCGCGGTCAACCGCGCGGCCGAAATATCGACGGATCGATCAAACAGTCCAGTCGCGCCCGTCACGCCCCAGCGCGGCGGCGATCTCGCCCCAGCCGGGCGTGCGCCCGCGCAGCTTCTCGTGCCAGAGGTGGCGCAGCGCGCTCAGGGGGTTCGCCAGCGGCGAGTAGAGATCGAAGTGCGCCGCCCACAACTGCTCTCGCGGCCGTGCGCGCAGCAGGTGGAGGGCGGCGGTGCGCCGTCCCTTCTCGTAGAACCCTTCCGCGGTGCCGCGGTGCGCGGCGAAGCGCCCGGTGAACTGAAGGCTGCGCCGCAACCGCTTCGAGAGCCCGCGCTCAGCCTCGAACTCGATGCCCACGCCGCCCTCGCCGTAGACGTTCGTGACGCGCGAGACCTCACCCCACAGCTTCAATTGACCCAGACGCCCGGCGAAGAGGAGGAGGGACTGCTGCTTATCGACCCCCGCCGCGTCGAACGCCGCCCGATCCGAGGCCGCCCCGTAGAGCCCCGCGAGTCTCCCCGCGAGCGCGTCGCGCAAAGGCGGCGGGAGGTCGTCCCACGCGAGCGGCGGGGCCGTCTCCGTCTCGGCCTTCACTCGTCCGAGAGCGCGCTCTCGATGGTCGCGCGGTCGTGCTCGGAGAGCCCGTGGAAGCTCACGCCGACGCCGCGTCCGGGGTTGCTGTAGACGACCTCCGCGTTGACGACCACGTCGCCTTCCGGGAACGGCAGCCGCAGCGTCAGCAGCGCGCCCTCGGGCAGCTCCTTCTGCGTGTTCATGTAGAGACCGCCGACGCTGATGTCCTTCGTGCTGGCGATGCCGGTGGCGTCCGCGCCGTCGAAGAACACGTCGACGATGAGGCGGGAGCGGTCGTGCGAACGCCGCTCCTCCTGCCCCGCACCCTCGTCCGCTTCGATGTCTCTGCTCATCTGGGCGACTCCGCTTTTACTAAGGGCTGGTTACAAAACCTCCGCACACTTCACCTTTGCGCCTTTGCGTGAAAATAAATGTTCACGCAAAGGCGCAAAGCAGGGCGCAAAAGGATGAAGGTTTTGACACGCTACTTCTCGTCGATGATGAAGGTCGGGACCATCCCGCCGCCCGAAGTGACGTTCGCCAGCTCGTTCGACGAGAGCCGCGTGAAGGCGGAGCCGACCTTGCCGTAAAAGAGCATCGGGTCGAGATCGACCAACTGCTCGACGAACTCGACGCCGCCGCCGTCCGTGAGCGCCGGGAACGTCTCGCGCGCCGTGCTGACGCGCTCCTGTGCGAGGTAGTCGCCGTCGGCGAGGGCGTGGCGCAGCGCCTCCCGCCAGCCCGCCTCGTCCGTGTTCCAGCCGATGTAGATGCCGTGCCCGCCGTAGTCGTCGTTGGGCTTCAAGACCAGCCGGTCGCGTTCGCGCGCGACGAACTCAAGGAGGTCTACCGGCCGCCCGCCGTGCTCCGTCTTCCCCTCGCGCACCTTGCGCGTCCAGGGGACGTGGCCGCGGATCGCCTCGCGCTCTTCCGCCGTGAAGAGGCGCGCGTACTGGTCGTTGGTGAGCACGGCGAAGAGGGCCTTCTTGTGGATCATCTTCGAGCGGAAGCTGTTGACCATGCAGACGGCGCGCGCCCGGTAGGCGTCCACGAGCGCGGGCTGCTCGCGCATGATCGGCAGGTACTCGTTGACGAGCAGACGCTTGTAGACGATGTCGATCTCAAAGCCGCCCGCGCGCAGTCGCCCGCCCGAATATTCGAGTTCCTCCGGCGCGGCGACGACCGCCGGGTAGCCGCGGCTCTCGAAGAACTCCCGGAACAACTCGAACTCCTGCTGCGTCGGCAACCCCTTGAGATCGACGATGGCGATGCGCGGCTTGCGCTCGGGCTCGCGCCCTAAAAACTCCGCGTGGGCGCGCAGCAGGACTCCGAGCAACAACTCTCGCCCGCGGAACGTGCGCAGGGTGTAGCGCTCGGCGAAGCGGCGCATGACGGGGAGCGCGGAGAAAATCCCGAAGGCGGCGTCGGCGTAGGCGATCCCCGCCGGGCTCTCGCCGTTCAGCTCGACGAAGCTGTAGGCGTCCTCGGTTAAAAATGAGTCGAGCCGCGCGGTCGGGGAGACCTCGCCGTAGCCGGGATCGATCGTGACCAGCTCGCGCTCGACCTCGGTGAGCCCCAGCTCGTCGAGCAGCGCCGCGTCTTCGACCGCCGCGTCCTTCACCTTCTGGATCGCGCCCCAGACCGTCTCGCAAACGCGCGTGACGCGCGCCCAGTCCCGTTCGGTGACGAAGTGCGGGCGCAGGTAGGGCGAGAGGCGGCGACCGCCGAAGATGAGCCGGGCGCGCTCAAGCCCTTCGTCGAGCATCGCGCGGGAGGATTCGGCGAGTTCCGCGTCCTCCAGAAGTTGGTGGTAAAAAGCGACGGCTTCTTGACGCATCACCACTGAACCGACGTTCGCTGGTTTGAAGATCGCGTGCTAAGTCGTCGCTAGATTATCACAACTCGCGGCCGGGGTCGGTTGAAAAAGCAGAATTTAAGACGGCGCGGGGGCGGTTATTTGTCGGACGCGGGCGGCCGTAATTTCAGCGCGAGGCGCTTTCCGTCGCGCAGCACTCCGAGCGCGATCTCGGTTTTGGGGTCGGCCTGGAGTTTCGACTGCCAGCCCGCGCCGAGGCTCGGCTCGCCGTTGACGGTCTCGATCAGATCGCCCACCCGCACGCCCGCGCGCTCCATCACGCTGCCCGCGTGGACGGCGACGACGAGCAGCCCTCTGCGCGACTCCGTGACGCCGTCGGCGGTGCGCGTCGAGATGAAGGCGGCCGACTCGACGCCGTACGGGAGCAGCGGCTTGATCCCGTAGGTCGGGTGCGCCGCGGTCGCCGCGCGGAAACGCGACTGGGCCTCGACCAGTTGCCGCTGGAGTTTATTTACCCCCTCGACCGTGCCCCGGTAAGACTCCTCGGCCGCGCGCAGTTTTTCGCGCAGCACGCGCCGCTGCTCGTCGCCGCTCGCGGGGTTTTGCGCTTCGAGCCTTCGCAGCTCCGTCTCGGTCTCTAAGATTTTCGCCCGCGTCATGAGCGTGGACGACTGGGCGCGCATCAACTCGGCTTCCGTCGCGAAAATTTCCGCCTGCGACGTTTCGAGCGCCGGGTTCTGCGACTCGCTGAGCCTGACGCGCAGGGAGAGCGGGGCCGCGCCCGCGCGCAGCACCGTGAACTGCGCGGGCGTGTTGCCGCCCAACTCCTTCAAGACCCAGGTCATGTCCTCGACGCCGCGCACGTCGTGATCGCCGACGCGCGCGACCACGTCGCCCGGGCGCAGGCCCGCGCGCGCGGCGGGCGTCCCCGGCGCGACCGCGGTCAGCAGCACGCCCTGCTGACGCCGCATGAGCGTGAGCCCCTGCTCGCGCGACCAGCCGCGCTCGACGAACAGTTCCGGCGGCGTCGTCGCCACGGCGGTGCCGCGCGCGCCGAGCCACGGCTGCGGCACGCTCGCGCGGCGCGCCTTCACGCGCGCGGCGGCGGCCCTCACGCTGTCGGCCGGCAGCAGGTTCGCGCCGCGCGCCGCGCCCTGCTCGACGATCCCGATGAGGGAGTTGCCTTCCGTCAGGGCCACGCCGCCGGCCCACTCCGGCGAGACGTGTTCGACCTCGACCCTGAAGCTCATCGCCCTGCCGCCCGGCGTGCGCACCACCTCGCGGAGTCTGCCTTCGACCTCGCTCATGTTCATGTAGAGCACGCCGGAATCGCCGACCGGCGCGTCGGGCGAGTTCGCCTGGCTGACGGCGACGGCCGCGCTCGTTTCGACGGCGCGGAGCGGCGCCCAGACGCAGACGCGGAGCCCGACCGAGAGTGGCTGCATGCTCTCTCTCGTCGGCGAGAGCAGAAGCTTGTCCGACTCGAAGAGGGAGAGCCCGGTGCTGGCGTCGAGGCCGACGAACTTCGCGTCGAACTCCGCGCCGTCGCCGCGCACGAGTTTGAGCGGCGAGTCGTCGGCCGCGCCGGGCGGCTTCATGTCGGGGAAGGTCGTCGCGAAACTGAGCACGTCGGCTTCGGCCTGCGGCAGCCGCGCGACGACCGTGTAGCCGTCCGGCATGACGTAGCCGGCGACGATGTTCGTGCTCACGAACTTGTCGTCGAAGGTCGCGGCGATGGGGGCGTCGGGCGGCGCGACGAGGGCGCGCAGCTTCCACCCGCTCATCCTGTGGACGA
The DNA here is from genome assembly GCA_035537435.1 of Pyrinomonadaceae bacterium. GTDB lineage: Bacteria > Acidobacteriota > Blastocatellia > Pyrinomonadales > Pyrinomonadaceae > JAIVGV01. Next base: position 23,379 of record DATLMC010000129.1, on the reverse strand, counting down.
CGGCGACGACCGGCGGCGATGACGGGCGCGCGGGGCGCGCGACCTTCGCTACGCGCGCGCGCGCGGGTCGCACCTGCACGGACACGGTGGAGGCCGCTCCGTTCACCGTCGAAGTAACCTGTGTCTTAGGCGTCGTCGGCGTCGTCGCCGTCGGCAGCGTCTTCGCGGTCGCGGCCGGGCGCGCCGGCTGCTGCTGCTGCGCGTGGGCACAGACGAAGGCGCAGGCGAGCGCGAGCGGCGCGCACAGGGCGCGGCTCGCGAACGGACGGGGCCTGTCGGACTTGAAAATCACCGTTACCACACACCCTGCGTGTAGGAGGCGTTCCTCACCGGCGCGCGGCGGCTGGGCAGCCCGCGCGCGCCGAAAGTGACGGCGTCAACCGAGACCGAGCGCGTCGCGCCGCTCGTGTCTTTGAAGAGGGCTTCGAGCGGGCGCTCCTGCGTCGACACGGGGAGGGCAATCGGCGAGCCGACGTAAATCTTCATCCCCTGCGAGTCGAGCGTGTGCGTCTCGGTCGCGGCCTCCGAGTTCTGTAGACCGGCCAACTGTCGCGCCGCCTCGGGCGGCAGGACGAACTTCTGACTCTGTGTCGCGCGCGGCCCCCGGTTGCCGCGGCGAGTCGAGGCGGCGACGACCGCCGTCCCGCCATCGGAAGCCGCCTGCCGCTGACCGTCGTCAACACTCGCCTGCTCACGCCCGCCCGTGGCCGAAGGGGCGCTGACGCCTTCCTGATGAGTTTGCACGAGCGCGGGCGCGGTCGGCGGAGGCGACGTCCGCCCCGGGCGGAAGTGAACGAAGACGCCGAGCGCGAGGACGAGACAGCCCGCCGCCGTGAGCCACGCCGCGCCCGGCACGAAGCCGTGCCACCGCGCCGCACGGTCGCGCGCGCCCTCGGATCGCGCGATGCGCGATCTCAGGCGGAACTCAAAATCGCCCGGCGCTTCGACGCGCGCGAGCCCGCCGACGAGCGCGCGCAGCGCGTCGCCCTCGGCGCGGAAGGCGCGGCACGAGTCGCACCGGGCGGCGTGCCCCTCCGCCCGCGCGGAGAGCCCCGCGCCGCCGTCAAGCTCTTCGATCTCGGTTCTGAACTTCTGACAATTCATCTTTACCCCTCGCCTCGCCCTCACAGGTACATCTTCAACTTGTCGCGCAGGAACGCGCGCGCGCGGCTGATGCGCGACTTCACGGTGCCCTCGCTCATCCCAAGGATGCGCGCGATATCCTCGTAGCTGCGCTCCTCTACGTCGCGGAGCACCAGCGGCACGCGGTACTTTTCCGGGAGCGTCGCGATGGCGCGCGCCACCGCCGCGCGCCGCTCGTCGTCCACCATCGTCACGTCCGGCAGCGGGGTGGCGTCGGCCGGGTCGAGCTCCATCGCGTCGTCGAACCCGTCGCCCGACCTGAAGAACCCGGTCATCGAGACCAGCCGGTGCCGCTTGCGCTTGCGCAACTCGCTGATGGCGAGGTTCGTCGCGATGCGGTAGATGTAGGTCGAGAAGGCGTAGTTCGCCTGATACCTGTCCGCCGCGCGGAAGACCCGCAGGAAAGTCTCCTGCGCGAGATCGACCGCCGACTCGTAGTCGTTCGTCAGGCGGTAGGCGTAGTTCGTGATCTGATTCCGGTAGCGCCTCACCAGCTCCGCGAACGCCGCCTCGTCGCCGACGCGCGCCGACTCCAGGAGGCTGTGATCGGAGAGCGGCTCAGACACGCGCTCCTCGGCCCGCGCCGCGGCTGCCGGGGGCGTCAGTGCGAGCTCTTCGACTGATGTCAGCGCACTCATGCAGGGATGGCAGGCTCTCACTCCCGAAAGGCGCGGGCGCGTTCATGGAACGAAACGTGGAACTTCCGCGACGCCGCGCCGGGGCGAACCGGCTGCGTAATTATACACGCACCTGCCGTTTCGCCCGCAGACCTTACACGCCGCCAGCCCCGCCCGGTTCCCCAATTTTTCACCCCGCCGCCCCCCCCTTCCGCCCCCCGCCAGTATCGGCCGCCCCCTCCCGGCTTTCCGCCGTCCGCCATCATCCCGAACTCTTCTTCGGCCGTTCACGCCGCGGGGAATCAGGACGCACAAAGCCGCGCGCGAGTGTGGCGACTCGCGCGCGGCCTGTTTACTTTGCCGACCGTTACCTGACTTACTGTTCCTGCCCGTTGGTCGGCACGGGCTTGCCCATCGACTGGTAGATCGAGACGATCTGATCCAGCTTCGCGCGCGCCTCTTCGTTCTTCGGGTCGTAGCGCAGCGCGCGGCGGAAGTCGCCGAGGGCGAACTTGTAGAGCATGGGCTGCTGCGCGCTGTAGTAAACGTCGGCGCGCTCGACGTAGGCCGCGGCCGCCGTCTTCTTGTCGGCTTCGCCCGCGCCGGGCGCTTTCGCCTTCGCCTCGGCCTTCGCGATCTTTGCGTCCAGCTCCGGCGTCGGCATACCCGGCTTTTCGGCGGAGTTGGCGGGCGCGGCCGGGGCGGGCGCGCCGCCGCCGTGCGCCGCGGCGACGGGCGGGACGGTCACGGTCTGCGGGCTGTTCTGCGATTGCGGCGCGCGAGCCGTCGAAGCGTTCGAGGCGTTCGTCCCCCGCTCGGACGTGCCGCAGCCGGAGGCGGAGGCTAAAGCCAGGGAGGCGAGGGCGGTGAGAGTTAGGGAGCGCATCATCGATATTTTCGTCTCCGCGGGCAGGGCTTCGGCATCACGCCCGCATCTGTCCGACCGCCCTGACGGGCGGCGCGTGTCGTCGGTGCTTCGGCGTCGGCTTTCATCGTTCTTGAGTGACTCGTGACTCGGTTGCCGTTAATGGCTGTCAAGTCTCTTTGCGTCTGCCCGCATCGGGGGAGAAGCCGCTACCGCGCGCCTTCCTGCGACGCGTTCGTTTGAGCCCCGCCCGCGCCCGCGGGCTGGGGGCTCTTCGCGCCCGCCTCGATCTCTTCGCGGAGCCGCGGGATCGACGGGTTGCCCGGGTTGATCTTTTCGAGCCGGTCGACGGCGTCGCGCGCGCCCCGCTCGTCGCCGCGCCGTGCGAGCGCGAAGGCGAGGAACTGGAGCGACGGCTCGTGGCGCGGATCGATCTGGAGGGCGCGGCGCAGCTCCGCGGCGGCGCGCTCGAAGTCGGGCGGCTGCGCGAGCAGCAGCACGCGAGCGAGGCTCGCGCGCGCGTCCGCGTCGTCGGGCTTCATGCCGAGCGCGGCGACGTACCACTTCTCCGCGGCCCTGTAGTTGCCCGCGTCGGCGTTGACGTGCGCGAGCGCGGCGACCGGCTCGACGTTCGTCGGCTGAAGCTCGTTGGCCCGCAGGAGGAGATCGACCGCGTCGTCGTAACGCTGCGTGTCGTAGTAGGCGCGCGCGCCCTCCATCTGCGCGTCGAAGTCTTTCGGGTTTTCGCGCGCGCGCTTGATGGCGGCCTCCGCCTCGGCTTGCGAAGCCGCGCCGTCAGCCTCCGCCGTTTGCGCGGCCGAGCCCGCGGGCTGCTGCGGCGGCTGCTGCGCGCGGTGATTCGCCCACGTCACGAAGGCGAAGCCGAAGAAGAGCCCGAAGCCGACGCCGACGAGCGAGAAGAGGACGTTCTCTTTATTCAACGCGACTGTCGACATGAGCGATTCGTAAACCGTAAACCGTGACAGGTGACAGGAGAAGATCGAATGCCTTTCCTGTCACCTGTCACGGTTTACCTGTCACGCCCCTCAGGCGTAGGAGTGGAGACCCGGAATCAGGTAGCTGACGCCGAGGTAGGTGAAGATGACGAGGAGGAACGCGACGATGGCGAAGTAGGCGCTGCGCTTGCCGGTCAAGCCGCGCGCGATGCGGGCGTGGAGGAAGCCGCCGTAGGTCAGCCACGCGACGAACGCGCCCGTCTCCTTCGAGTCCCAGCCCCAGTAGCGGCCCCAGCTTTCGTTCGCCCAGATCGCGCCGGTGATGAGCAGGATGGCGAGGCCGGCGAAGGCGACGCTCGCCGTCTTGTACATCAGCGAGTCGAGCTTTTCGGGGGCGGGCAGGGCCGCGCGGAGTTTCTCGGTCTTGAAGGCGAAGATCGTGACGAAGAGCGTCGCGGCGAACGCGGTGATGAGCGCGGACAACTCGACGGGGTTGGCGTTCGTGCTCAAGGTCAACTGCGAGCCGCGCTCGCGGACGAAGTTCTCCGCCGCGCCGGTGAGCTGCGCCGCCGGGAGCGCCTTGACCTCTTCGGGGCTCATGCCCTGCTGCTCCGCGATCCAACGGCCGAAGCGCGGGTACTGCGACTTCTCGATGCAGCGCCGGTTGAACCCGCCGGAGTCCGGGCACGCCGCGATCTGCGCCGAACTCTTCACCTGCGAGACGAGCAGCGCGATGGCGATCATCTGCACGACGAGCGACGCCTTCAGCAGGTGATGGCCGAGACGGCGCGCGCGCTCGTCGCCGCCCGAGCGGTACTTCAGGAACGAAATGATGACGCCCGCGAGCAGCAGCGTGGCGACGATGAGCGCGGGGCCGACCCACGGGATGTTGACGCGCAGGAATTCGAGGAACGTGCGCGTGCCGCCGATGGCCGGCGACGCCGCGTAAGTCCCGGTCGTCAGGATGCGGAACGTGCCGAAGGGGCCGCCGATGGTGATGAAGACGGCGACGGCGAAGGCGGCGGCGAAGATCGCCATCGACTCCGGCTTCGTCCCCACCTTCAACAGGTAGAGCACGGCGGCGGCGAAGCAGACGAGCGCGACGCCGTAGGAGATCGACGCCGTGCCGACGTGGATCGGCCGCCAGTAGGAGTCCAGGACGGGCGGCAGGTTGATGAACTCGTTGCCGATGAAGCGGGCGAGGACGAGGACGAGCGACGCGAGCGGCAGCGACATCGCGCCGATGAAGCGGAAGCTCCTGCGGCCGGAGACGAGCATCGTCGTCACGCCCGCGCCGAAGGCGAAGGCGAGCGAGAGATCGTAGAGGTTCGCGAACGGGATGTAGCGCCAGACCCACGGCATCTGATCCGCGCCGTAGCCGTTGCGCTGGAGGATGGCGAGTTCGCGGTCGTGCGACGCGACCCAGCGCACGAGCCAGCTCGACAGGTTGCAGAAGACGCCGATGCCGCCCGACCACAGGCCGATCTTCTGCGCCATCCCCGACGGCGCGTAGAGGTTCACGAGCAGGAAGACGCCGCCGATGATGTAGCCGGCGAGCGCGAGCATCATCAGCGCGCCGTCGTTGATGAAGTGATCGCCGCCCAACTGGATGCGCAGCAGCAGCATCAGGAGCGCGCCGGCGACGGGCAGCCCCGCGGGCAGGTAGGAGCGGACAGACCAGCCGCCCGAATCCATTTGCGACGAGCCGAGCTGGACGGGGTGTTTGAGAACTTCACTCATGCCTGCACCTCACTTCTTTCTCCGTTAATCGCCGCGACCAGGCGCTTGAACCTGTCCTCGAAGGCGACGGCGTTGCGGTTCGCGTTGCCGCCGAGCGCCACGGCGACCGTCCCCTCCACGGGCTCTTCCACGACCGCCCACACCCTCTGGTGCGCGAAGAAGAAGACGCCGACGAGCGTCAGCATCAGCATCCCGCTGCCGACGTAGAAGACGGTCGCGCCGGGGTCTTTCTGGATCGCGAGGACGTGCGCGTCCGGCACCTTCTCGAAGGAGACCAGCTTGAACTTGTAGCCGCCGACCGCGCGGCCCACGGGCGCGCCCGCCGGCAGCTCGCGCGTGAAGGCGTAGGCGCGGCCCTCGGCGCCGTCCGCGCCGCTTACGTTTAAGATCGCGGCGGGGTTGTTGTACTCGCCGGAGGCGGTCGTCGCCTGCCCGCCCGCCATCGTGAAGTCGGGCTGGAAGTTGACGAACTCGACGTGCGCGCCGTCGGAGAGGTTGACCGAGCCGTCGCGCGGGATCGTCACGTCGGTCTCGTAGCCGTCGGCCTCGCGCCTGAGCCGCAAAGTGATCTGGCGCGCGCGGCCCACGTTGATGAAACTCTGCTGGAAGAAGCGGTAGCCGCGGTAGTCGTACGGGTTGTTGAGATGCACGAACGCCTCGTGCTCCGCGCCGCCGTCCTTGATCTTGATCTTGGTGAACCAGTCGATCGTGTTGTCCTGCGTGATCGGCCCGTCCTGCTTGATGAGCTTCTGCTGGATGTCGGTGCAGGTCACCTCGAAGGGCAGCGGGATCGTCGCCTTCGCGAGCCGGAGGCCGCCGTCCGTGAGTTTGAAGTCGGTGTTCGACATCTCGTTCGACGACGCGCCCGGCCTGACCGGCATCTGGCCGCTCTGATCGAACTGCGCCGTCAGAAAGCCGCCCGTGAAGATCGTCAGCAGCGCGACGTGGACGGCGTAAGCGCCCAGACGGTTCCACGCGCCGCGCTCGGCGAAGACGAACGTCTTGCCGTTCTTCTCCGTGACGGTCGGCCTCAGGCCGACGGCCTTGCACGCGGCGACGACGCGCTCGGTCGCGCCCTGGCGCGAGTCGGCCGCGAGTTCTAATTCGGCGTGCTGCTCCTGCCCGCCGAGCCACTTCGCCGAGGCGTCGAGCTTCGGCCTGGAGACGAACGTCCAGGCCTTCGGGAAGCGGTCGATGGACGCGAGCACGATGTTGAGCGAGAGGACGAGCAGGAGGAGGTTGAAGTACCAGGCGTGGTAGATGTCGAACAGGCCGAGGCTGCCGAAGAGCAGGCGCGTCGCGGGGCTCAGGTCGGCGAAGTACTTCTCGAAGCCCTCGACGTTCTTCTGCATGACGAGCATCCCGATCATGCTGAAGAGGACGAGGATCATCAGCAGCGTGACTCCGAAGCGCACGGAGCTGAGCAGGTTCAGCGCGCGCGTCACGACTGACTCGGACGGGCGCGCGCCCGCGGCAGACTTCACGCCGATCTCGGATTTAGTTTCTTCGATTGCCGACATGGTAGATGACGACTCGGGCTAAAACATCTTGAGGAGCCACAACACCCGCGAGAGCGTCCCAGAGGGTGAGTCCGCAGACCAACTTGTCTTGGGGTGAATCATACTCCATCGTACAGGGGGCGGCAAACGCACGCGCTTGATCGGCCGAACGCCTGTTTAGGCGGCCGCCTCCGCGCCGCGTTCGCCCCGCGCCGCTGTGCTATCATCCCCGGCAAAATGACGACCAGAAACCTTCTCTTCTGCCTCGGCGGGCTCCTGCTCGGCTTCGGCGTCGGCTTCTTCCTGGCGAACCGTCTGGGCGTCGGCTCGCCCGTCTCCCCGGCCGTCGCGGCGTCCAACCAGGTCTCCTCGATCAACGTCAAGAGCGCGCCGCCCCTCGACCCCTCGCGGGACGCCGGCTCGCTCCCGCCCGGTCACCCCGACATCAACGGCGTCGGCTCCGGCGGCTCGCCCGCGAGTCCCGAAGGCGCGGCGGCGGCGAGCGGTGAGGCGCAGATGGCGATGGAAGCCGCCGACGCCGACCCCGCAGACTTCGCGCTCCAGATGACCGCCGCCGCGACCTTTTATAAAGTCCGCGCCCTCGACAAAGCCGCGCTCTACCTCGAACGCGCCCTCAAGCTCAAGCCGCAGGACCCGGACGCGCTGCTCGAAATGGGCAACGTCAAATACGACACCGGCGACTTCCCCTCGGCGGCGGACTTCTACACGCGCGCCCTGGCCGCCAACCCCGCCAACGCCGACGCCCGGACCGATCTCGGCAACACCTACTTCCAGCGCAATCCGCCCGACTACCGACGCGCCATCGAAGAGTACCGACGCGCCCTCGAAATCGATCCGCGTCACGAGTTGACGCTACAGAACCTCGCCTCCGCCGCGCTCAACCTCAAAGACAAGGCGACCGCGCGCGACGCCATCGACCGGCTCGCGTCCGTCAACCCGAACAACCCGACGCTCGCCGCCCTTCGTTCGAGCCTGGATTCCCTGCCCTAGTCGCTTTCTCTTCGCGCCGCCAGCGCCTCCAGCGTGAAATTTTATCCTCACGCAAAGGCGCAGAGCCGCGAAGGGGAGCTCGCTTGATAGATTTAGAGATCGGGGCGGCGCGGGAACTTGAGGAAGGGCATGCGCACGCCGCGGACGAAGAACTGATCGGCGCGGAGAGGACGGGGCGGTGTAAGAACCCGCCCGCGCGGTCGCTAGAGACGATTGCTCCCTGTGCGGGTTGTTATGCCGGCGTGTGCGTGTCGCCGCGCGAGGCGAGGCGCGCAGGGACTTCAGGCGACGCTCTTCATCCACGCGACACACCGTTCGAGGTGCGCGCGCATCGCTTCCGGCGTGTCGTGGTGGATGCGACCGTGACCGGGCAGCACCCACTCGAAGCGGTAGTCGAGCAACCTCTCCATCGAGCGCACCTGCTCGCCCCAAGAGTACCAGCACGCGCTGCGGAACGCCGTCAGAGTCTGGCGCGCGGGCGACCACGCGAGGTGATCGCCCGTGAAGAGATATTTTCCCCGGTAGAGCAGCACGGTCGAGCCGCGCGTGTGACCGGGCGTGGGGATGGCGACGAGGTCTTCATCCAGTTGGACGGGCTCGTCACCTTCGAGGGCGCGCTCCATGCCGCGCCGCCCGGCGCCGTCGCGCGCGTGCATGATCCGCTCACAGCCGAACTTTTCGGCGAAGCGCGCGTGGTCGGCGATGTCGTCCGCGTGCGTGAGGAACATCCGCGACGCGCCGCCCATCCGCTCGATCTTGTTGACGAGCCGCGCCGTGTAGCGCGGCGAGTCCACGAGGACGTTGCCGCCCGCCTCGGCCGGGCGCGTGACGAGGTAGCTCCACGCGCCGAAGCTCGCCTCCGAAGTGAAGCCGCAGAAGTAAACATTCTCCGCGACGAGGTCGGGGAACGCCTCGACGCCGACGTTCGCGTCGTAATCCCTCGAAGTGCCGATGGAGGCGGTCGGGCACGCGACGAGCGCCATCAGAGCGCGTCGCACTTCGTCGCCGGACGCGGGCTGCCGGAAGACGCTCGACTGATCGCCGTGATCGCGGAAGGTGGCGGGGGCGATCTGCCGGCAGGCGTCGCAGTCGATGCAGGACGCATCGACGTAAAAATCGCCCGGCGCGTTCTCCGGCAGTCGTTTCGCTGTTGTCGCCATCGCGGGTTTGATGAGCGTGCGGCCCGGAAAGTTTGACGCGCCGCGCGGCCCAGGTCATTTCGCCCGACGCTGGGGAGTCGAGCGGGCGCGCCTGAAGGGGCTTGCGGGCGCGCGCCGCCGCGCGCGCCTCACCTGTCGTTCTTGTGGCGGTCGAGGTAGTCGAGCAGGACGTTAGACATGACCTTGACGCCGACGACGAGGCTCTCCTCGTCGACGTCGAAATCGGCGGTGTGCCACCCGGCGGTGATGCCTTTGGCGCGGTTGCCGACGCCGAGGAAGTAGTAGAAGCCGGGCACGACCTTCTGGAAGTGTGCGAAGTCTTCGGCGGGCATGAAGGGCTTGAGTGTGAGTGCGTTCTTCTCGCCGACGACGCGGCGGATGGTCGGCAGCGTCTCCTCGACGAGCGACGGCTCGTTATAAGTGACGGGGTTGCTGCCCTCGAAGTTCAGCTCGTAGGTCGCGCCGTAAGCCTGCGTGACGTTCTGCAAGGTCTCGCGCATCAGCGCGACCGAGCGCTCGCGCACCTGATCGTTTAGGGTGCGCATCGTGCCCGTCATCTTCACCTCGCCGGCGATGACGTTGAAGCGCGTGCCCCCGTTGATCGTCCCGACGGTGATGACGAGCGGCTCCAGCGGATCGATGCGGCGGCTGCGGATGTTCTGGAGCGCGAGCACGCACTGGGAGGCGACGACGACAGAGTCGACGCCGTTCTGGGGCTGCGCGCCGTGCGCCCCTTTGCCCCTGATGATGATGGAGAAGGTGTCGGACGAGGCCATCGCGGGACCCGTGTGGTAGCCGATCTGCCCCGCCTGCACGTTCGGCTCGGTGTGGAGCCCGAAGATGGCGCGCGGGCGCGGGTTGTCGAGCGCGCCCTCCTTGATCATGAGGGTCGCGCCGCCCTCCTCGCCCGCGGGCGCGCCCTCCTCCGCCGGCTGGAAGATGAACTTGACCGTGCCGTTCATCTCGTCGCGCATCTTGCTCAACACTTCCGCCACGCCCAACTCGACCGTCGTGTGCACGTCGTGACCGCAGGCGTGCTTCACGTTCGGCGTCTGCGACTTGTAGGGCACGTCGTTAACTTCCTGGATGGGCAGCGCGTCCATGTCGGCGCGCACGGCGACGACGGGGCCTGGCTTGGCCCCTTTGAGCACGGCCACGACGCCGTGCAGGGCGACGTTCGCGCGCACGTCTTCTAACCCCAGCGCGCGCAGGCGCTCCGCCACGACGCGCCCGGTGCGCTCCTCGCGGTTCGACAGCTCCGGGTGCGCGTGGAAGTCGCGGCGCTGCGCCACGAGCTGCGCGCGCATCGCCTCGGCCGCGGCGGCGACCCTCTCGTCGCGCGTGGCGCGCGCGCGGGCCGTCGCGCGGGTCGCGAGGCGCGCGGGCGGGCAGACGGCGAGCGCGAGGACGAGAAGTGCGGCGAGAGTTCTGAGTTTGGGTTTCACGTTCCAGCCTTCCGCCCCGTCTTTCACGGGAGAGTTAGTTGCGCGTCTCTGTCGTTGTCGGCCGCGGCTAGTTAACCGGGGGTGGTGCCCACGCGTCAACCCGCACGCATTGTATACCGGCGCGCCAGCTCGCGCTTCAGGACTTTGCCCGTGGGACCCTTCGGCACGTCCGCGACGAGGCGGATCGTCTTGGGGCACTTGAAGTCTGCGAGGCGCGCGCGGCAGTAATCGATCAGTTCCTCCTCGGTCGCCCGCGCGCCGTCTTTGAGGACGACGAAGGCCGCGACCTCCTCGCCGTACAGCTCGTCGGGGACGCCGACGGTCGCGGCGGCGGCGACCGCCGGGTGGCGGTAGAGCAGTTCGTCGATCTCGCGCGGGTAGATGTTCTCGCCGCCGCGGATGATCATGTCCGACTTGCGGTCGACGACGTAGAAGAAGCCCTCTTCGTCGCGGTAGCCGATGTCGCCCGTGTGGAACCACCCGCCGCGGAAGGCGCGTTCGGTCGCCTCCGGGTTTTTGAAGTAGCCCTTGAAAACGTTTTCGCCGCGCATGACGATCTCGCCGGGCGTGCCGTCCGCCACTTCCCTGTCCTCTTCGTCGAAGATCTTCATCTCGTTGCCGATGGGCAGCCCGCACGATCCGGCGCGGCGGCGCTCGTCCGGCGGGTTGAAGGTCGAGCGGCAGGTGGACTCGGAGAGCCCGTAGCCTTCGACGACGGGGCAGTCGAAAGTCTCCTCGAAGCGGCGCATAACCTCGGCGGGCACGGGCGCGGAGCCGCACATCGCGAAGCGGAGCTGATCGGTGTGGAGTCCGGCGGGCACGCCCGCGGGGTATTTCGCGAGCAGCATCGAGAGCATCGTCGCGACCGAGCCGAAGGAGGTGACGCGGTGGTCGGAGACGATCTGCCAGTGGCGCGACGCGGAGAAGCGCGGGGCGACGACCGTCGAGCCCCCGGCGTAGAGCGCGCTCAGGGTGGTGACGCTGACGGCGTTCATGTGGAAGAGCGGCATCACGCTGAGCAGCCGATCCGCGGGGGTGAACTTCAACCACCCGGCGATCTGCCGCGCGTTGGCGATGAGGTTTCCGTGCGTGAGCAAACAGCCTTTGGGCTTACCCGTAGTGCCGGAGGTGTAGATGATGATCGCCTCGTCGCTCTCCCCGTGCGAGGACTGAGCCCAGGAGCCGTCGGGCTCGTCGCCGAACTCGGCCGTGATCGACTCGTCGTCGAACACGATCACGTCTTCGAGCAGCGGCAGCTCAGCGCGCGCCGCCTCGACCGCGGCGCGGAACTCCGAATGCACGAGCAGCGCGCGCGCCTCCGAGTTGCCCACGACGTAGGCGATCTCTTCGGGCTTCAAGAGCGAGTTGACGGGGCCGGCGAGCGCGCCGAGTTTGAAGCAGGCGAAGTAAGCGATGACGTACTCCGCGCCGTTCGGCATGAGCAGGCTGACCACGTCGCCGCGCCCCACCCCGCGCGCTGAGAGCAGGTTGGCGGCGCGGTTCACCGCCGCGTCGAACTCGCGGTAAGTCCAGCGGCGCGCGTCCCCGGCGTTGACGAGCAAGGTCTTGTCGGGCGAGAGTGCGGCGCGCGTTTCGAGCAGTTGGCGCAGGTTCGGGGGGTTGTCGGTGTGGCTGGGGTCCGTCATTTTCTATTTGGCACGCCCGCGGGCTGTGATGTATAAATTTCCGGCAACCGAACGACGTGAAGCGCGCCGTCGCGACGGCCGTCCCTGACTCCGACACAGCTTAACGAAACGCTTCCGTCTCTACAAATTTCCGCCCCGTACCCGATTCTCCAACGCGCAACTTCGGACGCCTGAGCCGGGCATGCGCGCTTTTGTTCGTCCCTATGAAATTTTATCGCAACTACGTCGGCGGCGAGTGGCGGGAGTCCTCCTCCGAGCAGACCGCGCCCAACCTCAACCCCGCGAACACGGACGAAGTGCTCGGAACCGTCAGGCTCTCGACGCGCGAAGAGGCGCGGCGCGCCGTCGAGTCGGCGGCCGAAGCCTTCCGCGGCTGGCGCGCGACGCCCGCCCCGCAGCGCGGGCGCGTCGTCGCGCGCTTCGCGCGCCTGCTCGAAGACGACCGCGAGAACTTAGCGAAGCTGCTCACGGCCGAAGAGGGCAAGACGCTCGCCGAGTCGAAGGGCGAGATTCAGCGCGCGATCAACGTGGCGGAGTTCTGCGCGGGCGAGTCGCGGAGGATGAACGGCGAGACGATCCAGTCGGAGCTGCCCGCGAACTTCGCCTACACGATCAAGCAGCCGCACGGCGTCGTCGCCTGCGTCACGCCGTGGAACTTCCCCGTCGCGATCCCGGTCTGGAAGATCGCGCCCGCGCTCGTCGCCGGCAACGCGGTGGTCTTCAAGCCCGCGACCGTCACGCCCGCGACGGCCGTGCGGCTGACGGAGCTTTTCGCGGAGGCCGGCGTCCCGCAGGGCGTGCTGAATCTGATCCTCGGATCGGGCTCGGAGGCGGGCGACGAGATCGTGGGGCACCCGGCGGTGCGCGCCGTCTCGTTCACGGGCTCGAACGGCGTCGGGCTCAAGCTCTACGAGCAGTGCTCGCGGCGCGGCGCGAAGGTGCAGTGCGAGATGGGCGGCAAGAACCCGGTCGTCGTGCTGGAAGACGCGGACATGGAGCTCGCCGTCGAATCGACCGCGCAGGGCGCGTTCGGCTCGACGGGCCAGCGCTGCACGGCCACGAGCCGCGCCATCGTGGTCGACGAGATCGCGAACGAGTTCGTCGAGCGCATGGTGGCGCGCGCCGGGAGTTTGCGGATCGGGGACGGGGCCGACCCGCAGACGGAAGTAGGCCCGCTCGTGGACGCCAACCAGTTCAAGTCCGTGATGCGCTACATCGACGCGGGGCGCGAGGACGGGGCGGAGCTGGCTTACGGCGGCGCGGCGGCCGACGGCGTTGGTTTGCGTAAAGGCTACTTCGTCAAGCCGACCGTCTTCGCGAACGTCACGCCGGAGATGCGGATCGCGCGCGAGGAGATTTTCGGCCCCGTCCTCTCGATCCTGCGCGTGAGGGATTTCGACGAGGCGCTGCGCGTGGCGAACGACAGCGAGTACGGCCTCTCGTCCTCGATCTTTACGAACGACGCGGCGCGCATCTTCCGCTTCGTCGACGAGATCGAGACCGGCATGACGCACGTCAACTCGCCGACGACGGGCGGCGAGGCGCACATCCCCTTCGGCGGCTCGAAGGCCACCGGCATCGGCGAGCGCGAGCAGGGCTCGACCGCACTCGATTTCTACACCGAGCTGAAAGTCGTCTACGTCGACTACACGGGCCGGAAGCGCGAAGGTAATCTGTACTGACGCCGCTTCGTCAAACCTGATCTGATGAAAACCGTCGCCTGCCCCAAGTGCAGCTTCGCCAACGCCGACGCCGACGTGAACTCGAAGTGCGCCGGGTGCGGCGAGCCGCTCGCCTCCGCCCTGCTCCGGGAGAACCTCGACGAGTTGAAGAAGCTGACCGAGCGGATGCAGGAGCTGACCGCGCCCTCTTTCACGTCCTTCAACGGCTGCGGCACGACGCTGCTCGACTACCGCGAGATGGCGGACGCGACCTGGGAGGCGACACGCTGGGTGATCGTCTTCGGCCTGCCCGTCGTCCCGCTCGCGACCTACGTCATCGAGCCGACCCGTCAGGAGTCCGGCTACGGGCGGATGACTTCGCACTTCAAGATTCTTGCGAAGGGCCGCCTCGCGCTGTCGCGCGTCCTGCGCGTCTACGCGCTCGTCTTCGTCGGCCTGTTCCCCATCGTCTGGGGCTCGCTGAACAACACGCTCGTCAACCGCACCCTCGGCGGCGTCCCCGCCTTCTTCGCCATGCTCGCCTGCATCGCGTGGGGCGGCTACATCATCTTCTGGAAGCTGAAGAACGACAGCAAGGCCTACAAAGCCAAGGCCGCCGCAGCCAAGACCACATCGTGAAGCCATAGCGCGATCATCTTCCTGTCCACAAAACGGAGAAAAAACATGAGCACCGCCGAACCGCAACTGAGAGCCGACGAGACGAAGCCGACCGGATCAGAGATCGTCGAGAAGCACAAAGAGTTTCTCTTCCCCGCCGTGGCGATGTACTACCAGGAGCCGGTCGCGTTAGTGCGCGGCGAGGGCTTCCACGTCTGGGACGATCAGGGCAAGCGATACCTCGACTGCTTCGGCGGCGTGCTCACCGTCTCGGTCGGCCACGCGAACCCGAAAGTGAACGAGGCGATCATCAATCAGGTCAAGACGCTCTCGCACACCTCGACGCTCTACGCCAACAAGCCGCAGTCGGACCTCGCCGAGAAGCTCTACCAGATCACGCCCGGCCGCCTGAAGAAATCCTTTTTCACGAACTCCGGCACGGAGGCCGACGACACGGCCATCCACGCGGCGAAGACCGCGACCGGCCGCCACGAGATCGTCGTCCTGCGCCACAGCTATTCGGGGCGCTCCGCCACATCGCTTTCCGCGATGGGCCATTCGACGTGGCGGCCGCTCCCGGCGCAAGTCCCCGGCATCGTCCACGCGCGCGCGCCCTACTGCTACCGCTGCCCGCTCAACCTCAAGCCGACCGACTGCGGGCTCGCCTGCGCCGAAGACATCGAGGAGGTGATCATGACGACGACGACCGGCGAGATCGCCGCCTTCATGGCGGAGCCGATCCTCGGCGTCGGCGGCTTCATCGTCCCGCCCGCGGGCTACTTCGAGCGCGCCGCCGAGATCACGCGCAAGCACGGCGGCCTCTTCATCGCCGACGAGGTGCAGACGGGCTGGGGCCGAACGGGCGACAAGTGGTTCGGCATCGAGCACTGGAACGTCGAGCCCGACATCATCACCTCCGCGAAGGGCCTGGGGAACGGCGTGCCCATCGGCATCACCGTCGCCACGCCGGAGGTCGCCGACAAGTACCCCGGACTCACCTTCTCGACCTTCGGCGGCAACCCCGTCTCGATGGCGGCGGCCCTCGCAGTAATTAAGGTCATCGAAGATGAAGACCTGCGCCGCAACGCCGCCGAAGTCGGCGGCTACCTCCGCCAGCGCCTCGAAGAACTCAAAGAGAAGCACATGGTGATTGGCGACGTGCGGGGCCTGGGGCTCATGCAGGGGCTCGAACTCGTCAAGGATCGCGAGACCAAAGAGCCGCACCCGCAAGCCGTACTCCGCGTCTTCGAGGAGACCAAGCGCCGCGGCGTCCTCATCGGCAAAGGCGGTCTCTACGGCAACGTCATCCGCACCGGCATGATGCTCAACTCGACACGGGAGCACGTGGACGAGTTGATCGAAGCGTTAGACGCGGGATTTGCCGTCGTTTGATTTCATCACTTCAGCGCGACACCGGAGGCGGCCACATGGAGCAGTCATCGCGGAGAACTTTCGTCCGGCAAATGCTCGGCAGCGCGTTAACATTTTCTCTCGTCGAGATCCTATCCAGTGGACAGATGCTCGGCGCGAAGGTGAAGCCCCTTGCCGCGAAGTGGCTGATGGAAGTCAGAGGGCTGACCAGTGATTTGAGGGGACGGAAGCTCCGGCCGGTTGAGTGGCAGGAGAGGGTCGAAGACCTGTTTAGGCGCATTGACCTCGCGGACCTGCTCCGCTCGATTGACTACGCGAAACTCGCGAAAGCTCCGCTCTTTCCCGAAGACCACGAGTCCGCGCTGGAACTTGAGTTTCCGCACGTGAGGGGTCTGCCCGCCGAGTTGACATACGTCCCGATGTTTATCGCCCTCAAGAGGGGGCGGGCTATTGTTCCGCACGGACATCACAACATGGCCTCCATGCACATGGTGCTCGACGGCGAAGTCCACGCGCGGCATTACGAGAAGAGGGGCGGCGACGACAAGTATCTCATCGTCGAGCCGACGCTGGACACGACGTTCGCTCGCGGCGACCTCTCTACCGTTTCCGACGAGCGCAACAACGTCCACTGGTTCAAGGCCCTTACTGACTCCGTGTTCATGCTCAACGTCGCGGCCTTCGGCATCGACGGCACGAAGAATTACACCGGGCGCGACTACATCGACCCGCTGGGCGGACAGAAACTCGGCGACGGCACAATTCGCGCCCGCCGCCTGACGGACAAAGAAGCGTTTAAGCTCTACGGAAACAGCTAGGTTCTTCCAGCAAAACTGAGCGAGGAAAGGGCCGGCGGGATCATCGAAGGGGAGGTCATTTAACTTGGCGGGGGCAAGTAAATCTGGCACGGGGCGAGAAGCTGAACGTTTAATCCGGCGTGAAATCTTTTCTCTGGCAGGCTCTTCTTTACCTCGTCGCGTTGCTCCCTTTCGGCTTTCCCTTCTTGTTGGCTGCCGCGGCAGTCTTCGAAGGCGTGGAGCAAGTTTCCATATCAGCCTGCCGAGACGAAGGCGTTCGGAAGGTACAATCTGCCGCGCAGGCACTTGCTCTGCTTCCAGTATTTCGACAGTCATAAGCCTTCGAGTTCACAACGCCGCAAAGTGAAGCCATGAAAACACTCATCCGCAACGGCCGTGTGATCACGGCGGTTGACGATTACAAAGCGGACATATTGATCGATGGCGAGACCGTCTCGACCATCGGCGCGCGGCTCGACGTGGAGGCGGATCGCGTGATCGATGCGAGTGGAAAACTCGTCATCCCCGGCGGGATCGATCCGCACACGCACATGGAGCTTCCCTTCGGCGGCACGCAGGCGTCGGACGATTTCCGCACCGGGACAATCGCCGCCGCGCACGGCGGGACGACGACGATCATCGACTTCGCCGTGCAGTACAAGGGCGAGGCGCTGCGGCAGGGGCTCGACAACTGGCACGCGAAGGCCGAAGGGAAAGCGGCGATTGATTACGGCTTCCACCTCATCGTGACAGACCTCGAAGACGAGCGCGTGCCCGAACTCTACAAGGCGATGGACGAGGGCGTGTCGAGCTTCAAGCTGTTCATGGCGTACCCCGGCGTCTTCCTCGCCGACGACGCGACGATCTTCCGCGCAATGTCTGCCGCTGGATCGCGCGGCGGCCTCATCTGCATGCACGCCGAGAACGGCATCGTCATCAACGAGATCATCAAGCGCGCCTTAGCCGAGGGTCGCACCGCGCCGAAGTACCACGCCTTGACGCGCCCCACGGTCGCCGAGGCCGAGGGCGTCCACCGAGCCATCCGCATCGCGGAGATGGCCGAGTCGCCCGTCTACATCGTCCACCTCAGTTGCGCCGACGCCTTGAACCAGGTGCGCGAGGCGCGCGACCGGGGCTTGCCCGCGTTCGCGGAGACGTGCCCGCAGTACCTGTTCCTGTCGATTGACGATTACGGCGAAGGGTTCGAGGGCGCGAAGTACGTGATGACGCCGCCCTTGCGCGAGAAGTGGAATCAGCAGGAGCTGTGGAAGGGCCTGAAGTCCGACGACCTGCAAGTGATCTCGACCGACCACTGCCCTTTCTGCATGAAGGAGCAGAAGGAGTTGGGGCGCGGCGACTTCTCGAAAATCCCGAACGGCGCGCCCGGCGTCGAGAACCGGATGGCCCTGATCTACAACGGCGGCGTGGTCGAGCAGCGCATCTCCTTGAACCGCTTCGTCGAGCTGACCTCGACCGCCGCCGCGAAGATGTTCGGACTCTTCCCGCGCAAGGGCACGATTGCCGTCGGGTCTGACGCCGACATCGTCATCTTCGACCCCGATCGGGAGCAGACCTTCAGCGTCGAGACGCAGCACATGAACGCCGACTACAGCGCCTACGAGGGCAAGACCGTGAAGGGCGTGGTCGAGCTGGTTCTCTCGCGCGGGCGCGTCGTCGTCGAGAACGGCGAGTTCAAGGGCGAGGCGGGCGGCGGCCAGTTCTTGAAGCGCGGCACGTGCGTCTCGATGTGACGCGCGGGTGGAACTTAGCTAATAGCTGTTAGCTGTTAGCTGTTAGCTGTTGACACGCCGGGATGAGTCGCGATGGGGCGAGTCTCGGCGCGAAAGGCATAGCCGGATGAAGCCGAAGATGAAGATTCGAGCAGCCGTGTTCTGCTCTTTGTTGCTCGCCGCCTGCGCGTGCAGTTCCAAGCCGGAGACCGGCGGCGGCGCGACGACGGCGCCACTCAACGGGACGAGCACCGGGGCGACGAGCGCGGGCGTCGTCTTGGCGAGCGACAAGCCGCTCGACGTGATGACGAAGGCGACGCGCGCGCAACTCGACGCGAAGTCGTACCGCGCGAACATCAAGAACACCGCTTCCAACGGCACGACCAGCGCGATCACCATCGAGTACGCCGCGCCCGACCGCTACCACATGGTCACGCGCTCGCAGGCGGGCGGGCGCGAGACCACGCTGGAGTACGTCATCGTCGGCAAAGACAGTTTCATGAAGATGAACGGGGGCGCGTGGCAGCGCTTCCCCGTCGACATGAGCAAGATGATCGCCGCGTTCCGCGATCCGAAGTTCATAGAGGAGTTGGCGAAGGCCTCCGACGTGAAGTTCGTCGGGGCGGACACCGTGGGCGGCGCGCCGATGCTCGTCTACGAGTACACGATGAACAACGCGATGGGCGCGAACGTTAAGACCCATGCCAAATCCTGGGTCGCCGTCGCGGACGGACTGCCCCGCAAGAGCGAGTCGGAGAGCGAGTTCGGCGGGGTCAAGACCAGGACCGAGATGACGATGTCGGACTACAACTCCGACATCAAGATCGAGCCGCCCATCAAGTGACGGGGCGCGCCCGTCGGTCGTGACGGACGTTCGGGGAGAAGCCGTGGGAGCGCGGGGGACGCGCCCGCGTTTAGGCGTCTGTGGGAGTGTGGATCATGTCGAAGCTCGGAAATCATGTACGCGCCGTGACGCTCGCCGCGTGCCTGCTCTCCCTCCCCGGCGCGGTCGCGCCCGCGCGCCCCCCGCAAGCCGCGGGCGCGGGCAAGCCGGGCGCGCAGAGGATCACGCGCATCCCTTTCGAGCTGAACGGCAACTCCATCTTCCTGCAGCTCCGCGTGAACACCTCGCGCCTGCTCTGGTTCGCGCTCGACACCGGCGCGTACAGCTCGATCCTGAATACGCCCGTCCTGCGCTCACTTGACCTCAAGACCGACGGCGGGGGCGTGGCGACCGGCGCGGGCGGCAGCGTCGAGAGCGTCCGCCTGAGCGGCGTCAACTTCGACGTTGGCGGCGCGCCGCTTCGCGACCTGAGCATCTCCGCGCTCGCGCTGACCCCGCTAGAGAACAGCACGGGGCGCGCGATGGACGGCATCCTCGGCTCGGAGTTCTTCCGCCGCTACGTCGTCGAGATCGACTACGACTCGAAAGAGATCGGCCTCTACGAGCCCGCCACTTTCCATTACGAGGGGCGCGGCGAGAGCCTCCCGCTCAGCTTCATCGACAACCACCCCTACGTGCGCGCGAAGGTGGAGCTGCCCGGTCGCGACCCCATCGAGGGCGAGTTCGTCATCGACGCGGGCTCGAACCTCGCGCTCATCCTGCTCCCCTCCTTCATCGAGCAGCACGGGCTGCGCGACGCGCTCCCGCCGACTCTGCGGACTTACGGGCGCGGCGTCGGCGGCGAGGTGGCCCTCCCCGTCGGCCGCGCCGCGCGCCTGCGCCTCGGGGGCTTCAGCGTCGAGCGGCCCGTCACGGCGTTCCCCTCCGAAGGGACGTTCGGGCGCGCGGGCAAGGCGGGCAACATCGGGAGCGCCATCCTGCGCCACTTCAGAGTCGTCTTCGACTATTCGCGCCGTCGCGTGATCCTCGAACCAAACCGGCAGTTCTCCGCCCCCTTCGAGTACGACATGAGCGGGCTCTCGCTCGTCACGGAGAGCCCCGCGTTTCAGGTCGTCCGCGTGCTCAGAGTCATCCCGCGGTCGCCCGCCGAGGAAGCGGGTCTGCGACAGGGCGACGAGATCGTCACGTTCGGCGGCCGCCCGGCGGCTGATTACAAACTCTCGGCGCTGCGCGAGATGCTGCGGCAGGCCGACAGGAAATATTCTTTGCAGGTCAAACGCGGCGCGGAAACGCTGACGGTCGAGATCAAGACGCGACGGTTGATCTAAGCCTCGCCGTCTTCGAACACCCGGCGCCGGCGAACCAGGAAGCTGACGGGGAAACATTCGATGAAACTCTGGCTCAAGTTTTTCGCCGCGCTCCTTGTCATTTCCCTCTCGCCCGCGCGGCTGGCGGCGGCGGACGATAAGCCCGACCCCCGTCTCATCACCGTCACGGGTGAGGCCGAGGTGCTGGTCGTGCCCGACGAAGTCGTCTTCGATCTGACCGTGCAGACTCTCAACAAGGACTTGCGCGCGGCGAAGGCGCAGACGGACGAGCGGCTGAAGAAGCTGATCGATCTGACGCGCCGCTACAACGTCGCCCCGAAAGACGTGCAGACCGACTACATCAAGTTAGAGCCGCGCTACCGCGGCAACGACGAGGGCCGGCTCTTCCTCGGCTACTCCGTGAGGAAAGACCTCGTCTTCACGCTGCGCGACGTGTCGCGCGCCGAGGAGTTGCTTTCGGAAGTCATGGAGTCGGCCGTCACGCGCATCAACGGCGTCCGCTTCCAGACCTCGCAGATGCGCAAGTACCGCGATCAGGCGCGCGGCCTCGCCATCCGCGCCGCGCAGGAGAAGGCCGTGGCGCTCACCGCCGAGATCGGGCAGAAGATCGGCAGGGCTTATTCGATTGAGGAAGAGAGTTCCCGCGGAATTTCCTACGCCCAGAACGTCAGTTCCAACGCCGTCGGGTTCGCCGGCGGCGAAGGGGGCGACTCCGAAGGCACGCTCTCGCTCGGACAGATCAAGGTGAGCGCGCGCGTCACCGTCCGTTTCGAGTTGCTCTGAGTCTCGACCAAGCAGCCGAGGTTTTCACAGTTCGATGGCAGCCACCACAAACGACAACGAAGTGATTCGCCACGCCGACGGGCGCGTCGAGCTGCGCGAGGCCGCGCTCGCGGAGATCAGCCGCAGCCCCCTCTACAACGAAGACCTCGCGCCCGTGCCCGTCGAGCGGCGCAACTGGACGACCTACAATTACGCCGCGCTCTGGATCAGCATGGCCCACTGCATCCCGACCTACATGATGGCGTCGGGGCTCATCAGCGCCGGGATGAACTGGTGGCAGGCGCTCCTCACCATCCTGCTCGGCAACACCATCGTGCTCGCGCCCATCCTTTTGAACTCGCACCCGGGCACGAAGTACGGCATCCCCTTCCCCGTCTTCGCGCGCGGGGCCTACGGCACGCTCGGCTCGAACCTGCCCGCCCTGATGCGCGCCATCGTCGCGTGCGGCTGGTTCGGCATCCAGGCGTGGATCGGCGGGCAGGCCCTAGAGACCCTCTTCGCCGCGCTCATCCCCGGCTGGCACACCCTGCTCGGCGCGGGCTTCAACGGTCACACCACGACCGAGTGGCTCTCGTTCCTCATCTTCTGGGGCATGAACATCGCGATCATCTACCGCGGCATGGACTTGCTGCGCCGCGTCGAGAACTGGGCCGCCCCGTTCGTCCTCGTGATGACGGCGCTCCTGCTCGCGTGGGTGCTCTGGCGCGCCGGCGGCATCGGGTTCCTGCTGCACGAGCCGGGCAAGTTCCGGACGTGGGCGGAGTTCCGCCCGATCTTCATCCCGTCTCTGACCGCGATGATCGGCTTCTGGGCGACGCTCTCTTTGAACATGCCCGACTTCACGCGCTTCGGCCGCAGCCAGCGCGAGCAGATCGTCGGGCAGACGGTCGCGCTCCCGACGACGATGACGGTCTTCGCCGCGATGGGCATCCTCATCACTTCGGCCGCGGTCGTCATCTTCCCGCACATGAAGCACGACGAGCTGTGGGACCCGGTGAAGCTCGTCGGGCAGTTCAGCCAGCCCGTCGTCGTCGCCGTCTCGATGTTCACGGTCGTCGTCGCCACGCTCTCGGTCAACATCGCGGCGAACGTCGTCTCGCCGGCCAACGACTTCGCCAACGCCTTCCCGAAGTGGATTTCGTTCCGCACGGGAGGGCTCATCACCGGCATCGTCGGCATCCTGATGCAGCCGTGGCGACTGCTGGCAGACCCTTCCGGCTACATCTTCTCGTGGCTCCTGGGCTACTCCGGCGGGCTCGGCTCAATCGCGGGCGTGCTCATCGCCGACTACTGGCTCGTGCGCGGGCAGCGGCTCGCGCTCGGAGACCTCTACCGCACGCGCGGCGCGTACACTTACGCGCGCGGCTGGAACTGGCGCGCTGTTCTGGCGACGCTCGCGGGCTGCTTCTTCGCCTGGATCGGTCTGGTCGTGCCCGCGCTCCGTCCGTTGTATGATTACGCCTGGTTCGTCGGCTTCGGCGTCTCGGCCGCGACGCACCTCGCGCTGATGAAGCTCTCGCCGCCGCGCGCCGCGGTCGTCGCCGAAGCGCGTGCGTAAGCCTTTAATTGTGGGGGCGGGGCTCGTCCCCGCCCGCTCGGTTAATTAACAACACGGGCAGGGACGAGCCCCGCCCCTACAATCATGACGGAAGGTTGAACTGATGGCACGAACAGTTAAATGCGGTCTCATCCAGGCGACGAACGCCGCCGCGACCGACGGCTCAATCGAGGAGATCAAGCGCGCCAACGTCGAGAAGCACCTCGCGCTCATCGAAGACGCGGCGCGGCAGGGCGTCAAGATTCTCTGCATGCAGGAGGTCTTCACCACGCCCTACTTCTGCGCCGAGCAGCAGACGCGCTGGTACGAGGCGGTCGAGCGCATCCCCGACGGCCCCACCGTCCGGCTCATGCAGGAGGTTGCGAAGAAGCACTCGATGGTGATCATCGTCCCCATCTACGAGGAGGAGATCGCGGGGCTGTACTACAATACCGCCGCCGTCATCGACGCCGACGGCAAGTATCTGGGCAAGTACCGCAAGAACCACATCCCGCACGTCAACCCCGGCTTCTGGGAGAAGTTCTACTTCCGCCCCGGCAACCTCGGCTACCCCTGCTTCGACACGGCCTACGCGCGCGTCGGCGTCTACATCTGCTACGACCGCCAC
>DATLMC010000128.1:0-8493 GCA_035537435.1 Pyrinomonadaceae bacterium | reverse complement strand
GCGCGCGTTGACGCGCACGTCGAGGAGCGATTCCAGGTACTTGATGTTCTGGTCGTGGACTCCGAAGAGCGTTTCGATCCCTCTGGGCGGCAGTTCGATCTTTTTCAAGAGGTCGGGCTCTCTCCTTGCCGGGGGTGAAGTGGGTGCGCCAACGTGCGCGGGGCGGGCGGGCGCGTGCGGGAGGGTGTCTTTCTCATGCTTCGTGTGAAACGCTACTACAGGCTTTCGGGGCGTGTCAACGAAACCGCTCCGTACGACAGCGGACGCGGGCTGCCTGCCTTGACACGCAGTTTTTCGATACCTATACTCTGCTCTTTGCGCCTGCCCCGGAATTCTTCACCGTGGCTCGGCGGCGCGAAAAACGGGCCGATTGAGACTGCTTTCACACGGAGTTTAGAGGATGCCGAATCACAAGTCAGCCGAGAAGCGGATGCGCCAGAACGAGAAGCGGCGCGGGATCAACCGCGGCAACCGCACGCGCCTGCGCACGGAGATCAAGCGACTGCGCGCGGCGCTCGAAGAGGGCGGCGCGGGGCTTCAGGAGGTCTACGCGCAGACCGTCTCGACCATCGACAAGGCGGTCAACAAGGGCGTGCTGCACCGCAACGCCGCCTCGCGCTACAAGTCGCGCCTGACGGCGCGCGTCAACGACGCGGGCGCGAAGTAGACCGAACAGGAACCTAACAGAACCGGCGGCGGGGCGGATCGATTGACGATCCGCCCCGCCGTCTTTTTACGCCCGCAGTTACCCCGTGATGATGACAAACGCGGAGGACGAGTAGGGGCAGGGACGAGCCCTGCCCGTCTTCCACTAGCGACACGTGGAATTGTATCGCGACGCGCGGACAGGGACGAGCCCGGCCCCTACAAATTACACGCGCCAACGATTTTTCTCGGGGCTATCTAATCCGTTGCATGTTCAGCCCGTCAACTCGCAGACGAGCATCTCCAGTTGGAGGCGCGAGCCTTTGCCGCCGCCGCCGAGCGAGGTCTTGATCGCCACGTCCGCCGCCGCGATGCGCGCGATGCTGCGCGCGATCTCGCGCGCGTCTGTGCGCCGCGCCTGCGCGAGAAACTTTTCGCGCAGGTCGAACTGGTAGGGCGCGAGGCGGTTGACCTCATTATTCGGCGCGCCCTGCGACATCAGCGCCTTGGCGAGCGCGAGCTTGTGGTAGCTGCTCGAAAGCAGGCCGATGAGCATGACCGGCTCGACGCCGTCGTCGAGCAGGCGGCGTAGCGTCTCGATCGAGCGCCGCCGGTCGCGCGCGACGAGGTGGTCAGTCAGCTCGAAGTTCGAGTGCTCGCGCGAGCGCCGGACGAGTGAATCGACCAGCTCCATCGTGACGTGCCCCGCGGGGAGCGCGGCGGACGCCAGCTTATCGATCTCGTTCGAGAGGCGGCGCGCGCCCGTGCCGACGAGCGCGACGAGGTGGCGCAGCGTCCGCTCGTCCGCATCCGCCTTCAACTTCTTCAGCCGCTCGCGCGCCCACGCCGTCGCGTCCGCGTCCGACATCGCCGGGAACTCGACGCTCGCGCACGACTCCAACAGGGTCTTGCTGAACTTGCGCCGCTTGTCGAGATCGTCCGCGACGAAGAGGACGACCGAGGTCTCCGCGGGTCGCGCGAGGTAGCGCGCGAGCGCCGCCTCGTCCTCCTCGCGCAGCCTGGAAAAGTCTGTCACGCGCACCACCCGCCGCGCGGCCATCATCGGCAACTGCTCGGCGGCGGCGATGGCGTGCTGCACGTCCGCGCTCGCCAGGCTGAAAGATGTCTCGTTGAAGTCGCGCAGGGAGGCGTCGCGCAGCGCGGCGTCACTGATGCGGCGGGCGGCGGCGTCGCGCAGGTAGTCCTCGGCGCCGAAGAGCAGGTAAACGGGCGCGAGCCGCCCCTGCGAGAGCTGGCGCTCCAATTCGGCGCGCGTGAGGTTGCTCATTTCTTCTCGTTGACGCCGAAGCCGTTGACGAGCGTGGAGACCAGGTCCTCGGCGAACTTGCGCGCGATGCGCTGGGCGACGGGGTCTTCCTCGTTGAAGAAGGTGCGCGGGTCTGAGGTGAACTCGAACTCGCCGCGGTAGACGTAGTTCTGGTTGTCGTAGAGCACGCGGTTGTTGACCTGATCTCTGACGGTCACCGCGCCGACGATCGTCACCTCGAAGATGCGCGCGCGCGCGTTCTGGTCGAGCAGCACGCCGGAGAAGTAGAAGTTGCGGACGACGCCGTCCACCACGGCGTCCGCGCCCTCGCGCTCGCTCTGCACGCGCAGCCCGTGGCCGCGCCGGATCAGCTCGTTCGCCACCGCCTCCGTGAAGCGCGACTCGATCTTGAAGCGCAGCGCCTGGTTCTGGAACGGCGGCACGGCGACCGTGCGGATGTGCTTCGGCATCCCGCTCTTCGTCACCGGCTCGTAGCACCCGCGGAAGCCCGACGCCGTGACGAAGACGAAAAGAATCGCCGCCGCGCGCGCCAGAGCCCTTCGTGAAAATTTCATTCGCAACCTCAGACTCTCTCTCTCTTGATCGGTCGTCCCGCCCGGAAGCGGCACGATAAGGCCGCCGCGCGAGCCGTGTCAAATACGGTGACAGGTAAACCGTGACAGGTGACGGGAAAGGCGCCGGATTTACCTGTCACCCGTCACTTGTCACCCGTCAGGGCTTTGATCGCGTCGGCGACGCGCGCCGTCTCGACGCAGGCGCGCACGTCGTGGACGCGGACGACGTGCGCGCCGCGCAAGATCGCCGCCGTCACCGACGCCATCGTGCCGTGCAGTCGCCGGTCGGCGGGCGCGTCGTCGAGTAGTTTACCGACGAAGGACTTTCGCGACGTGCCGATAACGAGGGCGAGGTCGGGGAACTCCCGCGCGAGCCTGTCGAGCTTCGCGATCAGTTCGACGTTCTGCCCGGCGGTCTTGCCGAAGCCGATGCCGGGATCGACCGCGATCTGCTCCCGGCGCACGCCGCGCCGCACGGCCATTGCGACGCTCGCGCGCAGGCCGTTGGTCACCTCCCTGACGACGTCGGCGACCGGCGGCAGTTTCTGCATCGTGGCGGGCGTGCCGCGCGAGTGCATGAGGAGAAGGCCCGCGCCCGCTTCGGCTGCAACGTCGGCGACGCGGAAGTCGAAGCGCAGCGCCGAGATGTCGTTGACGATCTCCGCCCCGGCGTCGAGCGCGGCGCGCGCGACCTCGGACTTCGTCGTGTCGATGGAGATCGCGGCATCGCCCCGTTTAGCGAGTTGTTCGATCACGGGGACGACGCGGCGCGTCTCCTCCGCGACCGTGACGGGCTCGCTCCCCGGTCGCGTCGATTCGCCGCCCACGTCGATGATACCAGCGCCCTCCGCGATCATCTCTTCGGCGCGGGCGAGCGCGCGCTCGAAGTCGTAGAACTGCCCGCCGTCGCTGAAGCTGTCCGGCGTCACGTTCAGGACGCCCATCACGAGCGTGCGCGCGCCGAGCGGGAGCGTGCGGCGGGCCAGTCTCCATGCGCGGATTTTTTCTGTGACGGGTGATGTCATTGCTTGATTGAGCGATTGCTTGATTGAGCGCGTGGGCATTGTAGAACACATTTCAATCGACTGTAGAGTTGTAGGGGCGGGGCTCGTCCCTGCCCGCCGCGCGGCAGCGCCGATCAAGACGCGCCATCATTCATCGATGAATGATGGCGCATCGTTTGAGCGAGCTAAAGCTCGCTCGCGGGCAGGGACGAGCCCCGCCCCTACGATCGTCGCGCGCGTTCCACGCCCGCCGAAAATTGCTATGTCAGGGAGAGTTGGAGGAGCGAAAGAAGAAGGGGAAGAGGTTCAACACCCCTTCCCCTTCGTCGAAGTTGACAGCGCAGCCTTTAAGCCGTCGCGGGTCCCGTGATTGGCGGCAGGATCGGCTTGAGCGGGTTGGCCGCCGGCTCCTTGAGCTGCGGCCGCGGCTCGCCGTCGCCGGAGGGGGGCGGCGTGTCGTCGTCGAGCGGCAAGCCCGCCACGATGCGTCGGATCTGGACGCCGTCCAGGGTCTCGCGCTCCAAGAGCGACTCGGCGAGGCGGATCATCGTGTCGCGGTTCTCCGTGATGATGGAGCGCGCCCGGTCGTACTGCTCGGAGACGAGGCGGCGCACCGCCTGATCGATCTTGATCGCGGTGTCCTCGGAGAAGTCGCGGTGCTGCGAAATCTCGCGCCCGAGGAAGATCTGCTCCTCCTTCTTGCCGAAGGTGAGCGGCCCCAGATCGCTCATGCCGTACTCGCAGACCATCGCGCGGGCGAGCTCCGTCGCGCGCTCGATGTCGTTCGACGCGCCGGTCGTGATGCTGCCGAGGAAGATCTCCTCCGCGACGCGGCCGCCCATCAGGATCGCGATCTGACCGAGCAGGTACTCCTGCGTGTAGTTGTGGCGGTCGCCTTCGGGCAGTTGCTGCGTGACGCCGAGCGCCATCCCGCGCGGGATGATCGTCACCTTGTGGACGGGATCCGCGTTCGGCACCTTCAGGCCGACGAGCGTGTGCCCCGACTCGTGGTAGGCGGTGACGCGCTTCTCCTCGTTGGTGATGACCATCGACTTGCGCTCGGCCCCCATCAGGACTTTGTCCTTCGCCAGCTCGAAGTCGTTCATCAACACGGTCTTCT
The DNA here is from genome assembly GCA_035537435.1 of Pyrinomonadaceae bacterium. GTDB lineage: Bacteria > Acidobacteriota > Blastocatellia > Pyrinomonadales > Pyrinomonadaceae > JAIVGV01. Next base: position 3,882 of record DATLMC010000128.1, on the reverse strand, counting down.
TGTTGTAGCGCGCCGCGTTGAGGGCCGCCTCGTTGACGAGGTTCGCGAGGTCCGCGCCGGTGAAGCCCGGCGTGCCGCGCGCGATGACCATGATGTCCACGTCCTCGCCCAGAGGAATCTTGCGCGTGTGGACTTTAAGGATGCCTTCGCGCCCGCGCACGTCCGGCCGGGGCACGACCACCCGGCGGTCAAAACGGCCGGGGCGCAGGAGCGCCGGGTCGAGCACGTCGGGCCGGTTCGTCGAAGCCATGATGATGACGCCGTCGTTCGACTCGAAGCCGTCCATCTCGACGAGCAACTGGTTCAAGGTCTGCTCGCGCTCGTCGTGGCCGCCGCCTAATCCTGCGCCGCGGTGGCGGCCCACCGCGTCGATCTCGTCGATGAAGATGATGCACGGCGCGTTCTTCTTGCCCTGCTCGAAGAGGTCGCGCACGCGGCTCGCGCCGACGCCGACGAACATCTCGACGAAATCCGACCCCGAGATCGAGAAGAACGGCACGTTCGCCTCGCCCGCGACCGCGCGCGCCATCAAGGTCTTACCCGTGCCCGGAGGCCCGACCAGGAGCACACCCTTGGGGATGCGCCCGCCGAGCTTCTGGAACTTCTGCGGCTCCTTCAAAAACTCGATGATCTCTTGCAGCTCTTCCTTCGCCTCGTCGACGCCCGCCACGTCCTTGAACGTGACGCGCTTCTGCTGGTTGTTCAGCAGCTTCGCGCGCGACTTGCCGAAACTAAGGGCTTTGTTGCCGCCCGCCTGCATCTGCCGGAGCATGAAAATCCAGATGCCCATGAAGAGCAGGATCGGAGCCCACGTCAGCAGGATGCTCCACAGCATCCCGTTCGAAGAGGACTGATCCTCGACCGCCGCCTTCGGCTTGTTGGTGTTCGGATCGATCTTTGCCGCGTCCTCCATCAGCTTGCTCTGGTAGTAGGGGTTGGCCGACTCGGCGCGAAACTCTTTGCCGTTCGTGTCCTTCGCCAGAAGCTCGTTCGGCTTCACCGTGATCTTGGCGATCTCGCCGCGCTGGAGCTTCACGGAGAGCGAGCCCACGTCGATCTTCTCCGGACCGCCCTGGCTGTTCGAGAAAGCCTTCCAGAGCAACACCGCGCCCAACAGGATGAGCACCCAAAAAACGATCTGCCTTGCAGTAGAACTCAAGTCCTTCAAGCCTCCGACGCCGATGATACCTTATTCGGCGTCCTTTGTCGCTTCCCGCCGTCAAACTTCCCCGCCCCGCGCCACGCCCCAGCGTCGCCGCGTCGCCGCGGGCGCGACCCTTAAATTACCCCCGGCGGACGCGATTTTATGATGCCCCCGCGACGCCGCGCGTTGCGCCTTTCGGGCGACTTTACGGGCGCGCAACCCCTTCGGATTTCAAGTCCCGGCGGCGACTTCTTCACCCTCCCCCGCCCTCGCTAGCCGCCCCGCGGAAGAAGATCCAACGCCCGCGCCGCTCGACCCTGCCGCCTCCCGGCAGCTCCGCCACGCGCCCGCCCCGCCCGCCTTCGAGCAGCTTCTCGACCGCGACGACGTGAGCCAACTCCACGCGACGCAAGTCGCCGCGCGCCCGCGCGAGCCACTCCCGGAGCGCGCGCCGACGCACCGCCGGCATCGCCGCCGCGAGCGCCCCGACGCGCAGCGGCGGCACGACTTCCGACGCCCCGCGCTCGGAGGATTCCCCCGCCCGCCCGTCCCCCTCGCCCGGACGCGGCTGCGCGCCTTCGTCCGCCGCCTCACCTAACAACTGGCGTGCCTCGCGTCCGAGGGCTTCGGCATCCGCGCGCAAAAGCCCCGCGGCGCGCGCCACCGCCTCGACCGCACGCGGGTTGAAAGTCTCCAGAAGCGGCAGCACGCGGCGGCGCAGGCGCACGCGCGCGAAGCTCTCGTCCTCGTTCATCGCGTCCTCGCGCGCACAGACGCCACGCGCCTCGCAGTAACCTTCGGTCTCCGCGCGCCGCGCCCAGCCGAGGAGCGGTCGCGCGAGCAGGACGGAAGTTTCGCCCTCCGAGATCGGGCGCACGGGCTCCATCCCGCTTAAACCGTCCGCGCCGCTCCCGCGCAGGAGCGCGAGCAGGACGGTCTCCGCCTGATCGTCGAGCGTGTGCCCCGTCACGATTAACTGCGCGCCCCACTCGCGCGCGATGCGCGCCAGAAATTCGTAACGTTCGCGCCGCGCCGCCTGCTCCACGTTGTCGCGCGACTCCCGCGCGCGTTGCGCGACGGCCGCCCGCGCCGACTCGAACCCGCAGCCCAGCCCGCGCGCCAGCCCTTCGACCCAGCGCGCATCGTCAGCGCCCGCTTCCCCGCGCAGACCATGATCGAGGTGCGCCGCCTTCAGCTCGACTGAGAGCAGCCCGCGCCCCCTCAACTCCGCGAGCGCGAGCAGCAGCGCGGTCGAGTCCGCGCCGCCCGACGCCGCGACCACCACGCCGGCGCCCTCGCGCGGCAAGCCGAGCCCGCGCCACTCAGCCAGTAGCTTTCGCGCGAACGCGCCCGATCCGTTGCCCTTCTTCGCACGCACCGGCGACGATTGTAGTGTCGTCCGCCGTCTGGTAAAAGTTTTCTGCAACAAACGGCGTGCGCGACTCGTCTTCACCGCTAGAACCTGTTCGCGCGGGCGGCCGCGCCCGCAGTCAGTCCCATAATCGACACGCTGACAGTCCCATCATCGACACGCCGATCGGAGAAGATAGTGATGAAACACCCGAACCACCCGCGCGCATGGCGAAAGCTCGCCACCAAGCGTTTCGCATTCAAAGTTTTCGCGCCGCTCGCGCTCGCCGCCGTGGCGCTCGCGTGTGCCCTCGACGCCGCGCCCACCTCCTACACGCAGGACGCCGGGCAGTACACGGGTCAGTGGCTCGTCGAGTTCCGCACGGGCGAGGACAAGGTCTCGCTCACGCTGCGCTACCACCACTCGAAGCAGAGCGAGGGTCAGTGGTCGAACTACAGCGACAACACGACCCGCAACGTCCCCGCCTCGGACATGCAGGGACTGACGCGCGAGCAGGCGATGTCTTCCGCGGGCGCGACGGTGCGCTTCCAGATCAAGCGCGACGCGGGCGCGCTCAACTGCGAGGGCTGGTTCAGGGGCGGCGAAGGGTCGGGGCACTTCACCTTCGCGCCGAGCGCGTCGTTCGCGTCGGAGTTGCAGCGGCGCGGCGTCGGGGCTCCCTCTACGGAGCAGCAGTTCTCGATGACGCTGCACGACGTGAGCCTCGCCTTCGTCGACGAGCTGCGCGCGCAAGGGTACGAGACGCCGACCCTCGAACAGCTCGAACGCACCGGCACGCACGGCGCGGGCCTCGAATACCTGCGGGGCCTGAAGGCGGCGGGCTACCAGTTGCGCTCGGTCGAGTCGCTGGTGAGGATGCGCGATCACGGCGTCACGCTCTCGTTCATCAGGGAGCTGAACGCGCTCGGCTACGCGCGCATGGACGCCGAAGGGCTCGTCCGCACGCGCGACCACGGCGTCACGCCCGAATACATCAAAGCCTTCGCCAACGCGGGCTACCAGCGGCTCACGCTCGAAGAGCTGGTCGAGCTGCGGGATCACGGCGTGGACATGAAGTTCGTCGAGGGCCTGCGCGCGCAAGGGTACGAGCGGCTGGCGACCGGCGAGCTGCGCCGCCTGCGCGACCACGGCGTCTCGATCAAGTTCATCGAGGAGATGAAACAGGCGGGCTTCGAGCGCGTGCCCCTGGAGACGCTCGTGCGCCTGCGCGACCACGGCGTCTCCGCCGCCTACATCCAGAAGATGAAGTCGCGGGGCTACAACAACCTCACGCTCGAACAGTACATCGAGCTGCGGGATCGCGGCGTGAACTGAAGCCGCGAAAAAAGAGGTTAAGGCGGGGCCGCGGCGTGATCTGATCGAGAGA
>DATLMC010000127.1:0-49429 GCA_035537435.1 Pyrinomonadaceae bacterium | reverse complement strand
CATCTGCCGGACGTGACGCTCGTCGCGGGAGTCTTTGCCAAGCCCGCAACCCGCAATTCGCAATCCGCAATTTTTTATGTCGCTAACCGCGCGCACCACGCGGACATCGGCGGCGGCTCGCCCGGCTCGATGGGGATGGCGACGGACGTGTACGGCGAGGGCTTGCGCATCCCGCCCGTAAAGCTCTTGAAGGGCGGGCGCGAGGACGCCGACTTGATGAGCGTGCTGCTGGCGAACGTGCGCGGGGCCGAGGAGCGGCGCGCGGACTTCGAGGCGCAGATCGGGTCGCTCAGGACGGGCGCGTCGCGGCTCCTTGAGATCGTCTCGCGCGCCGGAAGCCGCGAGGCGCGCGAGTACGCGGCGCACCTGATCGACTACTCGGCGCGGCGGATGCGCGCCGTGATCCGCGAGATGCCGGACGGCGTATACGATGCTGAGGACGCGCTCGACGGCGACGGCGTCACGGACGAGCCGGTCGTGTTGCGCGTGAGCGTGCGCGTCAGTGGCGAGCGGGCGCGCGTGGATTTCGGGGGGAGCGCGGCGCAGGTGGCGGGGCCGGTTAACGCCGTCGAGGCGATCACGCTGTCCGCCGTCTCTTACGTCTTCCGGTGCCTCGTCGGCGCGGACGAGGTCCCGGCGAGCGCGGGGCTGATGGAGCCGATTGAAGTCGTCGCGCCGCGCGGGTCGGTCGTCAACGCCGCGCCCCCGGCGGCGGTCGCCGGCGGGAACGTCGAGACCTCGCAGCGGATCGTCGACGTTCTGTTCAGGGCGCTCGCTCAGGCCGTGCCCGCGCGGATACCCGCGGCGAGTCAGGGGACGATGAACAATCTGACCGTCGGCGGCGTCGACGGGGGCGGGCGCGAGTTCGCCTACTACGAGACGGTCGCCGGCGGCATGGGCGCGCGCCCCGCACGCGACGGCATGAGCGCGGTGCACACGCACATGACGAATAGCCTGAACACGCCCGCCGAGGCGTTGGAGTACGCGTACCCGTTGCGCGTCCGACGCTACGCCATCAGGGAGGGCTCCGGGGGCGCGGGCGGCAGGCGCGGGGGCGACGGCGTCGTGCGCGAGATCGAAACGCTCGTCGGCGCGCGCGCCTCGCTGCTCGCCGACCGGCGACGGATCGCGCCCTACGGGCTCGCGGGCGGCGAGCCGGGAGGCGCGGGGCGGGATTCAATCGTCAGGCGCGACGGCACGGTCGAGCGCGTCGGCGCGAAGGGCTCCTGGCAATTGGAGCCGGGCGACCGCGTGCGGATCGAGACGCCGGGCGGCGGCGGCCACGGGAAGCGGAAACGATGAGCGATGAGCTGTCAGTGGTCAATAGTCAGTGGTCAGTTGCTCCTGCATCAGCACGCGTGGAGTTGAAATGAAACCTTCGAGACGCCCTGGCGAGAGAAAAGACGACTGACGACTACCACGGACAACTGACGATGGGCCATGGACTACTGACCACTGACCACGGACTACTGACCACGGACGACGGACTACTGACCACTGACAACGCCCGGCCTTTCGGCTAAAATGCGCGGGCTTCCGGCGCAGCCCTCGCGCGTCGCGGCGCAATCGACCGCGCCGCGACGTGATCACAAACGTGAGTCTTGATCCCGGCACACGCTTAGGCCGTTACGAGGTCCGCTCCAAGATCGGCGCGGGCGGCATGGGCGAGGTCTACCGCGCGCACGACGCGAAGATCGGGCGCGACGTGGCGATCAAAGTCCTGCCGGCCGACTTCGCCGGTGATAAGGAGAGGCTGGCACGCTTCGAGCAGGAGGCGCAGGCCGCCGGCGCGCTCAACCACCCGAACATCCTCTCCATCCACGACGTGGAGACGCACGACGGCAGCCCTTACGTCGTCTCGGAACTCCTGGAAGGCGAGACGCTGCGCGAGGCGTTAAGCGGCGCGTCACTGCCCGTGCGCAAGGCGGTCGATTACGCCTTGCAGTCGGCGCGCGGGCTGGCCGCCGCGCACGAGCGCGGGATCATCCACCGCGACATCAAGCCGGAGAACCTGTTCGTCACGACGGACGGGCGGGTGAAGATACTCGACTTCGGCATCGCCAAGCTGATGGAGCCGGGGGCGGGCGTCGCGCCGACCGATCTGCCGACGCGCCGCGTCAACACCGACGCGGGCGCGGTGATGGGCACGGTCGGCTACATGTCGCCGGAGCAGTTGCGCGGCCAGCAGGTCGATCCGCGCACCGACATCTTCTCCTTCGGCGCGGTGCTCTACGAGATGTTCGCGGGCCGGCGCGCCTTCCAGCGCGACTCGGCGGCCGACACGATCAGCGCCATCCTCAAGGAAGACCCGCCAGAGCTTTCCGAGACGAACAAGGAGGTCAACCCCGCGCTCGACCGCGTCGTCCGCCGCTGCCTGGAGAAGAACCGCGAGCAGCGTTTCCACTCGGCGAGCGATCTCGCCTTCGCGCTCGAATCTCTGTCGGGCTCGCCGGGCGCCGGCGCGACGGCCGTCACGGCGACCGGCCGCGCGACCGCGGGAGCCGCAACGCCCGAACGCCGACGTAAGTTGATCGATCACCTCGGCTGGAGCGCGGCGGCGATTCTTCTAGTCTCGACGCTCGCGCTCGCCTTCCTCCACTTCCGCCGCGCCGAGCCGCGCACAGAGACCATGCGCTTCGCCCTGCTCGCGCCGGAGAAGACCGCCTACAGAGGTGAATTCGCGCTCTCGCCCGACGGTCGCCGCCTCGCCTTCATCGCCACGGGCGTCGGCGGCAGATCGCTCTGGGTGCGGGCGCTGGATTCGGTCGAGGCGCGGGAACTTCAGGGCACGGCGGACGCCGCCTTTCCCTTCTGGTCGCCGGACGGTCGCTTCATCGGGTTCTTCGCGGGCAACCGGCTCAAGCGGATCGACATTGTGGGCGGCTCGCCGCAGGCGCTGGCTGAAGTCACGGCCGACTCGCGCGGCGGCGCGTGGGGTGCGGACGGCACGATCATCTTCACCCCGAACTTCACGTCGCCGCTCTTGAAAGTCTCGGCGACGGGCGGGAAGGCTGAGCCCGTGACCGAACTCGACCAGGCGCGGGGACACACCTCTCACCGCTGGCCCTCTTTCCTGCCGGACGGGCGGCGCTTCATCTACTTCGCGCGCACCACCAGGAAGGAGGCGGAGGGAGTTTACGTCGGGTCGGTCGATTCAAAGGAGGGGAAATTTCTCCTCAACACCAACCTGCTCGCCGCATACGCACCGGCGGGCGGCGTCACTAATAACGCCGCCGCCGGTTATCTACTCTTCATGCGCGAGAGCACACTGATGGCGCAGCCCTTCGACGCGGGCCGGATGCAACTGAGCGGGGAGCCTTTCGCCGTCGTGGAAGGCGTGGTGAACGTGCCCGGCGAGGGCGGCCCGACGGGCTACGCGGCTTTCTCCGCTTCGGCGAACGGCCACCTGTCATACCTGAAGGGCAGCGCGTCACAGTCTCAGATGGGCTGGTTCGACCGGGCGGGCAAGTCGCTCGGCCCGGTCGGCTCCCCGGGCTTGTTCGCCGAACCCTGGCAGTCGCCCGACGGGAAGCGAATCGTGTTCGGGCGCACCGACTTGCAGTCGCCCGACCTCTGGCAACTCGATCTTGAGCGCGGCACGACGACGAGGTTCACGTTCGACGCGGCGGCGGACGCCTGCCCGGTCTGGTCCTCTGACGGGAGCCGCGTCTTTTTCTCCTCGAACCGCGGCGGCAATATATTCAGCCTCTACCAAAAGATTGCGAGCGGCGCGGGCGGCGACGAGTTGCTGCTCAAGACGGATTACAACACTTTCGCCGACGATTGTTTTTCGGGGAAGGCGGGCGAATTTCTTCTCTACGAAATCGACGGCCCTCAGGGCAGGTTCGACCTCTGGGTGCTGCCCCTGACGGGCGAGCGCAAGCCCTACCCATTCCTCCAGACGGAGTTCAACGAGACCCACTCGCAGTTCTCGCCCGACGGGCGCTTCGTCGCCTACGTCTCGGACGAATCGGGGCGCGCGGAAGTGTACGTGCAGAGCTTCCCGGCTTCGGGGGGCAAGTGGCAGATCTCGACGACGGGCGGCGATCAGCCGCAGTGGCGGCGCGACGGACGGGAGCTGTTCTACCTGGCCCCCGACAAGACGCTGATGGCCGTGCCGGTCGCGGCGGGCGACTCCTTCGAGCCCGGCTCCCCGGTCGCGCTCTTCGCCACGCGCGTGCCGGGCGGCAGCCTCACGGGCGACCGCAACCACTTCGTCGCCGCCGCCGACGGCCAGCGGTTCCTCGTCAACAACCTCGTCGACGAGGGCAACACGCAGCCCCTCACGCTCGTCCTGAACTGGGCGGCCTCTCTGAAGCGTTGAGCATCACCGAAGGCGCGCGACTCGGCCGCCCGCGAGTGACAAGTCGCGGGGCGGAGAGGGCGGCGGGCTCGGTTTTTAAGCGGGGTTGATGGCGGTCGTTAGGGGGCGGGCTTCAAAGGCGTCGGCACATCTCTTGTGGCCCCCACGGCGTCGCGACGGCGCGCGCGAACGTCTGCTTGATCTCGGCAACGTTCCAGTCCTTGCGCTGCCAGACGGAGCCGTCCGTGTATTCCACCCGGTTGACCACGACCTGCTCCTGAAAAACGTTCCCCGGCTTGCCCGCCAGGCTCCCGGCGCTGACCGCGTCGGTCGGGCCGAACGAGCTGAACGCCAGCAGCTCCTTCTCCTTGGCGGGCTTGATGCTCACGCCGCAGAGGAACTGCCGGCGCGCCACGGCCGAGGGGTTGGCCGGGTCGATGAACTGGTACTCCCAGAAGACGATCCCGACGACCTTCGCGCTCGCGTTCTGCATTTTCACGCGGTAGGCGTAGCCGTCCACTGCTTTGGTCTGGAGCGTGCGCGATTCCTTCACGGTCTTTTCCAGCGCGGCGCTGCGCCCGTCGATGGTGTCGGCGTTCGGGTCCCTCGCCCACACGGAATCGTTCGCCCTCACGTTGCGTTCGAAGTTTTTATCCGCCTGCGTCACCGCCCGCGCCGGCGCTTTGTCTTCGGGCTCGACCTTCTTCCCCTCCTGGCGCGTCTTCGACCACTTGAAGTCGAGCACCGCGACGGGGGAGCCGACCTGCTGCGCCGCCGCCGGGTTCTGTCCGGCGGCACACAACATCAGGAGAAGCGGTAACGGCAGTAGAGTTCGCATGGAGTACCTCCTTCCGCCTCGTTCTGGACGAGAAGATAGTTAACGACACCGCCGCTGTCAACAAACATACCCCCGGCGGCTGACGCTTCGCCCCGGCGCGCGGCGCGGCGCTCGCCGCAGGTTTCGAGTAACGCCCCGCCCTGCGTTAAAATCGTCGCCAGAAAAATCCCTGCGAGCCAGAGGTCTCTTCCTATGCGCGTCACCATCGGGCAGATCAACACGACGAACGGCGACTACGAGGGCAACGTCGCGAAAGTCCTGCGCGCGATAGAGAGGGCGCGCGCCGACAAGTCCGATCTCGTCGTGCTGCCGGAAGTCGCCGTGCAGGGCTACATGTCGTTCGACTGGTTCCTCGACCGCGACGTGGCGGCGCACGCGTTGGAGCCGCTCGACCGTGTCATCGAGGCGAGCGAGGGGTTGAGCGTCGTCGTCGGGACGGTCAGGCCGAACGAGACGGGCCAGGGCCGCAGGCTCTACAACTCGGCGGCCGTGATCAGCGACGGCCGCCTAGTCGGCTTCGCCGACAAGACGCTGCTCCCCGAATACGACGTGTTCGACGACCCGCGCTACTTCGAGCCCGCGAAGGAGCGGCGACTGTTTGAGATCAATCAGGAGACGGTGGGCGTCGCCGTCTGCGAAGACTTCTGGAACGACAAGACGTTCTGGAAGGAGAGACTGTACGCGAACGATCCGGCCGACGAGCTGATCCGGATGGGCGCGCGGGTGCTCGTCTCGATCAACGCCTCGCCGTTCAACCGCGGGAAGATGGGGCAGCGCTGCCGGATGGTCTCGCACCGCTCGCAGGCGACGGGGCTGCCCATCGTCTTCGTCAACCTCGTCGGTGCCAACGACGGCGTGATCTTCGACGGCGCGTCAATCGTCACCGATCACCGCGGGCAGATCATCCTCCAGGCCCCGCCCTTCGAGGAGTTCTACGGCTCGGTCTCGCTCGACTGCGACGTGTGCGACACGCGCTGCCTGCCGGGCGACGACATAGAGATCGCCCACGGCGCGCTCGTCCTCGGCATCCGCGACTACGCGCACAAGAACAGGTTCGAGCGCGCCGTGATCGGGCTTTCGGGCGGCATCGACTCGGCGGTCGTCGCGGCGCTCGCGTGCGAAGCCCTGGGCGCGGAGAACGTGCTCTCCGTGATGATGCCCTCGCCGTTCTCCTCGCGCGGCAGCGTCGACGATTCCGTCGCGCTCGGAAAAACTTTGGGGATGCCGGTCGTCGAGCGACCGATCTCGGAGGCTTACCGCGTGCTCGTCAAAGAACTCGGCCTGGAGCATCCGGGGACGGGCAACGAGGAGCTGGCGCGGCAGAACCTCCAGTCGCGGCTGCGCGGCAACATCCTGATGTCCGTCTCGAACGCCGAAAGCCGACTGCTGCTCTCGACCGGCAACAAGTCGGAACTCGCCCTCGGCTACTGCACGCTCTACGGCGACACGAACGGCGGGCTCGCCGTGATCGGCGACGTGCTGAAGACCGAGGTCTACGCGCTCGCCCGCTACATCAACCGCGACCGGGAGATCATCCCGCGCGCGATCATCGACAAGCGGCCCTCGGCGGAGCTCGCGCCCGGGCAGTTCGACGATCAATCTTTGCCGCCCTACGATCTGCTCGACCCCGTCCTCAAGCTCTACTTCGAGCAGAAGGCGACGCCCGAAGAGATCGTCTCGGCGGGGCACGACCGGCGCCTGGTCTTCGACATCCTCAACCGCGTCGAAGCCCCCGCCAACGAGTTCAAGCGCCGCCAACTGCCGCCGACCCTCATCATCTCCCGCAACGCCATCGGCATCGGCCGCCGCCGCCCCGTCACGCACCGCTACCGCCGGGAAGTCCTCAAGGCCGTCGAGCGCGCGGCGGACGCTACGCAGAAAAACTTGTAGGAAGATAGGAATGCATCTATCGCTAGCCGCCGCCGCGCCTAAATTGTGACGAACCCCTTATGAGCGATCAGCCTTCACAGACGGCCGTCGAAAATTTCGTCGCGCGGTGGAAGGATTCGCAGGCGGCGGAGCGGGCGAACTACGTCTCGTTTTTGAACGAGCTGTGTGACCTGCTCGGCGTGCCGCGCCCCGACCCGGCGACCAAGGACGACGCGCGCGACGCTTACGTCTACGAGCGCGCCGTGCTCTTCAACGACGGCGAGGGCGCGACCTCGACGAAGTTCATCGATCTCTACAAGCGCGGCTGCTTCGTGCTCGAAGCGAAGCAGGGGAGCGAGCGCGCCGAAGCGAGCGCCCCACTCTTCGGCGAGGCGCCTGAAGCATCGGGCTCGCGCTCGAAGGCGCGCGGCGCGGCGGTGCGCGGCACGCGCGGGTGGGACGTGGCGATGCGGAAGGCGCGGGGGCAGGCCGAGCAGTACGTGAGGGCGCTCCCGGCGTCGGAGGGCAACCCGCCGTTCGTCGTCGTCGCGGACGTGGGGCACGCCTTCGAGGTCTTCTCGGACTTCACGCGCGCGGGCAAAACTTACGTGCCGTTCCCGGACGCGCGCACCTACCGCATCGCGCTCTCAGACCTCGCGCGGGAGGAGGTGCGCGAACGCCTGCGGCGCGTGTGGACTGATCCGCTGTCGCTCGACCCGGCGCGGCGCAGCGCGCGCGTGACGCGCGAGGTGGCGGATCGTCTGGCCGCTCTCGCGCGCTCGCTCGAAGCGGCGGGCAACGAGCCGGAGCGCGTGGCAAACTTTCTGATGCGCTCGATCTTCACGATGTTCGCGGAGGACGTGCGGCTGCTGCCCGCGGGCAAGTTCACGGAGCTGTTGGAGAGCCTGCGCGAGACGCCCGCCGATTTCCGCCCCGTCGTGGAGTCGCTGTGGCGGCACATGGACGGGGGCACGTACTCTTCGGAGTTGCGCGCGAAGCTCCTGCGCTTCAACGGCGGACTCTTCGAGTCGTGCGAGGCTCTTGATCTGACGGCGGCGCAGCTCGCTCTGCTCATCGAGGCGGCGCGCTCGGACTGGAAGGACGTCGAGCCCGCCATCTTCGGCACGCTCCTGGAGCGCGCGCTCTCGCCCACGGAGCGGCACAAGCTCGGCGCGCACTACACGCCGCGCGCCTACGTCGAGCGGCTGGTGCTGCCCGCGGTCGTCGAGCCTCTGCGCGAGGAGTGGACGGACGTGCTGGCGGCGGCGGGCTTGCTGGCGGAGAAGCAGAGGGAGCGCGAGGCGGCGGAGACGGTGAAGGAGTTTCACCGGCGTCTGTGCCGCGTGCGCGTGCTCGACCCGGCGTGCGGGAGCGGGAATTTCCTCTACGTCACGCTGGAGCACCTGAAGCGGCTCGAAGGCGAGGTGATCGAAGCCCTGCACGGCTTCGGCGAGCGGCAGGGCGTGCTGGAAGACACGGGGCTCACGGTCGATCCGCAGCAGCTCTTGGGCGTCGAGCTGAACCCGCGGGCGGCGGCCATCGCAGACCTCGTGCTGTGGATCGGCTACCTGCAATGGCACTTCCGCACGCGCGGCGAGGCGACGCCGCCCGACCCCGTCCTGAAGAAGTATCACAACATCGAGTGCCGCGACGCCGTGCTCGCATACGACGCCGTGGAAGAGGTGAGGGGCGAAGACGGCTCGGTCGTCACGCGCTGGGACGGGCGCACGTTCAAGCGACACCCGGCGACGGGCGAGGACGTGCCCGACGAGTCGGCGCGCGTGCCTGTCATGCGCTACGTGAACCCGCGCAAGGCCGAATGGCGCGAGGCGGATTTCATCGTCGGCAACCCGCCGTTCATTGGCAAAGGCTCTGATATGCGTGAAGCTCTGAACAGTGGCTATGTTGACGCATTACGGGTGACATATAAAGACGTACCCGATTCGGCTGATTACGTTATGTATTGGTGGGATAAGGCTGCTGAATTAGTACGTGCGGGACAAGTTCAGCGTTTCGGGCTCATCTCGACTAACAGCATCAAACAAACTCTTAATAGACGCGCTCTGGAACGCCACTTAAATGCAAAAAATCCGCTCTCAATAGCTTTCGCTATTCCCGATCATCCGTGGGTGGATTCAAAAGATGGAGCCGCCGTGCGAATAGCAATGACTGTCGGAGTAGCTGGCGACCGTATCGGTGTTTTGCATCGCGTTATAAGTGAAGATCGAAGCGCACAGGATGAGCGTAACGTGGAATTAGAAGAGCGGATAGGAAAGATTCACTCCGATCTTACAGTCGGTATAAATGTCGCAAGTGCATTGCCACTTCAGGCTAACGAAAGAATAAGCAATCTTGGTGTGTCACTTCACGGCGCGGGATTTAAAGTTACACCATCAGATGCTGAGCGTCTTGGGCTTGGGAGGTTACTCGGACTTGAGAAACATATCAGACTTTACAGAAACGGGCGCGACCTTACAGACGTGTCGCGCAACCTAATGGTCATTGATTTATATGGCTTAAAGATTGATGAGGTTCGTGAGCACTATCCGGAGGTGTATCAGTGGGTTTTGGAACGCGTAAAACCAGAGCGTGATCAAAATAAAAGGAAATCGAGGAGAGAGAATTGGTGGCTTTTCGCTGACAGTCATGCTGAGTTACGCGCGATGTTAAAAGATTTGCCGCGATACATTGCAACAGTGGAAACAGCGAAACACCGCTTTTTCCTGTTCCTCGATAAGTCGATTCTGCCAGATCATAGATTGATTGCGATTGCCCTTGATGATGCTTATCACTTAGGTGTTTTATCCAGTCGTATCCACGCGGTCTGGGCGTTGGCTGCTGGCGGCACGTTGGAGGATCGTCCCGTTTACAACAAGACGCGCTGCTTCGATCCGTTCCCGTTCCCCGACCGCGACGACGAGACACGCGGGCGCATCCGCGAGTTGGGCGAACAGCTCGACGCGCACCGCAAGCGGCAGCAGGCGCAGCACCCGCGCCTCACCGTCACCGAGATGTACAACGTCCTCGCACGCCTGCGCGCGGGCGATCCGCTCGACGAGCGCGAGCGCGTCACACACGAGCAGGGACTCGTCTCCGTCCTCCGCCAGATTCACGACGAACTCGACGCCGCCGTCTTCGCCGCCTACGGCTGGCCGCCCGCGCTCTCGGACGAGGAAATCTTAGAACGCCTCGTCCGGCTCAACGCCGAGCGCGCGGCCGAGGAGCGCGCCGGTCGCGTGCGCTACCTGCGCCCCGCGTTCCAACGCCCCGCGGGTGCGACGCAGGCCGCGCTCGACACCGGCGAGGCCGCGCCCGCCGCCGCCGCGAAGCTCTCGAAGCAGCCCTTCCCCAAGACGCTCCCCGAACAGGCGCGCGCCGTGCGCCTCGCGCTCGCCGCCGAGCCGTCAGCCGTCACGCCCGCCGAACTCGCCCGCCGCTTCACGCGCGCGCGCGCGTCCGCCGTCGAAGAGCTGCTGCAAACCCTCGCCTCGCTCGGGCAGGCGCGCGAGGTCGGAGGCGGGCGCTACGTCGCGTAAAAAGGAGGGATGAGGGATGAAGTGAAAGCAAATGCTCCTCGTTCATCCCTCATCCTTCATCCCTCATCCCTCCTTCGCCCCCCTCTGGCACGGCAATCCCCTGTAACCGTAAAAGGCGGCGCGCGGCGTACACTTTCCGCACGACCGCCGGGCAAATCCGCCTTTTTACTCTCCCTCCAACGGACGAAAAAGTGTCGGCGCGCGCTCGCTAGCGCGCCGCGAGACTGAAAGGGGAACATTGCGATGATGAAAAATATACTCAGGGCGGGCGCGTTACTGCTCGCGCTCACGCTCGCGCCGCTGGCGGCGACGGCGAGCGCGCACGATCACGGGAAACACAAGCGCGGTCGCAAGCACAGGGCCACGACGCTCCACTCCAACCACCGCAACCTGACGCCGGGCGTCCCGCGCCGCGTGCGGCGCGGGCGCAACCTCACGCCCGGCGTGCGGCGCGGCTCCTTCGCCGGTACGCCCTCGACGTTCCCGGCCGGCGAAGGCCGCCGGCTCGGCGCGGCCGTCAGGCGCGATGGTAATAGGGGCAAAGGCGGCGGCCGCGGTCACGGTCATGGTCACGGCAAACACTAAGACCGGATCGGATAGAGGGAGGAAGCGGGAGGGCGCGATCAAGTTGATCGCGCCCTCCCGCTTCTTCCCCTCCGTGGAGTTTTCGTCTAAGAGATCGAGACCAGCATCGGCTCGCCGCCGCCCGCCGGGTCGGCGTGGCCGAACGCGGCGTCGAGTTCGGCTTCGATGTCGGCGGGCGAGACGGGCGCGAGCCGCCGGAAGTCGTAGAGCTTCGGGTCGAGCAGGTGCGATGGGATGGCGTGGCCGAGCGCGGTCAGCATCGAGGCGCGGACGTTGGGAATCTCTCGCTCCAACTCCGCGATCAGGTGCTTGACGCGCACGCGCTTCAGGTTCGTCTGCGAGCCGCACAGGTCGCAGGGGATGAGTGGGAAACGCTTCTCGGCGGCGTACCGCGCGATGTCGCTCTCGCGGCAGTACGAGAGCGGGCGGATGACGGTGTTGCGCCCGTCGTCCGATCTTAAGACCGGCGGCATCGCCTTGAGCGTGCCGACGTAGAAGAGGTTCAGCAGGAACGTCGCCGTGATGTCGTCGGCGTGGTGGCCGAGCGCGATCTTGGTGCAGCCCTCCTCCTGCGCCACCGTGTAGATGATGCCGCGCCGCAGCCGCGAGCAGAGCGAGCAGTAGGTCTTGCCCTCGGGCACGAGTCGCTTGACGACCGAGTAGGTGTCGCGCTCGACGATGCGGAAAGGGACTCGGCGCGAGGCGAGGTATGCGGGCAGCACGTGCGCCGGGAAGTTCGGCTGCTTCTGGTCGAGGTTGACGGCGAGGAGATCGAACCTGACGGGCGCGCGTTCCCTCACGTCGAGCAGCAGGTCGAGCATCGTGTAGCTGTCCTTGCCGCCGGAGAGGCAGACCATCACGCGGTCGCCGTCCTCGATCATCGAGAAGTCTTTAATGGCCTCGCCCATCTGGCGCAGCAGTTTCGTTTTTATCTTGCTCTCGACGAACATCCCTACGTCTCCAACCTTTTCCTCAGACCGTCGAGGCGTTCGACCGTCGCCTCCGCTTCCGCGGCGTCGAGCCCGGCGCGCTCGCGCAGGAGGCGCGCGGCCCGCCCCCGCTCCCCCGCTTCGAGCAGCGGCAGCAACTCCCTGCCGAGCCCGACGCCGATCCGCGGGTGGTCGTCGCCGAAAGACGACTGCATGTGCGGCGGCGTGCGCGTCCGGACGATCATCTGGGCGTCGCGCCGCCCCCGCGCTCTCGACGCCGCGACGAGCACGACGCAGGCCGCGGCAAAGAGAACGACGAGACCGTAGATGAGCTTCGTGTCCATCGCGTTCGACCGACCCTGTTTTAAGGCATCGACGGACGCGACGCAACTCGCGCAGGAGACTCCTCCGCTCCGATCCGCCCGGTTACGGCTCCCCGCAACCGGATCGCAAAGAACTCCTAACGCGACTGCAACCCAACGCGGCGCGCGAAAACTTATAGTCTCCCCAACGAACGTTCCTTCCAGAGGAATAAATGGAAAAGGCGTCCGGCTTTGGGGGAGTCGGACGCCCTTTCCATTTCGGGGCGGAGTCTTAATAGGAGGCGGGGTGCGTTGGCGAAGGCTTTTGCCCTAACGTCTCCACCCGACCGAGCCGTGGCCGTCGCCCTCCGCCCTGCTCTCACCCTGCGCCCGCCGCCTCCCTAGTCGCTTCCCAGGTTCGCGCGGAGGAAGTTGATCGTGCGCTGCCAGGCATCACGCGCGGCGTCCGGTTTGTAGACTTCGGGGCGCGTGTCGTTGAAGAAGGCGTGATCCGCGTCCGGGTAGACGTGCATCTCGTTCGGCTTGCCGAGTTCGTCCAGCCGCCGCTTGAGATCGCGCACGGACGCGGGCGGGGCGGACGTGTCGCGCTCGGCGAAGATGCCGAGCACGGGCGCGCGCAGACGTTCCAGATCGGGCTTGACGTTCGGGTGCACGCCGTAGAAGACGACGCACGCGCCGACCTGCTCGTTCTTCGAAGCCGCGTAGAGCGACAGCGCGCCGCCCATGCAGAAGCCGACCGTGCCGACCCGCGCGCCCGCGGCCGACGGGTGCGCGAGCAGGAACTGGATCGCGCCGCGCAGGTCTTTTTCGGTCTGGTCGATGTTCAGGGCCATCATCATCTTCCCCGCCTCGTCGGGCGAAGAGGTCGCGCGGCCGTGGTAGAGGTCGGGCGCGAGCGCGACGAACCCCTCTGCGGCGAGGCGGTCGCACACGTCCTTGATGTGCGGCACGAGCCCCCACCACTCCTGCAAGACGACGACGCCCGCGCCCGCGCCCGACTCCGGGACTGACAGATACCCTTCCGTCCGCCCCCCGTTGCTCCCGAACTGAACCATCTCGCTCGGCATGGCGCACATTCTCCTATCCATTCGTGACCGTCTGTTTGAGCGTCGCGCCATCATACCACCCCGGCCGCGCCCGACCCGGCCGCGGCGGCCCGCGTCGCGGCTTGACGCGACGCCCCGCCGACCGGAATAATGGCGGCTCGGGACGCGGGCCTGGTGTCAATGGGTCAATTAGCCGCGCCCCGCACTCGCCCAGGTACTAGTCTAAACTTTTTGCCACCGACAGCGCGCCCGCTCGTTAAAGCTCACGCGGGCGTCCCCCGATTCGTCTAAGCCCCTCTGAGGTGTAAACAAGATGCTTTACCGAAAGTTCCTCCCGGCGTTCGCCGCCCTGGCGCTCGCCCTCGCATCGCTCACCGCGACTCGCGCCGCGGGCGGCGAGATCAGCGGCACGGTCACAGACCCGCAGGGCGCGGTCGTCGTCGGCGCACAGGTCACCGCCACCGACGCGGCGACGCAGAAGAGTTCGACCGCCACGACCGACTCGCAGGGCCGCTACAAGATATCGGGCCTGGCGGCGGGCGCCTACGTCGTGGCGGTCACGGCGCAGGGCTTCGCCGAGACCAGGCAGGAGGACGTGCGCGTCGAGGACGGGAAGACCGCGACCGCGAACGTGAAGATGCTGCTGCCGGCGGTCGAGGGCAGCGTCACCGTCGCCGCGCCGAAGGGCGGCAGGCCCGGCGTCGGCGACTCGACCTACCAGCAGCTGCGCAACCAGGCGGGGTCGCCCGCCGAGTTCTCGAACGTCGCCTCGGTTAACAACCTCGTCCTCAAGCGCGACGCCGGGACGTTCACGCTCCGCAGCGGCGAGATCTACTTCCTCGCGCCCGTCGAGGATCGCACCGTCGGCGCGGTCTTCGTCGGCGACGGCGAGTTCGCCATGACGCCGCCCGTCGACTGCGAAAAACGCAGCCTCGCGATCTTCACCGGCGAGCCCTCGATCACGGAGCAGTTCACGAAGCTGACCCTGCGCTTCACGGACAAGACGTTCGAGGAGGTGAAGGCCGCGCCGGGCGTCACGATGGGCGCGGGCGGCGCGCAGACGCAGCGCGCCAAAGACATCTACCGCGACAACCAGGAGCTGCTGCGCAAGGATCTGCGCACGAACATGGAGCTGCGCACGCTCGTCGACATGCACACGCCGCAGCGCCCCGGCTTCTTCATCGCCTTCATCGGCGGCAAGCGGTTCGAGAAGCTCGTCTTCCAGATGGACCCGCTCGGCATCCCCGAAGTCTCGCCCGAAGAGGTGATGCTCGCCAGCTACGGCGAGACGGACGGCGGCAGTTGGGCGGCGTTCCACCTCTCGGACGAGTACCGCAAGGGCACGGCTTCGAGCGACGAGGATCACCGCATCTTCGACATCACGCGCCACGAGATCGACGGCGCGATCACGGGCACGAAGATCACCGCCAACGACACCGTCACCTTCCGCGCGCTCGTCGCGGGCTCGCGCGTCCTCCCCTTCCGCCTCTTCCGTAGCTTGCGCGCCAGCCGCGTGCGCGACGAGCAGGGGCGCGATCTGCCCTTCGTGCAGGAGTCGAAGAACGAGGACTCGGATTTCGGCGTCATCTACCCGGACGCGCTCGAAGCGGGCAAGACCTACAAGCTCACGGTGGAGTACTCGGGCGGCGACGCGCTCTCCGACCTCGGCGGCGGCAACTTCTTCCTCGGGCCGCGCCTGACCTGGTACCCGAACAACTCCGGCACGCAGTTCGGCGACCGCGCCATCTTCGACATCACGATGCGCTTCCCGAAAGACAAGATGTTCATCGGGACGGGCGCGCCGACCGCGCCGGACGGGCGCGAGGGGGGCGTCTCGGTGGCGAAGTGGTCGAGCGGGACGGTCGAACTCGCCGTCGCCGGTTTCAACTACGGCCGCTTCAAGAAGAAGGAGGTGCTCGACCCCGACACCGGCTACAACATCGAGTTCTACGCCAACGAGGACCTGCCCAACTTCATGCAGAACGCGGCGTCCGGGGCCTCGATGTCGACGACCGGCATGGCCGACTCGGCCATCGCCGACGCCGAGAACTCGACGCGCATCTACGACGCCTACTTCGGCAAGCTCCCCTACAAGCGCATCGCCATGACGCAGCAGCCGGCGCCGAACTTCGGGCAGGCGTGGCCCACGCTCGTCTACATGCCCTTCACCGCCTTCATGGACTCGACGCAGCGCTACATGGCGTCGGGCGGCAACATCAACGCCGCCACCAACGACTTCTACCGCTACGTCGGGCCGCACGAGGTCGCGCACCAGTGGTGGGGCCACACGGTCGGCTGGAAGTCGTACCGCGATCAGTGGATGAGCGAGGGCTTCGCCCAGTTCTCCGCCGCCCTCTTCGCGCAGGCGACGCGCGGCAACGACAAGTTCGTCGAGTTCTGGGAGGAGCAGCGCGAGCGGATCGTGACCTCGCGCCCGCAGACGCGCGACCGCAAGCCCTACTCGGTCGGGGCCGTCACGCAGGGCTACCGCCTCAACAACGGCAAGACCGGCGCGATCTTCCAGTTCCTCGCCTACCCGAAGGGCGGCTACATCCTGCACATGCTGCGCCAGCTCATGTTCGACCCGCGCGAGGGCGGCGACAAGCGCTTCATGGCGATGATGCAGGACTTCATCAAGACGCACTACAACCAGGACGTTTCGACCGAGGACTTAAAGCGCACGGTCGAGAAGCACATGACCAAGGAGATGGACCTCGCCGGCAACGGGCGCATGGACTGGTTCTTCAACCAGTGGGTCTACGGCATGGAGATCCCGAGCTACCGGCTGGAGTACCAGATCAGCGGCAACAGCTTCTCCGGGCGCATCACGCAGTCGGGCGTCTCGGACAACTTCTCGATGCGCGTGCCCGTCTACCTCGATTTCGGCAAGGGCTGGGTGAGGCTCGGCGCGGCGAACATCATGGGCAACAAGACGGTCGAGATCGCCAACATCCCGCTGCCGCAGGCCCCGAAGCGCGCCGCGGTCGCCGCCTACAACGACGTGCTCGCGCTGCACATCGACAACGTCAAGAAGTAGTGGCGGGTGACGGGGGGAAAGCCGTGAACCGTGGCGGGTGACAGGTGACGAGTAAATCCTTCTTCTTCCCTGTCACCTGTCACTTGTCACCTGTCACGGCTTTCCCCGTCACCCGTCACGGGACGGTTCGCGGCTTTCGGCTCTTGTCACCCGCCCGTTTCCGGCTTATCATGCGCGGGCGTCGAGCAGAAGCCTTTGGTTCCAGTCTTCCAGAGCCATTCTCTCGCTCCTGCCCACATTCATCAGTCGCAAAACTTTCCCCGCGCCCCGCCCGCTCGCGGCGCAGGGCGTCGCCGAAATTTCAGACCGGAGGGTATAAGAGATGTTCAGACCGGGTAAACCGAAAGACGAGCCGGAGCAGCCTCACCCGCAGACACAGCCCCATCCGCAGCCAGCCTCGACCCAGGCGGCGAACGAGGACACGCAGCAGCGTTACCGCGCGTCGGAACAAACTTCTTCGACAGGAGTGCGTGGGAGCATGAACGACGGACAAGCTAACTCAGGCAAGGCTTACACGGAGTCGGACGCGCTCGCGCGCGACATCAAAGAGGGCACGCTCACCGGCTTCGTCGGCAACGGCACGAACATGACCGGCGAGGCGAACTTCAAGGGGATGCTCCGCGTCGACGGCCACCTCTCGGGGCGCGTCTCGTCGCAGGACGGCACGCTCATCGTCTCGACGGGCGGGCAGGTGGACGCCAACGTCGAGGTCTCGGTCGCGCAGATCTACGGCACGGTCAACGGCGACATCGTCGCCTCGAAGCGCATCGAGCTGGGGCGGGTGGCGAAGGTGACGGGCAACATCCAGACGCCCGCGCTCGTCATCGAGCAGGGCGCGATCTTCGAGGGGAGCTGCCGCATGGCGGCGCTCAGGGACGAGCAGGCGAAGACCGAGTCGCGCGCCGCGTCGGCCGGCACTTCCGCCTCGTCGGGCGCTGCGGGGACTTCCGGCGCGGCGGGTGCGAGCGGCGCTGCTAAGCCTAACACGGCCCCGACGCCGGCGTCGGCGTCGGGCG
This sequence comes from Pyrinomonadaceae bacterium, assembly GCA_035537435.1. GTDB lineage: Bacteria > Acidobacteriota > Blastocatellia > Pyrinomonadales > Pyrinomonadaceae > JAIVGV01. Next base: position 31,947 of record DATLMC010000127.1, on the reverse strand, counting down.
GCGCTTCTTCGCCGGGCGGCGGCTCCCCTTCTCCGGGCGCGACCGCACAGCCGGGCGCGGCCGCACAGTCGGGCGCGGGCAGCCCACCGCCGCCCGGCGCGCAGAAGCCCTCCGGCGCGAACAGCTAGGGTAAGACCAGGGGGCCAGCGGGTTAACGAGTGGGAGCCGACTCGACTTCGAGTCGGCTCCCACTTTCGCCTTCCGCCCGCGCGCGGCAAGACTCGCCCGCGCGCCGCCTTCGTCCTCACCGCGCCGCGAACGAATTCGACCCCGCTCGTCGCCCTTCGTCACGCGACGGCGCTCGCGTGACGAAGCGCGGGCGTGCTGTTAGAATTAACGCCTTGACCGCACCTGGTTTTAACTTCCAGTCATTCCGCCAGAACGGAAAAGGAATCATCGAAGAGCCATGAGCACAGTCATCGATAACCCGACCGCCGAGGCCGCCGAGAAACATTTTGAAGAGGTCGAGACCGTCACCATCCGCTTCGCCGGCGACTCCGGCGACGGCATGCAGTTGACCGGCACGCAGTTCACGAACACCTCCGCGGTGCTCGGCAACGACATCTCGACGCTCCCCGATTTCCCCGCCGAGATTCGCGCCCCCGCCGGGAGCCTGCCGGGCGTCTCCGGCTTCCAGTTGAACTTCTCGTCCGAGGACATACGCACGCCCGGCGATCAGCCGAGCGTGCTCGTCGCGATGAACCCCGCCGCGCTCAAAGTTAACCTCCCGGACCTGGAGGACGGCGGCACGATCATCGTCAACACGGACGAGTTCAACAAGGAGAACTTGAAGAAGGCGGCTTACGAGGTGAACCCGCTCGAAGACGACACGCTCAAGGGCTACCGCGTCCACCGCCTCCCCGTCACGACGCTCAACATGCGCGCGCTGCAAGACGCGGAGGTGAAGCTCACGCGCAAGGAGATGGATCGCTGCAAGAACTTCTTCGCGCTCGGCGTGCTCTACTGGCTCTACGACCGCCCGATGGCGCAGACGCTCCAGTGGATCAACGCGAAGTTTAAGAAGACGCCCGAGGTCGCCCGCGCCAACGAGATCGCGCTCAGAACCGGCTACAACTTCGCCGACACGACCGAAGTCTTCACCACGCACTACACGGTGAAGAAGGCGCAGATCGCGCCCGGCAAGTACCGCAAGATCACGGGCAACGAGGCGACCGCCATCGGCTTCATCGCGGCGGCGGAACTCGCCGGGCGTCCGCTCTTCTACGGCTCCTACCCGATCACGCCCGCCTCGGACATCCTGCACGAGCTGTCGCGCCACAAGAATTTCGGCGTCAAGACGTTCCAGGCGGAGGACGAGATCGCGGCGGTCTGCTCGGCCATCGGCGCGGCGTTCGCCGGTCACGTCGGGCTCACCGGCACGTCCGGCCCCGGCGTCGCCTTGAAGCAGGAGGCCATCGGCCTCGCCGTGATGACGGAGCTGCCGCTCGTCATCGTCAACGTGCAGCGCGGCGGGCCTTCGACGGGCCTGCCGACGAAGACCGAGCAGGCCGATCTCTTCCAGGCGGTCTGGGGCCGCAACGGCGAGTGCCCGGCCATCGTCATCGCGCCCGCCACGCCCGCCGACTGCTTCGACATGGCGATCGAGGCGGTGCGCCTCGCGTTCAAGTACATGAGCCCGGTCTTTTACCTCTCGGACGGCTACCTCGCCAACGGCGCGGAGCCGTGGGCCGTGCCGGAGATCGGCGACCTGCCGAAGATCGAGGTGAAGTTCGCGACCGATCCCGCGAACTTCCTACCCTACTCGCGCGACGAGCGGACGCTCTCGCGCCCCTACGCGCTGCCCGGCACGCCGGGACTCGAACACCGCATCGGCGGCATCGAGAAGCAGCACGAGACGGGCAACGTCAACTACGAGCCCGAAAACCACCACTTCATGGTGCTGCTGCGGCAGGCCAAGGTAGACCGCGCCGCGCAGGACATTCCCGACGTTGAGGTGTTCGGCGAGAAGACGGGCAAGGTGCTCGTCCTCGGCTGGGGCTCGACCTACGGGTCGATCACCTCGGCCGTCGAGAGGATGCAGCGCGAGGGCAAGTCGGTCTCGTCGGCCCACCTGCGCCACCTGAACCCGTTCCCGCAGAACCTGGGCGAAGTCTTACGCGGGTTCGAGAAGGTCATCATCCCGGAGATGAATCTCGGCCAGCTCGCGACGATGATCCGCGCGAAGTACCTCGTGGACGCGATCCCGTACTCGAAGGTCAAGGGCCGCCCCTTCCAGATTCGCGAGATCGTGCGCAAGGTCGAGGAGTATTTGTGAGGCAGGCTTCGCGCCGCCGCCTTCGAGAGGTCTGGATCGGGAATTCGCGATGATCACGCCGGGCACTGACAGACGCACGGCTCACGACGTTTACGCGGAGGGCTTGCGCTACTTCATGGGCGAGGGGGAACTCCACGGCGCGCTCGGCGATCTCTGCTCCGATCTCGACCGGCGCGGCATCGACTACATGGTCGTCGGCGCTATCGCCCTGCTCGCTTACGGCTACCCGCGCTTCACGGAGGACATTGATCTCGTGTTGACCGCGGAAGGGTTGGAGACCTTCCACCGCGAACTCGTCGGGCTCGGCTACGCGCCGGCATTCCCCGGCGCGCGCAAGCGTCTGCGCGCGCCGCGCACGGGCGTTCCCGTCAAGATCATCGTCGCGGGCGAGTATCCGGGCGACGGCAAGCCCAAGCCGATCAGTTTCCCCGTGCCCTCGCAAGCTTCGGTCGAGATCGACGGCGTGCGCGTCGTCACGCTGGAAAAGTTGATCGAGTTGAAGCTGGCTTCGGGCATCACCGCCCCCGACCGGCTGAAAGATTTGGCGGACGTGCAGGAGTTGATCAAACTGCGCGGGCTGGACGCGGGCTTCGGGGAGTGCCTGCACCCTTACGTGCGCGGGCGGTTCCTGGAATTGCTGCGCGCCGTCGAGGAGTCGGCGCGGCGCGGCGGCGAACAGGGCGAAGGGAAGGCTCGAAGGGATCGAAACTAAAACCGCGGGCGGTTTCATACGAGGTCATAAAAAAGATGAGCACCGAAGGGAACGGACACAAGGGGAACGGGACGCGCGTGACGGATCAGGAGGCGCAGAGCATCGGCGGGAACGCGAGCGGCGCCGGCCCCTCGCCGGAGAGCGAGCCGGGCTCGGTCGTGGCGGGGGCGGTCGCGCCGCCGCCCGCGCAGTTGAAGAAGGCCGACTTCGTGTCGGGTCAGGAAGTGCGCTGGTGCCCCGGCTGCGGCGACTACTCGATCCTGAACAACGTGCAGAAGGTGATGCCGGAACTCGGCATCCCGCGCGAGAAGATCGTCTTCGTCTCGGGGATCGGCTGCTCCAGCCGCTTCCCCTACTACATGAACACCTACGGCTTCCACTCGATCCACGGGCGCGCGCCGGCGGTCGCGACCGGCATCAAGGCGTCGAACCCGGAACTCTCCGTGTGGGTCATCACGGGCGACGGCGACGCGCTCTCGATCGGCGGCAACCACTTCATCCACGCCATCCGGCGCAACCTCGACATCAACTACATCCTCTTCAACAACCGCATCTACGGTCTGACCAAGGGGCAGTACTCGCCGACCAGCGAGTTCGGCAAGCGGACGAAATCGACGCCGATGGGCGCGATCGATTACCCCATCAACCCGCTCTCGCTCGCCATCGCTTCGGAGGCGACCTTCGTCGCGCGCTCCCTGGACATCGACGTGAAGCACTTAGGCTCGACCGTCCAGGCGGCGGCGCGTCACAAGGGCGTCTCCTTCGTCGAGGTCTACCAGAACTGCAACATCTTCAACGACGGCGCGTTCGAATACTTCACCGAGCGAAACCTGCGCTCCGACCACATGATCTACCTCGAACACGGCAAGCCGATGGTCTTCGGCAAGAACCGCGACAAAGGCATCCGCATGAACGGCGCGCACCCGGAAGTCGTCGAGTTGGGCGGCGAGACCGGCCTGACCGAAAACGATCTGCTGGTTCACGACGTACACCTCGCAGACCCGTCGGTCGCCTTCATGCTCGCGCGCATGGAGCAGCCCGCCTTCCCGCAGCCCGTCGGCATCTTCCGCGAGGTCGTCCGCGAGACCTACGAAGACCTCCTCGCCGCGCAGATCACCGACGCCGTCGCGCAGAAGGGCAAGGGCAGCCTGGAAAAACTGATCAACAGCGGCGACACCTGGGTCGTCGAATAGGCGGCGGCCGCGCGAACAAACTCTCAGGAGTTGAAAAGCGGAGGGGGAGACGGCTCATGAGCCATCTCCCCCTCCGCTTTTCTCTCCGGCCCGCGGGGCGCGCCGCCGGCGGCGCGCCCGACAGACCTCAGTCATTTGACGGCTAGGGCTCGCGTGGCCGATCCGCCGAGGCTGCTCTTCACAGTGATGCTGCCCGGGTTGGACGACACGGAGAACTGGCCCGCGTACTTGCCCCCACCGGAATTCGTGAGCGTGCCGATCAGTTGCCCGGTGGACGTGACGAAGACTTGCAGGGTCGCGGTCGAGCGCGTGCTCGTCGCTTCGACGCGCAGCGAACGCTTCGCCGACTCGTACTCGGCGCGCGTGATCGCGACGGTGTCAGCCGACGGGGGCGGCGCGGGCGCGTTGACGGTGAGCGTCGAGGTGCGCGTCACGCCGCCGAGGGTCGCGCTGATCGTGACGCTCGTCGTCGAGGAGACCGCCGCCGTGCTGACGGCGAAGCTCGCCGACGAAGCGCCCGACGCGACGGTGACGCTCGCCGGCACGGAGGCCGCCGCGCCGCCGCTCGCGAGGCTGACGACGGTCGCCGCCGACGCGGGCGCGCTCAAGGTGACCGTGCCTTGCGCGGCGTTGCCGCCCGCGACGGAGGTCGGATTCAAGGTCACGGCGGAGAGCGTCGGCGCGCCGGCCGGCGGCGGGTTCCCGCCGGCCGGCGGGGTCACGCTGAGCGACGTCGTGCGGCTGCCGAGCTGACTGTTCGTCACTTTGATCTTGACGGACTGGGCCGCGGTGACGCGGCCGGTGTTAGCCGTGAAGGCGACGCTCGAACTCCCGGCGGGCATCAGCACCGACGAGGGCACGGTGACGTTGTTGCTGCTGCTCGAAACTTTAAACTGGAGGCCGCCCGCGGGCGCGACCGCGCCGGGGGCGAGGCTCAATTTGACCGTCGCCGACGTGCCCCCGACGACGCTCGACGGCGTGGCGGCGAAGGCGCCGTAGGCGAGCGGGGCGGATGCGACTCCCGTCGAATTCCTTAACGCGACCAGCGCGGGGCTGGCCCCCGCGACCTGGAGCGCGATGTCGGGCTTGCCGTCGCCGTTGAAGTCGGCCGCGATGAGCGTGCCGCCGCTCGTGCTCGATTTAGGGTCGGGCGCCAGGTAAAGCACGGGCTGCTGGAACGTGCCGTCGCCGTTGCCGTTCAGTATCTCCATCCAGCCTTGCAGGCCCCACCCCAGACTGAGCGCGAGGTCCTGGACGCCGTCGCCGTTGAAATCCGCGACCGCCTGATACTGCGGGACGCGAATGTTTGGTTCGGTAATGATCGAGGGCGTCCGGAACGTGCCGTCGCCGTTGCCGATGAGGATCGCCGTCCTGCTCCCGTTCAGGGCTATCGCCACCACCAGATCCTGCACCGTGTCGCCGTTGAGATCGGCAACGTCGATGTCCGTGCCGTCGACGCCGAGGGTGTTTTCGTTGACGAGCTTGATCGTCGGCTGCTGCGCGAACGTGCCGTCGCCGACGCCGAAGAGGACGTAGAGCTGCGCGCTGTCGCCCGCGATGCCCAAGTCCTTAACGCCGTCGCGGTTGAAGTCGCCGACGGCGATCCTCGACATCCCCGTCCCGACTTCGATCTCGCGCGCGGGCTGGAACGTGCCGTCGCCGAGGCCCAGCATCACGGAGATCGTCCGCGCCGCGGCGCAGGGCGAGGTGAAGCACGAGAGCTGGTGGGCGATGACGACATCTAATCTGCCGTCGTTATCGAGGTCTGTGGCGACGACCGAGGGCGAATCGGAGGCGGAGGTGTTGGGGAAATTGACGGGCGCGTTGAACGTGCCGTCGCCGTTGCCGGTGAGCAGCGAGAGGCCGGTCTGCGTGTCGTTGATGGTGACGACCACGTCCGTCTTACCGTCGCCGTTGAAGTCGCCGGCGGCGATGTCCTGTGCCCAACTCGCTACGGGGTAGTCGACTTTCGCACGGAACGTCCCGTCGCCGTTGCCGAGCATGATCGCGGCGGACTGTGCCCCCGACCCCGCCAGATCGAGTCTGCCGTCGCCGTTGAAGTCCGCGGCGACGTGGTTGTTCCCCAGCAGAGGATAATCAGTCCGGCCGAAAGTCGGCGATTGAGCCAGGGCGCTCGCGGCGCAGAGTGACGCCGCCAGGGCGATGATGAAAGTCGAGATGAGCGCGCGGGCGCGGCGGCGGGTGGTGGCGAGGGACATACGGCTTTACCTCCTGCGGGCTGACAGCACCGCGTCATTAAGTTTGGGAATCCGCACAAACTACCGACGACTTGAGGAGGTTAAGTGGCGGTGTCATGGAAAGTATATTTCGGGATGCGGGTAAGTCAAGCGCGCCCGCGAATCGGTCATGTTCTAATTTCAACACAGGGACTCAAGAGCATTCAGTCAACCTCCTGACGGCTTCCACCAGCTCGTGAATGTCGTCCGGCTTGCGGAGGAACAGGTCCGCGCCCGCGCCCCTCGCGTCCGAGCGGCAGTCGATCGCCGAGAGCATGATGATCGGCGTGCCGCGATAGATCGGCAGGCTGCGCGCGTAGCGCGTCAGTTCCAGCCCCGTCGCGCCCGGCAGGTCGTTGTCGAAGAGCAGCAGATCGTAGCGGACTCCGCCCGCCAGCCGGTTCATCGCCGCGTTGCCGTCCGGGCACGCGTCGACCGACCAGCCCGCGTCTTCGAGTATCTCCTTGACGGCGGGGCGCAGCATTGGGTCATCTTCGGCGTAGAGGATGGTCGAGTGAGGCATCGCTTACTCCCGTGAGGCGTGAGTATCGTGAAGCGCGAGTATCTTAACCGATTGCACAGGGGGGCGGCGACTCGCCCGCGCCTTCACCCGCGCACGGACGAGCCCATCCTCGCCCCCGCCGCCGCCCGCAGAGCCCGGAATGTGTGCGGCGACACCCGCGACATTTGTAGGGGCGGGGCTCGTCCCCGCCCGCGGCGAGCGAACGCTCGCTCAAACGATCCGAGATCAGTCAACGTAGGGCGCGCGCTACTTCATTCGCGCTCCGCGCTCAGCGGGCGGGGACGAGCCCCGCCCCTACAGTTCCGCGGCGGACTCTGCTATCCTGCGCGCCGCGCTCTTTCCATTCCGGCACACGGCCATATGCGTAGCTCAGCCCTCAACCTTGAGTGAATGGGCATCGCCGTCGAGCACCAGAGAAGGCTCCCGGCGATCCGACAACGCAACCGTAGTCTATACGGTACACCGTATAGGTGCAAGCTACAACGTAAAATTTCTGCTGCATCAGGAGGAAACTCCTGATGGGCAACGCACGTCGCCGCCCGCAGCGTCTCGCGGAGAAGCTATTGCAGATTCGTAATGCTCTGGGACTCTCCCAAACCGAGATGCACCGGCGTTTGGGAGTTGAGGACGAGAGTGCTTACACGAGAATTTCAGACTACGAGCTGGACAAAGCTGAACCCACGTTGATGGTTCTCCTCCAATACTCCCGCGTGGCAGGCGTCCACACCGAAGTCCTGATCGACGACGACCTCAACCTGCCCGACAAACTACCCGGCGACGCCGAGCACGAAGCCATCAAACGCAAATACGCCTCGCGCCCCCGCACCAAAAGGCGTTAACATGAACGCGCGAGCCGCCGAGATTAATGTAGGGGCAGGGCTCGTCCCCGCCCGCACGCTCGCCAAGACAAAGACACGGGCAGGGACAAGCCCTGGCCCTACAAACATCATCACGACGAAGGTTTTCAACTAGACTTTTAACGGCGAAAGAAAAACTACAAATCGAGTCGGTATCTAAATCAGAGGCTTAGGGCTCGACAGGCAGAAGCTGAACGACAAACGATTCGAGTACTACGACAAGCTGCGACTACTTTTCAAAATCGCCCGCAGAGACCCACCCATCCCGGAGAGTGTAGACGCCCGTAACTTTCTCACCAGAGCGGTCGAGGACTCAGCCGAGTATGCAGGCATGGCACGCGCGGCGATGAACGCGAACTTCAAATTAGTTTGATCGTCACCCTTCTTCGCCCTTCTTCGCCTGTCTCCGTTTGAAGGCTTTTTCGCCGCCGGGCTCGCCGAGTTTCTTGCCGGTGGGGAGGGCGGCGGGGATGGAGGGGGAGTTGGAGCGGGGGCGGGCGGCGTTCGAGCCCGCGGCCTGCGCGGAGTCGTCGGCGTAGAACTTGTTGGCCTGTTTGCGGCGGCCGCGCAGGGCGGGCGTCTGCGCCTCCGCCTGCTCCTGTTTGGCGGGGACGTTCGTGCTGCGCGAGTCGCCCATCTGCTGCCCGCGCCTCTCGGCGGCGATGCCCGCCTTGCTTTGTGCCTTCCTGCTCGCCATAACCTTGATTAATCTCCTTCGCTTCCGAATGCGCTTCGCACGTAACGTCGCGCGCGAACCTAAAAACGTCGCGCGCGAACCTAGACGCCGCGCACCCGCAGGGGCTCCGGCTCGTGCGACGCCTGACCGTCGCGCGCCGCGGCGTCCGGAGCGACGGGCGGGGGCGGCGGGTTGGCGACGAGCTTGTCGAGCGCGGCGTCAATGGCCTCGCTGATGCGCGTGGCGAAGATGATTTCGAGCTCCTTGCGGACTTCTTCGGGGATGTCCTCCGCGTCGCCCTCGTTCTGCGCGGGCAGGATGATGCGGCGGATGCCTGCGCGGTGCGCGGCGAGCACCTTCTCCTTGATGCCGCCCACGGGGAAGACCAGACCGGAGAGCGTGATCTCGCCCGTCATCGCCGTGTTGTGGTTCACCCTCCGGCCGGTGAAGAGCGACGCGAGCGCGGCGGTCATCGCCACGCCCGCCGAGGGGCCGTCCTTCGGGATCGCGCCCGCCGGGACGTGCAGGTGCACGCCGTAAGATTTGAACATCTCTGGCGAGATGCCGAACTCCGAGGCGTGCGACCACAGGAAGGAGCGCGCCGCGCGCGCAGACTCCTGCATCACCTCGCCCAACTGACCCGTCAGTGTCAGCCCAGACCCGCCCGGCAGAAGCGTCGCCTCGATGAAAAGTATCTGCCCGCCCGCTTCCGTCCAGGCCATCCCGGTGGCGACGCCCGCGGGCAACTCTTTACGCGCCTCTTCGGGGTAGAAGTGCGGCGCGCCGAGCAGCTCTTTCACGTCCGCGGCTTCGATCTTAACTTCCGCCGCCTGCCCCTGCGCGATCTTCAGCGCGGCCTTGCGCGCGACGCTCCCCACGGCCCGTTCGAGTTGCCGCACGCCCGCCTCTCTAGTGTAGCGCCCGGCGATGAGCGAGATCGCCTCGTCCGTGATCGTGAACTGTTCGGGCTTCAAGCCGCTCTCCGTGATCTGGCGCGGCACGAGGTATTGCCGCGCGATGCGCAGCTTCTCCTGATCGGTGTAGCCCGCGAGCGAGATGACTTCCATGCGGTCGCGCAGCGGCGCGGGGATCGGGCCGAGCTGGTTCGCCGTCGCGATGAAGAAGACCTTCGAGAGATCGAAGGGCAGGTCGAGGTAGTGATCGCGGAAGGTGTTGTTCTGCTGCGGGTCAAGAATCTCCAGCAGAGCCGCCGCCGGATCGCCGCGGTAGTCGTTGCCGAGCTTGTCGATCTCGTCGAGCATCATCACGGGGTTGTTCACGCCCGCGCGCCTGAGAGACTGGATGATGCGACCGGGCATCGCGCCGATGTAGGTGCGCCTGTGGCCCCGCAGCTCCGCCTCGTCTCTCACGCCGCCTAAAGAGATGCGCTCGAACTGTCGACCGAGCGCGCGCGCGATGGAGCGGCCCAGAGAAGTCTTGCCGACGCCGGGGGGGCCGACGAAGCAGAGGATCGGCGACTTCGAGTCGGGGCGCAGCTTCACGACGGCGAGGTGTTCGAGGATGCGCTCCTTGATGTCTTCGAGGCCGTAGTGATCCTCGTCCAGCACGACGCGCGCGGCGCTCAGGTCGAGCTTGTCCTCGGACGACTTCTTCCACGGCAGCTCCAGCACGTATTCGAGGTAGGTGCGGATGACGTGGTAGTCGGGCGCGGCCGAGGGCAGGCGCTCCATGCGCTTCAGCTCGCGCTCGGCCTCCTTGCGCACGTCTTCCGGCAGGTCGGCTTCGGCCAGGCGCTCGCGCATCTGCTCGGCCTCGGCCGCCTCGCCCCCCTCGTCGTCGCCCAGCTCCTTCTGGATCGCCTTCATCTGCTGGCGCAGGATGTAGTCGCGCTGCGCCTTGTTCATCTCGGTCTGCGCCTCCGTGGCGATGCGCGATCTGATCTGGAGTATCTCGACCTCGCGGGCGAGGCGCGCGTGCGCGAGCCGGAGCAGGCGGTCGACCGTGTTCGCTTCGAGCATCGCCTGCTCCTGCTCGGTGCCGAGGTTCAGGATCGAGGCGAGGAAGTAGGCGACCTGCACGGGATCGTTGGCGTTGAGGACGGCGGTTCTGACTTCCGGCGGCACGGTCGGCATCAGCGCCAACGCGTGCTCGACGAGCGTCTGCACGTTGCGCTTCAGAGCCTCGACCTCTTCCGTGTCGCCCATCTCCAGCGGCGCGAGCATCTGCACGCGCGCCTTGAGGTAGGGATCGGTCTGCGTCCACTCGACGACCCGCACGCGCTCCGTCCCCTGCACGATGATCTGGAGCGCGTCGTCGCCGCGGAACATCCGCTTGATCATCACCAGCGTGCCCGTCTCGTAGAGGTCTTCCGCCACGGCCTCCTGCTCGTTGACCCTGTCGGGGCGGACGCTGAAGCACGCCAGCAGTTTTTCCGGGTGCGCGAGCGCGGCCTCGACGCCCGCCACCGAGCGCGGGCGACCGGCGGCGAGCGGCACGACCGTGCCCGGAAACAGAGTCGTGTTCAAAAGCGGCAGCACCGCCAGCTCGAACGGCTCGCCCACGGCGCGCGCGGGCGCGTTCGGCTCCGGGGCTTCCGCGGGCGGCGCAACCGCCGCGTCGGCGGTCTCGATGATGTTCGGGTTCTGAACCATGATTTTAGTAAGCAGTCAGCAATCAGCATTCAGCTCTCAGCCAAACCATAAAGCATAAGTTAGCTCGTCGGTCGATCATTCCTCCGGCTGAGTGCTGACGGCTGATTGCTGAGCGCTGCCCTCGTCGCAGTCCTGCTCGTCGCTGTGGAGAAAGATGAGGAGGAAGCCGTCGCGGTAGTCGCGCTCGACGCGCGCGCCGTCGATGGCGCAGGGGAAGCGCAGGGTCTTCTCGAAGCGGCTGTAGGTGATCTCCAACTGGTGGTAGGAGAGCGTCTCTTCGCAGAAGGCGTCGCGGCGGCAGCCCTCGATGGCGAGCACGCGGCCCGCGACCGTGATCTCGACCTCGTCGGGGCTCACGCCCGCGAGATCGACCTTGACGAGCCAGCCCCCCTTGATCCGGTAGAGATCCGCCGCGGGCGACCAGCGCCGCTCCGAAGGTCTCTGCTGCCTGCCGCCCACCGGCATCAGGCGCATGTATCGTTCGATTGATCTTGCCATGTGTCAGTCAGTTGTCAGTTGTCCGCGGTCAGTTGTTCTGTCGAGTTGATGCTACTCGGCTGTCCGTCGAAGAGTGAAAGCCTGCGAGCCGCGAACAACGGACAACTGACCGCGGACAACTGACAGCCTTCATCCGAAAACCCTGTTCCAGAACGAGTGGCCGCTGGAAATCTCTTCGAGGGCCTCGGCCAACTCGCGGTCGTCGTTGGTTTCGAGCGCCACGTCGGCCATCGAGATGATGCCGCGCAGGATCCCGTCGCGGTCGACGATGGGGATGCGCCGCACCTGCTTGTCGCCCATCTTGCGGATCGCGTCGATGACGCGGTCGTTCGGGTGCGCGGCGTGAACCTCCGCCGTCATGATCTCTTCGGCGCGGGTCGCGCGCGCGTCGCGCCCTTCGGCGAGGGCGCGCACCACGATGTCTCGATCCGTGATGAGGCCGACGAGCCGGCCGTTGCCGTTGAGCCCTGCGCCGGCGCGCCGCCGCGCCGCGCTCTCGCCGCCGCCCCGCGCCGGAGCGTCCTGCGCCGCGCCGCCGGCGTCGGCCGCCGCGTCGCCCGGCGCCGCGTCGCCTTCGCGCTCGACGACCGGGATGACGCCCGTGTCTTCGTCGCGCATCATGCGCGCGACCTCTTCGAGCGTGGCGTCGCGCGTGGCGACCGTCACGTCGCGCGTCATGATGTCGCGGCAGCGGACGTGCGAGCGCGAGGTGCGCCCGCGCCCGTAGGCGCGCCGCGCGTAGTAGTCGCGCCCGTCGTCGCTGGTCGGGCGATCCCCGCGCCCGCCGCCGTCGTAGTCGCGCTCCTCGCGACCGCGGTAGCCGTAAGACGGCGGCCGCTCGTCGCGCCGCTCGTAGTCGCGGGCCTCGCCGCGCCGCCCGACGGCCCCCGTGCCGTAGTCGTTGCGGAAGTAGTCGCGGTCGCGGAAGTCGCGCTCGTCGGGCGCGCCGTCGCGGAAGTCGCGCCCGCGCCGCTCGTCTTCGCGCCGCGCGCCGCCGCCGTAGTAATCGTCCCTGTCGTCGCGGTATCTCGACATGATTCCCTCCCCGAATAATTTCTGCGGCCGCGGAAGCTCGCCCTTCGCGCGCGCGCGACTCGCCGACGCGGGGTCGCGCGCTCAGCCTGCGCTTTCGCTTCACTTCAGGGGAACGGGGAGATTATAGGGGCAAACGCGAAAAGGCGGAAGAGAGGACGACTCGCACGCGCCTCTCTCCCGCCCCTCGCCGCTTCGGAGCGGTCTGCGGAGCGTCACTGGTTCGTCGTGATCTCGGCGACGAGCTGCACCTGCGAGCGTACGTCGAGCGTGCCGATCTCGACGGGCGTCTGCGCCGCGTCCGCCCCGGCGCTGCGCGCCATCATCTCCGTCTTGTAGATGGGGACGGGGCGCGGCTGATCGGTCGCCTCCTGCACCTCCAGGATGCGCGTGACGCGACCGCCGAGCGCCTGCGCGATCACCTGCGCCTTGGCGAGTGCGGCGCGCGTCGCCTCGGCGAGCGCCTGATCGCGCGCCGGCCGGTCGCGCCGGAGCGTGAACGAGAGGTTGTCGACGTTGTTCGCGCCGGCGGCCGTGGCCGCGTCGATGACCGCGCCGACTTTCGTCAGGTCGCCCATCGTCACGTTGACGCCGTTGCGCGCCTGGTAGCCCTGGATGAGCGGAGCCTCGTTCTGCCGGTAGGTGTACTGAGGCTGCAAACTGTACCCGGAAGTCTCGATCTCTGCGCCCGCGCCGGCCGCCGCCCTCAAGGCGCGCACGACCGCCTCGGACTTCCGCGCGTTCTCGGCTTGCGCCGCGAGCGCCGTCTGCCCCTGCGTCACGACGGCGACGGTGATGAGAGCCGTGTCGGGTCGCGAGCGCACGATTGAATCGCCCGAGACGACGACGCGCGCCGCGCCCGAAGTCTTGACGGTCTGCGCGTTCTGCGACGCGCCGTCGCCCGCGCCTTCGTCGGCCGCGCCGCCCGCGTCCGCCGGCTTGAGCGTGCGCGCCTCGAAGGGCGTGCCCTCCATCTGCGCCGACACCACGTCCGAGCGCACGGAGCCGCGCGCCTCGACCTCCGCGCCCGCGCGGAACCAGGACTCGTTGCGCCACGTGCCGGCGTTAATCAGCAGGTACTTCTGCTTCGCCGCGATCAGCCAGCCGCCCGCCTCGACCGTCTGCGCGAGCCGCCCGCGCACAGAGATCTCCTGCGCCGCCGCGGCCGACGCCAGCGCGAAGCAGAACGCGGCGGCGCACGCCGCCCTCGACAATGACTTAGACATTTCTCTCAACTCCTTCGTGTATCAACATTCGACCCGCGCGCCTGAGAGAGATTTGCGTGTCGCGCGACGCGGCGCACACAACGGCGCCTCATGGGAAGAACGTGCGCGGGCGCGCGGGCTTGCGCGTTGGCGTCGCCCGCGCCATTTTGTTACGCTTTCGCGAGCGATGCAATCGTCCGAGCAAGAGCGGGAGGACTCCGGGGGCGCGGCGCGCTCAGGCGAACTGGTCACGGTCGGCCGCGCTGCGGACGTGCCCGAAGGGCGCGCCGCGACCGTCGAGATGAAGGACGGGACTGAGCTGGCGCTCTTCCACGTCGGCGGGGAGTTCTACGCCGTCGACAACTCCTGCCCGCACCGCGGCTCGCCCTTAGCCGAAGGGAACCTCTGCGGCGCGTCGGTCGAGTGCGACTGGCACGGCTGGCGCTTCGATCTGCGCACCGGCGCGTGCCTCACGCACGCGAGCGCGCCCGTCCAGACCCACGAGGTCGTCGTCGAAGACGGCTGGATCAAGATTCGAGTCTAGTTTTGTGTTTTAATGCCCTCGCCTAAGATCAGACTGAAGCTCACGCGAAGAAAATGTATGAGAACGGAAACTGACTCGGCATTAATAGTGGACGGTAGCCTGACGTCTCGGCCCGACGTGGCTGGAAGCAGTATCGCCGAGATAGATCGGCTTGACCACAAGCTCTCGCGGCGGTTTGAGGGCAAGCTGACTGTGCAGCCGTCTTTCACGCGCGCGCTGGTCAGCTTTCAAGCCAACAAGTCCAGAGCTGTTTATCGCTGGTACAAGTATAAAGAGGGTTTTTCCGCCTCGCTGATTGAGCAACTCTTCGCGCGCTATGACCCGGCTCCCGACAAAATCTTAGACCCGTTCGCAGGCAGTGGGACAACCCTCTTCGTCGCCAGTGCACTCGGTATCCGCGCCGAAGGGATCGAACTATTACCCATCGGTCAACAGATCATTCTCACGAGAGAAGTTTTAGAGAACGAATTTACAACCGAGGACGTCGAAGCCATCCGTCGCTGGTATCTCACGCGCCCGTGGGAGCGGTCAGAGATTCGACGAGTCGTGCCGGAACTGCGTATCACACGCGGAGCTTACCCGGAGCAGACGCTCACAGAAATCGAGAAATACGTCGGCGCGGGCGAGCGTGAGAGCGAGCGCGTGCGGATCGTCTTGCGGTTCGCGTTGCTGTGCGTGTTGGAGTCAGTCAGCTTCACCCGCAAAGACGGACAATACTTGCGCTGGGACTACCGCTCCGGGAGGAGACCGGGCACTAAGCCTTTCGACAAAGGGCGGATCCTCGGTTTCGGTGCAGCTATCTCTGCCAAGCTGGAAGAGATCACGCGCGATCTGGAAACGCTGGATCAACCCGACGAGTTGTTCCCTGTCGAGCGGCGTCGCGGCGGTACGAAACTGTATCCGGGTTCCTGTCTCGAAGTGTTGCCCGCGCTACCCGATGAAGATTACGAAGCCGTCATTACTTCACCTCCGTACTGCAACCGCTACGACTATACGAGGACTTACGCCCTAGAACTCGCGTTGCTCGGGGTCGGCGAACAAGAATTGATCCGCCTTCGCCAAGAGATGTTGAGTTGTACGGTAGAGAACCGCGCCAAAGACCTGCTCTCGATGAATCCGCGGTGGGCTGCCGCAATCGCTGCCGCTGATGATCAAGAGTTATTGCAAGCGGTGCTGAGATACTTGGAAGAGGAGAAGGCAGAAGGCTGCCTGAACAACAACGGCATCCCGCGGATGGTGCGCGGGTACTTCTACGAGATGGCTTGCGTCATCGCTGAGTGCGCGCGCGTGCTCAAGCCGGGCGCGCCACTCCTCATGGTCAACGACAATGTCCGCTACGCTGGGGCGAGCATCTCAGTCGATCTTATCCTCTCCGACATCGCCGAACGTCTGGGCTTTCGCGCGGAGAAGATTCTTGTGCTGCCGGGCGGCAAGGGTAACAGCAGCCAGCAGATGGGTCAGCACGGACGAGACCCGTTAAGGAAGTGCGTGTACGTCTGGAGAAAAAATTGATGGCTAAGCCAAAGCCATATCGTCTCCACCTTAAATCGAGCGACAATCTTGTCACTTGCTACGAGGATACCCGCGCGGGCTTCGTTGAGTTGGCGTTAGAGAAGAACCGGCGAGCCACGCCCTTCATCGAGCAGGCGCGCGCACTCAAAGTAGCTGCTTCGGGCGCAACCCGTCCCAGCGAACTTATCGAAATCGAAGGAATCCACTCAGCCCTTCTCACCGCCGCCGGAGTATCAGACAAAGCCACCAAATATCTACGATCTGAAGACAAGTCTGCTGCCATCCAGATATTGATCGAAAAGTTTCTCGAACCTGCGGGATCGAATTTCGTTGAGGAGCTTGTGTACAGATTCCTCCTAACGCGCGGCGACACGCTAGGCGGCTCGATGCGAAACGTCGGTGGAGTGTTAGCTGAGAGGAAACTTAGTCGTGCCTTAATATCGACTCTCGCATTGGCTGGTATATCTTATCTATGGCTACCTAAGACAAATAAGAATAAGAATATTTGGATGCCGGTGCCTGATGAAGATTCTGACATTGAATTACACCTATCTGGGTTGAGTTGGGGAACGGGAAAGAAGCAGCGTACAGTCCGCTTCAACCTGACTGTTCCGTTCATTAAAAACAATATCGATCTGTGTCTGCTCGCGTGCCGTCCCGATGATTTACAAGCTGCCATCCGCTCTCCTGCAGCTTACATCGCGCTCGGTGAACTCAAGGGCGGAATCGATCCGGGCGGCGCAGATGAGCACGGCGGGAAAACGGCAAAAGCCGCGCTCGATAGAATACGCAGAGCCTTCGAGCCTTACGAGAAGAAGCCACACACTTTTTTCATCGCTGCGGCAATCGCGAAGAAGATGGCGGGGGAGATTTGGGCTGAACTGGAAGCCGGGACGCTCGATAACGCTGCGAACTTAACGAACGACGATCAGGTGGCTTCACTCTCACGCTGGCTGTGCGGCCTCTAGAATTTTTAGATCCGACAAAAGCTTAAACGCAATCAGCCGTCGCTGCCGATGGCTTCGACGGGGCAGGAGACGAGGGCTTCTTCACAGAGGGCGCGCTCGTCGTCCGTCTGGGGCTGCCGGTAGACGTAGGAGTAGCCGCCCCGGTCGTTGCGCGTGAAGTTGTCGGGGGCGGTGTCGCGGCACACGTCGCAGTCGATGCAGGCGCTGTCGACGTAGTACGTGCCGGGGACGTTCTCCGCGACCTTGTCTTTCGCATCAGCCATAAGGAAGGTGACGTGTGACAGGTGACAGGAAAAGACGTGAGCCGTGACGTGTGACGGGGGAAAAACTTTTTCTTGTTACCCGTCACCGTTCACTCATCACGGCTCTTCTCCTGTCACCTGTCACGGTTTACCTGTCACGGCTCTTACTTGATCGCCAGCATCCGGTCGAGGGCGACGCGGGCGAAGCGCGCGGTCTCCGCGGGCACGGTGATCTGGTTGACGACGCGACCGGCGGCGAGCGACTCCAGCACCCACGCGAGGTTCTGCGGCGCGATGCGGTACATCGTCGCGCACATGCAGAGGTCGGGCGCGAGCAGGCGAATCTCTTTGTCCGGGTGCCGCTTGACGAGGCGGTCGACGAGGTTGACCTCCGTGCCGATGGCCCACTTCGACCCGGCGGGCGCTTCCCCGACCGTCTTGATGATGAACTCGGTCGAGCCGTTCAGGTCGGACATCTCGACGACGGCGCGCTCGCATTCGGGGTGGACGAGAACTTTGATGCCCGGCGTCTCCCGGCGCACCTGCTCGACGTGCCACGGGCGGAAGCGGCCGTGGACGGAGCAGTGGCCCTTCCACAGAATCAAGCGCGCGCGGCGCAACTCTTCCGCCGTGTTGCCGCCGAGTTCTTTGAACGGGTCCCACAAGACCATCTCGTCGAGTGGGATGCCGAACTTGACGCCGGTGTTCCTCCCCAGGTGCTGGTCGGGGAAGAAGAAGAGTTTGTCGGCTTCTTTGAGGCTCTTGTCGAAGAGCGGCACGGCGTTGGAAGAGGTGCAGACCACGCCGCCTTCACGCCCGCAGAAGGCTTTGATCGCCGCGCTGGAGTTCATGTAGGTGATCGGCATCACTTTGAAGTCGCCGACCACCCCGATCTCAGAGAGTTGATCCCAGGCGTCCTCGACCTGCTCTGACGTAGCCATGTCGGCCATCGAGCAGCCCGCGCCGAGGTCTGGCAGGATCACTTTCTGATCGCCCGGCTGGAGGATGTCCGCCGACTCGGCCATGAAGTGGACGCCGCAGAAGACGATGTATTCTGCGGCAGGACGCGCCGAGAGGAGCTGGCAGAGCTTGAAGGAGTCGCCCGTAAAATCCGCGTGGGCGATCACGTCGTCGCGCTGGTAGTGGTGGCCGAGGATGACGAGCCGCGCGCCCAGCCCGCGCCGCGCCGCCTCGATGCGCTCGCTCAGCTCGCGCTCCGACAGGCCGAAGTAGTCTTCGAGGGCGGGGGCTCTTTCCAGAATCGCAGCAGTCATTTCCTTGCTCCTCCCCGCGCGCCACGGTCTCGACATTGAGAATCCCGCCGGCGGCGCGAAATAGCGAATATCTCACTTTGAGAAATTTGGCGCAAGCGCACGCGCGGCAGCGCCCCGACGCGAGAATCTGCGCGCGCGCGGCGCGAAGCTTCGCGCGGCTCGCGCACAGATATTAGATGCGACAGACGCCCGCCTTGAGGCGATATTTCGGCGGCTGCCGGCGGGCGGCCGTGGGGCGTCACTTGCGCGGCGCGGGGATGCGCGACGAGTGGCCGGCGACGATCTGCCAGCGCTTGTCGCGCCAGACGAACACGTCCGTGAAGCGGCTCTGCCCCGTCCACTCCTGACCCTTGAAGACGCCCCTCTGCGTGACGCGGCCCGTGACGACCGCCGTGTCGTCGTAGAGCGTCACCTTCATGTCGTCCACCTCGTAGGACAACAGTCGAGAGTCGGGGTTCGCCGGGGCTTTGACGCTCGCCACGTCCTCCTTCTTCAGCGTGATGCCGCCCGCAGAGTCCGTGAAGATGAACTCGTCGGCCTCGACGCGCTCGAAGAAGGCCGCGTCGCGCTCGACGTTCGCGCGGCCGATGTCGCGCTCCAACTGCATCAACTCCTGCCGGGCGCGCTCGTCCTTGCTCAGTTTTTTGCCGCCGGTCTGAGCGGGCGCGTGAGACGCGGATAGGGACGCGAGCGCCAACAGGATCAAAAGTCGCTTCATAAGTTAACCCCCTACCGCCTGAACGCCGGCGGCGGAAAATTAGTTCGCGGGCGCGCAGGAATCTTCTTGGCGGCGCCCCGAAAACATTATATAAGCTACCTCCAGCAGCAACCGTAATTCGACTGAACGGGCGATTCCGCCACCGACCCCGCGCGACTGGTGCGCGCGGGGTCGGAGCACCTTCCTCTCCACGGGCGCGCTCGTCGTCAAGCCATTTAGAGAGTCTTCGATCCCACCCGCCCGACTCGTCGGCTTGACATAATTCGACCATAACCAGAGCCCCGACAGCTCCGCGCGGCAGCGTCTTCCGGGGGACGCGCGCCGCGTGAAACTCTCGCCCCCGCGACCTAAGGAGAATGAGCAATGAAATATTCTTACAGCCTGCTGACCGCCCGCCGCGCGCGGCTCGCACTATTCCCGCTCCTGGCTCTCGCGCTGTTCGCCGGCACGTCCTTCTGGGGGGGCGCGGAAGTCTCGGCGAACCACCCCGTGCTCGTCGAAGGAAACTGCGACAGCCCCGTGCCGGGTCAGACCCAAGTTCCCACCGTACCGGGGACCGGGGGCGGTACCTCCGGGGGCATCTGCGGTGATTGGGACGGCGACGGGCGCATCGGCACGGCCGAGGACACGGACGGCGCCGATCGCATCTTCGGCACGCTGACGGCGGCGCTCGGCCCGGGCACGGGCGCGTCTGCCGGCACGGGCGCTAACAGTAACGGCACGGTTCTGATCGTCGCCTCCGGACGATTCTCGGAGCCTCCGCAAGTGATCGGCAACGCAGTCCCCGGCTTCCCCGGAGGCAGCGCCGCCCCCGGCAACGTGACGATAGAAGCCGCGCCCGGCGTGGTCGCTAACATCGACGCCGTGTTCCAGGGCGACCCGGTCGGCGGTAACACCGACCGCCAGCAGAGGGGCGCGTTCCTCATCACCTACACGTCTGCCTTCCCCGACCGCATAGTCACGCTCCGCAACCTGACCTTCCGTAACTATTTAGAGCCCGTCGGCATTACCGGCTTCAGTAACGTGGTGATCGACAACTGCCGCTTCACGAACAACCTGGGGATCGGCGTGAACATCAACGGCCCCGCTAACATCGTCGTCATGAGATCACATTTCGAGGGGAACGGGCGTCGCATAGGCGGGCCGTCCAACACGCCCAGCCCCGGCGACGGGATCGCGATCGCCGGGAATCCCACCGTGAAGATCTCCGACACCACCTTCACGCTGAACGTCGGCGCGGGGATCAGAAACAACACCGGGTCGGCGGCCGCGGTCACGCTCTACAGGGTCGCGACCTACCTGAACGGCACGAACATCGTCGGGCCTGTGACGATCTCGCCCGACCCCAACTACTCACAAGAGTGAGACTCTCGCCCGACCGCAACCACACGTGAGGGCGTGGGCGCGGGGGCGGCAACGTTGTCGCCCCCGCGCCCACCCCCGCTGGGTCTCCGGCCGACGCCCGCGCGCCGCGCCGCCTTAGCCGCCGCCTCAAGGGTGCGTCATCTCTTCCGGCTTGACGTATTCGTCGAACTGCTCGCCGGTCAACAGCCCCAGCTCGATTGCCGACTCGCGCAGGGAGATGCCGCGCTTGTGCGCGTTCTTCGCGATCCGCGCCGCGTTGTCGTAGCCGACGTGCGGGTTCAGCGCCGTGACGAGCATCAGCGAGCCGCGCAGGTGCGAGTCGATCTGCGCGCGGTTCAACTCGATGCCGCGGACGCAGAACTCGACGAAGCCGCGCGCGGAGTCTTTCAACAGCCGGACGGAGTGGAGCAGGTTGTGGATCATCACGGGCTTGAAGACGTTCAGCTCGAAGTTGCCTTGCGAGCCCGCGAAGCCTATCGCCGCATCGTTGCCCAGAACCTGCGCCGCGACCATCGTCATCGCCTCGCTCTGCGTCGGGTTGACCTTGCCCGGCATGATCGAGGAGCCCGGCTCGTTCTCCGGCAGGGATAGTTCGCCGAGCCCGCAGCGCGGGCCGGACGCGAGCCAGCGCACGTCGTTCGCGATCTTCATCAGCGAGGCCGCTAAAGTTTTCAGCGCGCCGCTCGCGAACACGATCTCGTCGTGGGCCGAGAGGGCGGCGAACTTGTTCGGGTGCGACTTGAAGGGCAGCCCCGTCAGCTCCGCGATCTTCCGGGCGGCTCTCTCGGCGAACTCCGGGTGCGCGTTCAAGCCCGTCCCGACCGCCGTCCCGCCGATCGCCAGATCGTAGAGGCCGGGCAGCGCCATCCGCAGGCGCTCGATGTCGCGCTCCAGCAGACTGACCCAGCCGGAGAACTCCTGCCCGACCGTCAAGGGCGTCGCGTCCTGCAAGTGTGTGCGGCCGATCTTCACCACGTCCGCGTACTCGCGCGCCTTCGCGTCGAGCGCGTCGCGCAACTGTTGGATGGCGGGGATGAGCGCGTTCAACTGCTCGGCGGCGGCGACGTGCATGGCCGTCGGGAACGTGTCGTTCGACGACTGCGACATGTTCACGTCGTCGTTCGGGTGAATCGGCTGCTTCGACCCCAGCACGCCCCCCGCGATCTCAATCGCGCGGTTCGAGATGACCTCGTTGGCGTTCATGTTCGTCTGCGTCCCCGATCCCGTCTGCCACACGCGCAGGGGGAAATGATCGTCCAGCTTGCCCTCGATCACCTCGTCCGCCGCCTGCGCGATCAGCCGCGCCTTGTCAGCCGACAACTTGCCGAGGTCTTCGTTGACGAGCGCGGCGGCCTTCTTCAAAAGCCCGAGCGCGCGGATCATCTCGCGCGGCATCACGTCGGAGCCGATGTTGAAATGGTGGAGCGAGCGCTCCGTCTGTGCCCCCCAGTACCTGTCGGACGCCACCTCGACCGCGCCCATCGAGTCCGTCTCCGTGCGCGTCGCCGCGCGCGCTGTGCCCTCTCGCGCCCCCCCGGTCTTTGGCCCAACCGCGTCGCTCTCCATGCGGAATCTTTCCTCTCCGGTCGTGCGCGTGCGCGCGCGCAGAACTACCGCGCCGCGCCGCGAGATGTTTAGGATTGCCGACGGAATTGTACAACACAAAGTCCCGCCCGCCGGACACCGCGCGGGGCGTCCGGCGGGCGGGACTCGTCAGTGTTTAGTGGCGGCGGGTCGCGCCGCGCCGATGCCCCCTGCGCGCGCGTCGCGCCGCGTGACGTTTTACGGGCGGCCGAACCGTGAGCGGTGCTCGTTCGAGTGCTCACACCCCGCGCTTCGCCGCGACGAGCGACGCGACGACCCCGACGAGCCGCGACACGTCCTCCGGCTTGCGCAGGAACTCGTCCGCGCCCGCACCGCGCGCCTCCGCCTCGTGCGCGCCCGCAGAGAGCACGATGATCGGCGTGCCGCGATAGCGCGGGAGGCTGCGCGCGTAGCGCGTCAGTTCCACCCCCGTCGCGCCCGGCAACTCGTTGTCGAAGAGCAGCAGGTCGTACGAGAAGCCGCCCGCGATGCGGTTCATCGCCGCGTTGCCGTCCGGGCACGCGTCGACCGACCAGCCCGCGTCTTCGAGCAGTTCCGTGACGGCGGAGCGCAGCATCACGTCGTCTTCGGCGTAGAGGATGGTCGAGTGAGGCATCGCTGACTCCGTGAGGCGTGAGTGACTGACTCGGCGAGGCCGGGGGCGGCGACTCGCCTGCGCCTCACCACAGGCGAGCCCTGCCTCGCCCCCTCATCGCCGCCCACAGAGCCCGACGTGCGTGCGGCGACACCCGTTAGAACCGTAGGGGCAGGGCTCGTCCCTGCCCGTCGCGTCTTTAAGAAGCTGCCTGAGAAGCCCCGCAGAAGCTATTTCAGAAATCCCGCAGAAGCTGTTTGAGAAGCCCCGCGGAAGCTGTTTTAAGAGTCCCGTAGGGACTAGATGTTTATAGCCCGACGAGCCAATTTTCTTCCGAAGCTCCGTCAGGAGCGACATGTACCAGACATGTCGCTCCTGACGGAGCTTCCACCTGACAACCGGGATCGAGTCTATAAACATTCCGCCCCTCCGGGGCTACTCTCCAAATAGCTTCTCAGATTCAACGTCCGCGCGTTGCGGCGCGGCGCGGGCTGAGGGCGTGCCGCGTGCCCCTACAAATGTCGCGCGAACTCTGCTATCTTCTGCGCCGCGTTCTTTCCCAATCCGGCAACGGCTCCATGCGTAGCTCACCCTCAACCGTCGAGTAGATGAGCATCGCCGTTGAGTATGAAAGGTTCACACTCACGGCGACCGTTACGCGGAATCACATTCTATGGCTAGCTAGCCATAAAAGCAAGTCGCCAATCGTAGTCCACGTCTCGTCGGGAGGTAACTCCTGATGGGACACGCGCGACCGCGGCCTGCGCGCCTGGCCGAAAAGCTTTTACAGATTCGGAACGCTCTCGGTCTTTCTCAGACGGACATGCTCAGTCGTCTGGGCGTAGGGGACTTGGTGGCGTATTACTCCATCTCGAAATATGAATTGGACAAGAACGAGCCGCCACTCGAAATTCTCCTGCAATACGCCCGCGCCGCAAACGTCTACATGGAAGCCCTCGTTGACGACGAAGTAGACCTGCCCGACCGTCTACCAAGTCCCACCAAAACCGAAGGCATCCGACGCAAGACCACAACCCGCACGAAAAAACGATAACGCCACCCAACCTTGTAGGGGCAGGGCTTGTCCCTGCCCGCGTCGAACCATTACGAGCAACGCCAGTTGTGATGACGCAACGGGCCGGGCTCGTCCCTGCCCGTGTCGATTCATTACACGCGACGCCAGTTGTTATCACGCGACGGGCAGGGACAAGCCCTGCCCCTACATCATCACACCCACAGTCGAGTCCCGTTAGTCGCTCTTAATCAAGCCTCATCCTTCAACCCTTCCAAATGCCGACGCACTATCTCCGCATTAGGCGATCCAAGCCTCTCAAAAATACTCAACGACTCACTCAGCAACCGCACAGCCTCCGCCACGTTGCCTTCTTCCTTCTCAAGTAGTCCTAATCCGTCGAGCGTGGTGGCGACGCTGCTCTGGTTGCCGAGCCGCTTGTTGATCTCCAAGCTCTCGCCGTAGAGTTTGCGCGCCTCGTCCAACTCGCCTTGACCTTGCGCGAGCCTGCCTAGCTCGTGCAGCGTGATGGCGACGCCACCCTGGTCGCCGAGCCGCCTCGCGATCTCCAGGCTCTCATCGTAGAGTCTGCGCGCCTCGCCCAACTCGCCTCGCTCTTGCGCGAGCGTCGCCAATTGGTGCAGCGTGATGGCGACGCCGCTCTGGTCGCCGAGCCGCTTCTTAATCTCCAGGCTCTCGCCGTAGAGTCTGCGCGCCTCCTCAATGTTGCCTTGCTCTTGCGCGAGCCTGCCTAACTCGTGCAAGCTCGCAGCCAATCCTCCTTCTGCGTTTATTTGTCGGGCTATCTCTACCGCCAATTCATAATTTTTTTTCGCCGCCGAATGGTCTCCGCGGCTTGATAATATCGAGCCAAGGGAATTCGCAAACGCACCTATAGAGTAGGTGTCATTTGCTGACCTGGCTGCTTCTAGCCCTTGTTTATTACGTCGCACTACATCATCCCAATAGCCACGCACATATAGCATCCCGCTTGGCGGGACAGCTAAAGCGTACGTCATGCTCAGCACGCTATCCAAATCTTCGCGTGCGAACGCCGCGTCAGCCGCGCTCAACAGGTTGTCCCTCTCTGCTTCCAGCGCGTCGTAATCTTCCGGTGTCTTCTGCCGGTGGCCTATGGCGTATTGAAGGAAGTATGCGATGAATCGCTGGCGGAACTCGTCCTCGCGCCCGCTCTTTGACAGGCGCACTCTCGTCAGGCTGCGTGTTAGCCCTTCCACGGTGAAGCGGCGATTTCCGTCCAGGCCCTTGACGAGCCACAACGCATGGAGGCTTTTGATCGCCGCGTTCAGACGCTTCTCATCATCGCCGAAGCCAGCGACGGCGGCGAGCGCGGGGCGCGACGCGCTCGGCACGAACAACGACAGGGCGAGCAGCACGGCGCGACCGTCTTCGCCGACCTGCGGCAAGTTGAAGGAGCGACCGAAGACGCGCTCGGCGGCGTCGCCCTCGCCGTGCATCAATTCATCCAGCACCTTGTCCGGCTCCTGCGCGTTGTCGATTTGCGCTACCACCCACTCCATCAGAAACGGGTTGCCCTCCGCCGTCACGTAGATGCGCTGGCGTACTTCCGGCGAGAAGATTTGCGCGTCCAGCGTCTGCGCGATCCGCTTCTCCAAAAACTCTTGCGCCTCGTCTGGAGGCATCGTCGGGATGACGACGTTGAGCGTGCTTCTAATCGGCTGCCGCGAAGTGATGAGCGCGCAGCATTGCGTGTGTGCGAGCCAGTGCTCGATGCGTTCCTGTTCGGCTTTATCAATCGTCTCGTAGTTGTCGAGCACGACGAGCGCCGGATGTTCAGCGACGACGGCGCGCACCGCCGCCTCTTTCGCTTCGGGCGCGAGCGCGCGCAAGTCCACGCGCCCCAACTGCGTCGCCACTTCGTCGAGCAGCGTCGCGAGTGTGTAACCCGCGCGCCCCGTCGCGTCGCTCCACGCGAGGTGTTCTTTGTAAGTCTTACCCAATACCCGGAACGCTTCCACCGCGAGCGTCGTCTTGCCAACGCCTCCCGCCCCCGACAGCGTGACCAACTTATTACGGCGGGGCGCGAGTTCTACTTTCAAGCGACCGATGATGTCGCGCCCCTCCTCGTCGCGGCGCGAGACGAAGCCAAAGTGGGGCTGTCGCAGAAACTCAGGGGAAGGCGCGGGCGGTTCGACTTTCGGCGGCTCAGTCTTTGGTGATTCGGGTGTCGGAGCTGCGGTGAGTCGTGTTGTGTCGATTTCGACTATGACTTTCTGTGGTGGCGGCGGCGGAGGGGTCTGTTGTATTTGAGGGGGCTGAGCGGGCGGCGCGTTTCCTTTGAAGAAACGTTTAAGACTGCCGACGATTGCCTTACGGAATACAGCCGCCGTGCCTAACCCGACCGCCACCATCACATCAGCGAGGATATTATCTCTAATACCTTCGCGGAGGCTGTGCCAGAGGTTATACAGTCTCATCAAAAAATCGGGTGAGGTATCCATGTTTTGATCCCACCAGCCGGACGCTTCTACGTTGAAGCCTGCGCGTCGAAGCGCGGCGTATTATCTGCCGCATCGCATCGGCAGTCTAGACTTTTGTTGCCCGTAGCTGCTAGACGTTCGTCACGATGAGGGCACGGCAAAGAAGAGAATTTAGTTTCGACGCGCCGGACGACGCGACGCGGCGCGGCGGCGCTCTCGCGCTAATCGCCCTCGCTTGCGCGCTATACGTTGGGGCGCGTGTGTGGCGTCTGGATGCGGCGTGTTTGTGGTTTGACGAGGTGTTCGGGGTGCACGCGGCGGCGTGGCATGGGTGGGGCGGGATGTGGAGGTTCGTCGCGCTCGATCTGATTCACCCGCCGTTGTTCTACGCGGTGCTGAAGGTGTGGGCGGGCGCGTTCGGGGCGGGGTCGGTGTGGTGGCTGCGGATGCTGCCGGTCGTCGCGTCGGTGATGGCGATATTTCCGGTCGTGATGCTGGCGCGGGAGCTGCGGTTGGGGGCGCGCACGATTGGTCTTGCGCTCGTGCTCGCGGCGGTGAGCGGGACGCTCATCAAGTACGCGCAGGAGGTGCGGATGTATAGCCCGCTGCTGCTGTTCGCGGCGTGCTCGCTGTGGCTCTTCGCGCGTTATTGCAACTCGTCTGCGGCTGACGCGCGGCGCGGAGCCGTCGCGCTGTTCGTCGCGAACCTGCTGCTGGTCTACACGCACTACTTCGGGTGGCTCGTCGTCGCGCTCGAAGTCGTGTACGTGGCGGCCTTCGCGCGCGCGAAGTTGAAGTTGTTCGCGGCGTCGTTCGTCGCGCTCGCGGGGTGCTTTGTGCCGTGGGTCTGGGCCGTGTGGCGCGCGGCGTCGGGGGCGGGCGGCGGGTTGGAGCAGAACCTGGGGTGGGCGGCGCGGCCTGCTTGGCGCGAACTCTTCGAGCCGTACCTCGCGCTGCACGAGCCTTTCCGCGCGCGACAGCAGTCGAACGAGCCCGCGGTGCTCGGCGTCGATCTCGCGCTCGCCGTTCTGATCTTCGCGCCGCCGCTCGCCGCCCTCTGCTGGCGCGCGCTCGCGCGGCGCACGAACCGGGACGACCCTGTCAGCGCGAACCGGGACGATTCTGTCGGCGCGCGGCAGGTGAGTGCGGACGACGCGAACAAGGCGAATGTGGACGACGCGAACAAAGCGAGCGCGGACGACGCGAACGAAGGGCGGGGCGCGGTCGCGTTCCTCGTCTTCTTCGCGTTCGCCCCGGCGGTCGTCGCCTTCGCGCTGGCGCAAGTCCTGCCGCAGTCTGTGTGGGGGGCGCGCCACCTCATCGTCGTCGCGCCGGCGTACCTGTTGCTCGCGGCGCACGCGCTCGAAAGTTTTCGCCCGCGCTGGCTCTCTGTCACGCTCAAGCTCCTGCTCGGCTGCTGGCTCGCGCTCGCGTGCGTGGTCGCCGTCGCGCGCCGCCCGCCCGTGCCCGTGTGGTGCGCGTGGGAGCCGCTGGCGCTTCAAGCCGCACGCGATGAAAAGACGGAAGCCGCGCGCGATGAGAAGAGGGAAGCCGCGCGCGATGAAAGGGCGGCCGCGGGCGTGACGGCGCGCGACGCCGCGCCCGCGGCCGACCCGACGCGCGACGCGGGCGCGGCGATCAAAATTTACGCCTTCGAGGATTTGGTCGCGTACCAACTCTGGTACGCGCTCAGCGCGCGCGGCGAGAAGGGTCTGAGCGTCGCGGTCGTGCGCGACGCGCCGGGCGTCCTCGACGACCGCGCCTTCTTCCTCCCGCGCGGCTTCGCGGACGTGTCGGTCGAAACGGTAGACGCGGCGATGCGCGAAGACGAGTTCTGGGTGGCGCTGCGCGGCGCGGGGCCGGACGACGAGAACGCGGTGCTGAAACTTTTGCGCGGGCGCGGCTACGAGGCGGGGCGGCGGTTCGAGTTCGCGGGCGAAGGGCAGAAGGCTTTCGTCCTCCTCATGCGGAGGCGTCCTTGAGTGAGGCGTGCGCCGCGTGTTACGTGAAAGTGGAGGGGCCTGGTGGGGCGGCGGTCACTCGCCTTCGACGGGCGCGCCCGCTTCGCGCCAGGCTTTCCAGCCGCCGGCCATCGAGTAGACACGCCGGTAGCCCATGCGTTGCAGGTTGTCGGCGGCGAGGGCGGAGCGGAAGCCGCCGCCGCAGTAGAGGATCAGCTCCGCGTCCTTGTCCGGGTGCGCCTGCTCCACGTCGCGTTCGATGACGCCGCGCCCGAGGTGCTCCGCGCCGGCGGCGTGACCCTTCTGCCACTCGCTGTCCTCGCGCACGTCGATGAGCCGCGCCGCCGTGTTCGCTTTCAGGCGCGATTGCGCCTCGCCCACGGAAACTTCGCGCACGCGCGCCCTGGCGTCTTCGACCAACTTCAGGAAGCCCTCTGAGTGTCGCACCGATCTATTCTCCCGCCGCCGGATGAAAAAAAAGCCGGGAACCATTATAATCCTGCTTTGCAATACCACCCAAAATACTGACCGACGGATTCGTGCGACGCGGCGCGCGCGCGCGCACGGGCGCGCGGCGCGTGTCGGCCGACGCTGGAGAGTGAAACTTGGCGACAGAACAGTTTGACGTGACGATCATCGGCGCGGGACCCGGCGGCTACGTCGCCGCCATCCGCGGCGCGCAACTCGGCCTCAAAGTGGCGATCATCGAGCGTGACAAGCGGCTCGGCGGGACGTGCGGCCTGCGCGGCTGCATCCCGACGAAGCAGCTTTTGATGTCGGCGCACGTCTACGAGCAGATGCAGCACGCCGCGGACTTCGGCGTGCAGGCGACGGGCATCCAGCTCGCCTTCGCCGACGTGCAGAAGCGCAAAGACAAGGTCGTGACGAAGAACTCCGCGGGCGTCTCCTTCCTGATGAAGAAGAACAAGGTCACGGTCTTCAACGGCACGGGCAGGCTCGCGCTCCCCGGCAAGGTCGAAGTGACGGGGGCGGACGGCGCGAAGCAGACCGTCGAGACGAAGAACATCATCATCGCGACGGGCTCGGTCGTCCGGCCCATCCCCGGCTTCGAGACCGACGGCGTGAAGATCGTCAACAGCGATCACATCCTCGAACTCAAGGACGTGCCGAAGTCGCTGATCGTGATGGGCTCCGGCGCGGTCGGCATCGAGTTCGCGTCCGTCTACTCGCGCTTCGGCGCGCAGACGACCGTCGTCGAGCTGATGCCGCGCCTGATGCCGCTCGAAGACGAGGAGGTCTCGAAAGAGATCGAGAAGGCTTTCCGCAAGCGCAAGATCAACGCGCTGACGGGGACGAAGCTGGACAAGGTCGAGAAGACCGACGCGGGAGTGCGTGTCACCGGCAAGGACGCGAAGGGCGGCGACGTGGCGCTCGAAGCCGAGATGCTTTTAGTCGCCGTCGGCCGGATGCCCTACCTCGAAGGCTTAGGCGTCGAAGGCACGAAGATCAAGGTCGAGCGCGGGAGCGTGCAGGTCGACGAATTTTGTCGGACGGGCGAGCCCGGAGTTTTCGCCATCGGCGACGTGATCCCGACGCCCTGGCTCGCGCACCTCGCGTCGAAGGAGGGCATCCTCGTCGTCGAGCAGATCGCGGGTCAGAACCCGCGGCCGATCAACATGCGGCAGGTGCCCTCGTGCACCTACTGCGACCCGGAGGTGGCGTCGGTCGGCTTGACGGAGGCGAAGGCGCGCGAGGAAGGTTACGACGTGAAGACGGGGAAGTTCCCCTTCTCCGCCTCGGGCAAGGCGCGCATCCTCGGCGAGGAGGAGGGCTTCGTCAAGATCGTCGCCGACAAGAAGTACGACGAGATCCTCGGCGCGCACGTCATCGGGCCGCACGCCACCGAGATCATCCACGAGTGCATCGTCGCGATGCGCCTCGAATCGACGGCGGAAGAGTTGGGGCGCACGATCCACGCGCACCCGACCGTCTCCGAGTCCGTCATGGAGGCCGCCGAGGGCGTCCACGATCTGACGATTCATTTCTAAGAGCTGTCCGTGGTCAGTCGTCCGTCGTCCGTCGTTTGTGACGCACGAGCGGCAGCTAACATTTTAACCACTCGCATTCGGTGAGAAGGGAAAACAACTGACCACGGACGACTGACCACTGACGTTTTTATGAAGACTGAGACTAAAGCGAAGGCCGCGCGCGGCGCGTCGAAGCAGGCGCGCGGTAAAGACGCCGCGGGCGAGGGCGGCGCGGCGTCGAACGGCGCGGGCGCGAGCAAGCTCCCCAACGTCGTGGGGAGCTATCGGCTCCCGGCGGAGGACGCACTGTGCCGCGCGGAGACGACGCTCACTACGGAGCAGATGCTTGAGCTGTACAGGTATCTCCTGCTCACGCGCGTGGTCGAGGAAAAGCTGGTCGCGCTCTACCGGCAGACGAAGGTCGTCGGCGGCGTCTTCCGCTCACTGGGGCAGGAGGCGACGGCCGTCGGCACGGCTTACGCCCTGAAGCCCACCGACTTCATCGCGCCTCTGATTCGCGACCTCGGCGCGGTGCTGGTGAAGGGCGTCCGCCCGCGCGAGATTTTCGCGCAGTACATGGCGAAGGCCTGGGGGCCTTCCGAGGGGCGCGACCTCAACATCCACTTCGGCGACGTGTCGAAAGGTTTCATCGGGCCGATCTCGCACCTCGGCGACATGATCCCCGTGATGACCGGCATCGCGCTCGGCGCGCGGATGCGGCATCTCGACACGGTCGCGGTCGCCTACATCGGCGACGGCGGGATGAGTACGGGCGCGTTCCACGAGGGGTTGAACTTCGCCGCCGTGCAGAAGTTGCCGCTCGTCGTCGTCGCCGAGTACAACTGGTACGCCTACTCGACGCCGACGCGGTTGCAGACGGCGGTCGAGAACCTCGCCGATAAAGCGGCGGGCTACAACATCCCCGGTTACATCGTGGACGGGAACGACGTCGTCGAGTGTTACGAGGTCACGCGCGAGGCGGTCGAGAGAGCGCGCGGGGGCGGCGGCGCGGCGCTCATCGAGGCGAAGACGTACCGGCGGCGCGGGCACGCCGAGCACGACGATCAGCGCTACCTGCCCGAAGGCGAGCTGGACTTCTGGGAGAAGCGCGACCCCGTGGATCGCTACGCGCGCCACCTGCTGGCGCAGGGCATCGCTACCCAGGAGAAGCTTGACGAGATCGCGGCCGACGTGCGGCGCGAGATCGAGGAAGACTCGGCGTGGGCCGAGTCGTCGCCCATGCCCGACGCCGAGCGCGCTGCCTACAACGTCTTCGACAACGAGGTCGTCGCGCCGGCCTTCCGCCCGAAAGTGTTCGGCAGGGATTAATCATTGAGCGGAGCCGAGTCATTTATGAACGAGCCGGTCGAAAACGCGGGCGACGGCCCCGAAGTCGGGCGCGTGCTGACGGTGTTCAGCAACCCCGAAGAGGAGTTCGTCGCCGAGCACCGGCTCACGAATTTCGATCTGGGGAAGTTCAGGGAGTGGTTCAACCCCGACGGCGGCGACCCCGCGATGTACTACTGTTACATGGTCATGCCGAAGGACGTGGAGTTCGTCTCGGCCTACCTGAGCGAGCCGGTCGCCTTCGACTTCGGCCGCTACTGCTACTTCGTCGAGGCCGACGCGACCGAAGAGGACTGGAAGCGGCGCGGGCCGCGGGGCGAATAGGCGGCGGCGCGGAAAAATTCTATGTCAACCGCAGTTAAAAAAGAGCACAAGTCGAACCGCCCGGCGCGCGGCGGCGTGGCGACGTTCGTCGAGGCGATTCGTCAGGGCATCTGGGAAGAGATGGAGCGCGACCCGGCTGTCTTCTGTATCGGCGAGGACGTGGGCGCTTACGGCGGCGCGTTTAAGGTGACGGACGGGTTGCTCGAAGAGTTTGGCGAAGAGCGTGTGATT
>DATLMC010000126.1:0-53122 GCA_035537435.1 Pyrinomonadaceae bacterium | reverse complement strand
CCGAGTCTTCGCCCGGCCACTCCGAGGGCATCAGCTCGATCTCGGAGTCGAGCTTGTGCTCCCACAGCTCGCGGCCCGTGGCGAGGTCGAGGACGTGGACGGTGGGCTTGCGTTTGAACCCTTCGCGTGCTCGCTCCCTCGCGTCGCGCAGGGTGACGACGGCGAGCAGCCCGTCCTCTGCGTCCACGGCCATCTGGGCGACGCCGCCGCGCACGCGCGGGCTTCGCCACAGGGTCGCGCCGGTGAGCACGTCCACCGCTTCGAGCTGCGAGCGGCCGTCGCGCTCGTAGGAGGCGAGCAGGAAGTCCGTGCCCGGCACGGCCGCCACGTCACCCTCGTCGAAGCGCGCGTCCTTGCGCCGCCACAGCGTCTCGCCCGTCTCGCCGTCAACGGCGTAGAGCGAACGCCCCGTGCCGGCGACGACGACGCCCAGTTCCGTCTGCTGGTAGAAGCGCACGTCGCCGTCGAGCCGCGCCTCCCACGCGGGCGCGGCGGCGGCGAGGTGTGCGGACGCGGCGAGCGCGGCGCTGAGCGCGGCGGCCCCGGCCGCGCGGCGCGCGAGGGCGACGACGAAAGTATGTTTGTTCATGTTCGCTTTAGCCGGACTTGCAGGGATTACGACCGCGGGGAGGTGACTCCGAGTGTAACTTAAGCCCGCCCCGTTTCCCATTCCCGCGACGGCCCGCCGCGTGGTGATATACTCAGGCACATCTCCCAAACAGTTGTACCGACCCGACAGTTAGTTTTAGTATCCGAAAGAATTCTTCACTCTTCGCATGACGAAAGGCGCAAACATGTTTCGCATCCTGTTAATACTCGCCGCACCGCTGCTCTTCCTCGTCGCCGCGTGGCCGGGCGCGGCCCAGAAATCCTGCTTCACGCGCGAGGCGCGCGCGCAGGCCGAGCGGGGCGCGAAGGTCTGGCAGGAGCCCGACCCCGGCTACGATCCCGTGCTCGGCTACAACCCGGCGACCGGGCCGCGTAAAGGCGCGCCCGAAGTTGGCGAGGACGGCCTGGCGAAGCCGTTCAACTGCGTCGCCAACAGGGACCCGAACAAGGGCGAGGGCACCACGCCGAAGTTCCACTGCTCGGTCGAGGGCGTCGTGGACGAGGACGGCGAGTTGATCCGCTACAAGGTGAAGCCGCACTTCAAGGGCCCGTCGCGCGAAAAACGCAACGGCGAAATCTACGGCGAGTTCCTCTCCTCGCGCTTCTCGAAGGCACTCGGCTTCTTCGCCGACGACGAGTGGGTGGCCGACGTGACGTGCCCCGACTGCGAAAAGAGCCTGACGAGCCGCTTCCAGGGCGCGCCCTTCTCGCCCTCGCAGCCGGCCGCCGGCGTCGAGCTGCACATCGGCCGCGGCATCGACGTGGACTGCGACCACAAGGACGCCGCGCCGCTCGGCGAGTCGCTGGCGCGCCTGCTCCAGGGGGGCGCGGCGCGCGCCCAGATAGACGCCTTCAAGCTCTGGCTCGCCTTCATCGACCACGGGGACACCAAAACCGACAACCAGAAGTTCGCCTGCCTGGAGTGGAAGAAGAACGCCGACAACAGCCTGACCTGCGAGCCGGGCCAAGCGGTGTTCTACGTGAGCGACATGGGCTCGACCTTCGGCTACTCCGCCTCCAGCGAGAAGAAAGCAAGACTCGAAGGGTGGAGAGGCAAGGACCCGATCCGTGTGAGCGGGGGCCGCTGCACCGCGACGGCCAAGAGCGTGGGGGACGCCGGTATCACCGAAGCGGGTCGCCAGCTCCTGGCTAAGGGACTTCAGAGGCTCCTGGATGCCGAGAGCGCGGACGGCCTGATCACAAAGGTGTTCCGCGCCTCGCGCAACCAGGAGCGCGATCAGTCGCCCGAAGCGTGGGCCGCGGAATTCGTGCGCAAGGCCAAGACGGTCATCGAAGCGCGCTGCTCGGACTAAGGGCCGACGCGCCGCCGAACAACGGCACGCATCCGGCCACGAATCAGCGCGACTCTCAAACTCAACCGCGCGGCGCGGCTGTTGACGGCGCGCGTCGGGCGGCTATCGCCGACGAACCGGCGCAACAGCTCGTAGCCACTCAATTATCCGGACGGACACGGGAGTTAATGATATGAAGGATGGCGAAAACAGGACCGACAAAACTTCCGTGGCCGTCGTAGGCTTCGTGGCCGGCGTGCTTACCGTCCTCCTCGTTCTGTTTGTAACGAAGGGGTGTTGAGATTGGGCGCGGATGAAGGTGTCCAAACTCGGCCCCTCACGATCCCGTCATCTTCACACCCTGCCGCCTCAGACTCGCGCGGCGCACGACCGTGGAACACGAAGCGGCCCCGCGAATCTGTGTGACTCGCGGGGCCGTCTCGCGTGGTGGGTCTCCTGGCTAATCTAAATAGAGAGGCGCGCGAGTCTTAAGAGGTACGCGCGCCCCTCTTACCCGTCCTTCCTTTATCGCTTACTGCTGACCGAAGCGGAGCCGGTACTCCTGCGAGTTCATGAAGCCGTTGACCATCGAGCGGATGTCGTTAGGGTTGGCGTCGATGGTGCGCAGCCAGTCGTTGTAACCGCCCTGGTCCGGGTCACGCCTTAAGTAGCCGAAGTACTGCATGGCGACGAACGATGAGTTCGCCTCCGCCGCCCGCACCTCGTCCGAGTCCGCGACGGCGCGCAGGGCCTGCGCCCGCGTCAGCGTCGCGCCGCTCAGCCGGCTCGTGAGATCGCCCCTCGTCAGGGTAACCCTGGGTGAGGAGGTGTCGTCCGGAGACGCCGGGTTGGCGGTCGTCACGGACGCCAGATTATAGCGCCCCATCAGCGCGTCGATGAACTGTTGATTCGTCAACGCGTCGTAGAGCGACTTGAACTCCGGGCGCTGCACGAACGAGTCGGTGAAGGCGGCCTTCCGGGCGAAGAACCCGGCGTTATCGACGGCCGTCAGCCCCGCCATGTCGGGGATGATCTCACTGTAGCGCGGGAGCCGTCCGAGCGCCGCCTTGTAGAAGTCGAAGACGAAGCGGCCCTTAAGCTCGAACTCGGTCGAGCGGAAGAAGTTCTTCGAGACCGAGACGCGGTCGCAGTTGGCCGACAGGCTGGTCGGGCTAGAGTTGAAGGGGTCGGGGCAGTTGTCGAGCGTGCCCTTCCAGGCCTGGAAGCCGCCGGCGTCGGGCTCGCGGCCGAAGAAGTCGAGGTACTGCTGGCGCACGAAGAAGCCGTAGTCGGTCGAGACCACCGGGTTCGACGCGCCGGGCGCGTCGTCAGAGACGATGGTCAGGGTGGCGGTGGGCGCGCCGATGGCTGCGCCGTTCGTCGGGTTCGAGAGCGCGAGCTGCGTGGTCTCGTCCGGCTCGACGTACGAGTCGTTGACCAGGGGGACGTTGACGGTCTTCGAGGTCTCGCCCGGCGCGAAGGTGACGGTCTGCACGGTCGTCGCGTAGTCGCAGCGCGCGAAGGCGGTGCCGGGCGCGCTCGCCGTGTCGTCGCAGCGCACGGCGCGTGTGTCGTCAACCGTGCGCACGTCGACTGCCGAAGTCGTGCTGGTGTCGCCGGTGCGGGTGACGACGATCTGTGCCGCGCCTGAAGCCTCGCCCGCCGACTGCGCCGTCGAGGCGAACTGGATGGTGGCGCCCTGCGTCGGCGTGGGCGGCGGAGCTGGCGACACCGTAATGGCGAGGACGTTAGACGAGTGTTTTACTACGGGCGGGGAGCCCGGCGGACTCAGCGTCAGGCTGGCCCAGAAGGACGTGCTCCCACTGAGAGTGACGGTGGTGTAAATCGGCTGCGGGCGCAAGGCCCCGGTGGTTGAAGTGAAGACGGGTCTGGAAGTGTCACCAAACGGGCCTTCGTACATGACGGCCGTTAACGTCGCCTCAGCACAAGTTTGGTATACGTAGGAGAAGACGCCCAGGTCTATCACCTGACCGGCGGAATAGGGCGCGCTGAAATTAGTGGCGACGGTAAAGTCGCTGGCGAAATGAGACTCACAGCCGCCCGGCGTCGGCGTCTGCCCCCCGGCCTTACCGGCCGTTAAAGCAAAAAGACTCAACAGCGTGACTGTGAAGACCGCCCGGGGAGTCACCCGGGCGTCCCGGTTAGTCCGGGTCACACCGGCCCGTAGAACTTGTTCGGTGAGCAAGACGACTCCCCCTTTGTTTGTCTTTCGACGACTCGGATTTTGACACGATGAATCTGTGAGAGCACGGTGATCAAACCCGCGGGGGAAAGCGAGATTTGATGAGATTAGTGCTGATACAGAGGTTTATAAATGAGGAATGCCCGCGCAATTCCAGAAGGTTATGAGGAGAGGTGAAGAAGATAGGTCAGGCGGGCGGGCAAGTCAAGAATTATTCCCGCCCCTGATCCGCTACCGGCGCGCGCATTCGACTTGAGCGGGCGGGGCGGATGAGCACAAGTGGCGTGGTCGCCGACGCTATCGTGCCCGTGTAGCGTCGGCGGAAAGGCTCTGTCGTGTTCCTTGCGAGGATCAATCTCGAAGCTGTTTTAATGCGGCCCCTCCGCGTTTAATGCGGCCCCTCCGCGGCAGGGACGGGTTGCAGGAAGGAAGGGACGAGTTGCAGGAAGGAGAGGAAATCCGCGTAGAGACGTGGCCGGACGCATCGCTCCAACTCCCGGCGCACCGACGCCTTCGCGAACATGTTCGCTTCTTGTCGTGCCCCCGGTGGGCGGAGGGGGCGACGCTAACGAGTGGCCGGTTACCGGCCCCCGGCCTTCAACTCTTTTTCGATGAGTTCGCCCAGCTCGGCGCGGACGTTCTCCCGGTAGCCGAACTCCGCGTGCAGGACCTTGCCGTCTGGCCCGATGACGTAGAGCGTCGGCATGACGACCGCGGCGTAAAGCTTGGCGACCGCGTCGCCTTTGAGTAAGAGCCCGTAGGTGTATCGGTAGCGCTTCATGTAGCCGACCGGATCGCCCTCCCCGTCGCCGACCGCGACGCCGAACACGACCACCCCCTTATCTTTGAAGGCTTCGTGTAGAGCCTGGATGTGGGGCATGGATTTGCGGCAGGGGACGCACCAGGTTCCCCAGAAATCCATGACGACGATCTTGCCGCGGTAATCACTCAGCGCGTGCGTGCGCCCCCGCGCGTCCGGCAGCGCCCACACGGGGGCCAACGCCCCGACCGCCAGCAGTCCCTTGCCGAGCGGCTCGTTGCCGGTCACCAGTTTCTCGCCGTAGCCCTGGGGCACGTTAAGGACGAATTGCGTCTCGTCGGCCGGCTGGTTGACCTCCAACACGCGCGCGCTCAAGCGACTGCCGCCGGCTTCCAGTCGCCGCGGCAGATTGTCTTTGACCCCGATGAACCACCGCGACGTAAAGCTCGTCTTCGGGATTCCGGGGTGGTCGTAGGTCGTGGTGACGGCGACGACGTGGCAGGGGACGCCGCCGACCTCGACGACGCCTTCGTAAGCGAACCGCTCGGCCCGCTCGATGATGTCTTTGAAGGGCTCGGCGTGTGTGAAGGCGGGGAATCCGAGCAGTCCCTTTTCGGGTCCCAGCATGCGTCCCACGGCGTTGGGGGAGGGCGCGTTGACGACTAAGACGACTTTCGCCACCGAGTCCATCAGCCGGAAAGAGCTCCCGTCGTAGGCGTACGCGAACTCTTCGCGCTGCTTGTCGGGGCGCGCCAGCCAGCCGACGACCTGATACTTACCGGGCATGTAACCCGACACGGGGACCTGGGCTCGCGCCTGCCGGACGGTGGCGCTCGTGTGGGGCGCTCCCTGCGCTCCGCCCACGGCTTCCTGCTCGAACGCATACTTAATAGTGTTGACTTGTGAGCAAGCCCTGGCGGCCGCCTGGAGTAAAGCCTTCGCGTCCGTTTGCGGAGGCGACGCCTGCTGCGTGGGCACCTTCTCGACCGGCACGATCTGCGTCCTCGCGGCCCCCTGACTCACATACAGGAGGGACGGCAGGAGCGCGCCCGAAATTAAGATCACGCGAACACGGCGGCGGAGAGTTCGCCGGACGATGCGCTCGGCACGAAGTAAAGAATCCATCACATCTCCTCATCTCGTTTAGTGGCTTTCGCGTAAAAGCGTAACGGGACACTGACGCTGGCCCCTTTGGCGTCGTGTGTTCGTATGAGTCTTGACGCTGCACCCGCATGAAATTAGGCACGCGACTCCCCGAAGCTGGCGACTTAACGCCCGCCTGCCGTGCGTACCACTCGATGTCGGCGCTGCTGAGCTTAGGGTTGGTTTGCGGTGTGACGCTTCAGGCGCTGTGCCCTGAGTTCAATCTCCCTGCGGCGCTCGGCGGTTGCGTCTGCGGGCCTGTCGTCTCGAACCGAGTCTTGACCGGGCGACGTTTTGTCCCGCGCCATGCGCCGCGCTGCGTGCCGCGCCCCGGCGCTATAACCGCTCTCGAAAGGACTGATCTTGCCGTCGCCGTCCAGATCGATCTCCGTAGCCGTCGGCGACTGATCGAGCCCACGCACGCGACTTTGTTGGTAAGCCATCACTTCTTCGGCGGCCCGGCTGGCGGGCGCCGGGGTTGCGCTTTGGGCTCGCGACTCCGACCGGGCGCGCTGCTCCTCCGCGCGCCGTCGCTCCCGCTCCTTCTCACTCCCGCGCCGCGGCTCCTGGCCCGCCTCCTGACCTTCCGTTGATAGCACTCCGTTCAACGAAGAGACCGCGCCCGCCCCGTCCCCCCGGTTCGTGTGTTCCGCGTGGTTAACTCGCGGCGAGCCGTTCGTGATGACCGCGTCGCCCTCCGGCTTGGCCCACACGTTGCCGGTCAAGGCGAAAAAACCCCAGCCGACTAGCGCCGCAAGCATCCGCCATGACAGGCGCGGCGATTTGTCGTTCCCGCCCTCCAGGATCATCTTAAAGCGGGCGAGCATGAGGCGCGCTTTGGGAGCGGCGAATCCCACTTCGTGGCTCAACAGAGCTTGCGAGCGCACCCCCTTTGCGACTACGAGCAACGACTCGGCATAAAGCTGCGGGCTCGCGGAGGAGTATTTGACCGCCCACTGATCGCATGCCATCTCCGAGTAGCGGTCGAGGCGGCGACACAGCCACCAGACGGGGGGCCAGAAAAAGAAGAGCAAGCGCGCCAGATTTTGCAGCAGGCGGACGAGCACGTCGCCGCGCCGGATGTGTGCCAGTTCGTGAATAATCAACGCCTCCCGCACCGACGGATTGACCTGCCCGGCCAAGGCCGGGGGCATCACCAGCGTCGGCGACCACGCGCCTATCACGAATGGACTCGCCGCGCCGCCATCGAGCCGCACTCGCGGCGGTCGCCGCAGGCCCAAGCCTCGCGCCAGCGCGGACACCTCCGCCGTCAGTGATGCGTGGGCCGCCGGCAGTCGGCGCACACGCCGCCCGGTCCGGCGTGCGTGAATCAGAGTCTTGCCGCTAAGCCATGACAACAGGCCGGCGTAAGAAAACAACAAAAGCGCAGGGAGGTAGCTCGGTGGAAATCTCTGTGTGTGCCGCTGCGGCGCGTCCGGGCGGCGGGACTCTCTTTCGCCCGCCGACTCATCACCGCGCCAGGTCGCATCAACTTTTTGCGGGGCGGCGGTCAACGCGCGTTGGGTTTGGGGGAGGAGCGAATCGATCATGCCGCTCAGTCCGAAGTTGACGGGCAGGACCGGCGGCAGCAGGAATTTGATGAGAACCACCGTCCACAAGGCGGCATGAATGGAGGGGCGGGAGCGGCGCAGCAGGGTCGTGTCGGCCAGCCAGGTTAATAGCATTAACGCCGTGCCGTGGATCAACATGAGCGCCATCAACGTCAGGACATTGTTACTTAGTAGCTGGAAAGTCATGGCTCAACCCTTCCTCGCGCCCTTACGCCCCCGCTGTTTCCGCCCCGACTTATGCTTTTGCAAAGCCGCCTCCAGTTGTTGAATAGCCTCTTCCGTCAGCGGCTCGTCTTCCACCAGACGCAGAGCCAAATCGACGTTCTGACCGTCGAAAAAAGTGCTGACGAAGTCACGCACGCGCTGGCGAAGTAACTGCTCGCGTGTGACAGACGGGGTAAAGTTAAACGGCTGGCGGCCCTTATCCACCCGCAAGATCCCCTTGTCGACCATGCGAGTGAGGAGGGTGATGACCGTCGTGTAAGCCAAAAGCTTATCGGCCGCGTCGTTATATGCCGCCAAGACTTCCCCTGCGGTGGCCTGCTTGCGCTGCCACAAGATGTCGAGCAGAGAGTGCTCCAACGGACCCAGGTCAGATATTTTTTTCGTCGGCAAGCGGCGGCCTCCTTCTACGATTGTAAAAATACTACTACGGTTGTAGAATAACGTCAAGAAGATTTTACACGAATGGTAGACGCCGATGCCTAACACCCTTCAGCGTGGCCCCCGCGGTTCACATCCCATGCGGGGGCTTGGCGCCGTTCCTCGCCCCGGGCGCGCGGCGCACACGCGTCGGGCGGCTCTTCCATGTCCCCCGGCGGTGATGGGCATGTGGTCGGACGGAACAGAGAGCCGGGGACTTAACTTGTTAATGGGATCGACTGGCGCGCGTTAATACAGGGCTTGGCCGATGCGCGGTAGCGTGCACGCCCCCTCCGGGCACAATGTCGGAATATTAAACGTAAGGCGACTCTCAAGGTATGACACAAATGATGCGTAAGAACACTCTTCGGATATTGACCACTCTGATGATCTTGGTGGCGGCGCAGGGCGCGAGGGCGCAGCAGAACCGGGTCGATAAATCCCCGCACCGGGGCGGCTTCGTCACGACTAACGGCGTCAAGCTCCATTACCTGGACTGGGGCGGCAAGGGCAAGGTTCTACTCTTTTTGGCGGGCTTAGGTAACAGCGCCCACATCTTCGACGACATCGCGCCGAAGTTCACCGACCGCTTCCGCGTGCTGGCCCTCACGCGGCGCGGTCACGGCCAATCCGACAAGCCGGCGGCGGGCTACGATCTGCCGACCCTGACAGAAGATATTCGTCAGGCCCTCGACCAGTTGCGCGTCAAGCGCGCGACACTCGTCGGTCATTCGTTTGGGGGGGACGAAATGACGCGGTTCGCCGGGGCCTATCCGGAAAGGGTTGATAAGCTGATTTACCTCGACGCCGCTTATGACCGCGCGGAGATCGCCTCGGAAGCTTTCTCGAAAAACCCCTTCCCCTCCCCCCAGCCGACCAGGGATGAGAGGGCCTCGCTCGCGGGATACCGCGCGTGGTGGGAAAGGAATAGGGGCTTCTGGTCGGACGCGGTGGAGACTGACTTGCGCGAAACGTCGGTGGCGGATGACGGGACGATCAAAGCGACGCTGTCGCGCGAGGTCGGACAGGCGATCTTCAAAAACGCCGCGGAGTATCACCCCGATTACACGAAGGTAAAAGCGCCCGCGTTGAGTCTCTATGCGATTTCCGGCGTCCCGCTGTGGGTGCCGAGCGACGAGGAGTCGCGGCGCAAGGCGCAGCAGTTTTTGGACGATGTGAACGCGCCCTACCAGAGAAAGAACATCGAGAGATTCAGGAGAGAGGTGCGCAAAGGGCGGGTCGTAGAGTTGCGGGACTCACACCATTACCTGTTCATCAAGAATCAGGACGAGGTCGTGCGCGAGATGCGGAAATTCCTGCTCTAGAGGCGGGCCGTATCTTCCACTATCCCGACGCCCCGAGAACGCTACGCGGCCGACCGCGAATAGCTTCGCTTGCACGCGCAAGACCCGTTTGCCAATCAGACGGTAGCCTGTGGAACGATGGTACTCATCGGCCGTGGTGATTCTGATCGGCTACCTCCGTCGGCTCACTCGGCCCTTAACGCGATCAACGGATCGACTTTCGTCGCCCG
Organism: Pyrinomonadaceae bacterium; assembly: GCA_035537435.1. Taxonomy (GTDB): domain Bacteria; phylum Acidobacteriota; class Blastocatellia; order Pyrinomonadales; family Pyrinomonadaceae; genus JAIVGV01. The sequence continues at coordinate 43,368 of DATLMC010000126.1, read as the reverse complement.
CCGCGCCGGAATTAAACATGCCGCCAGGGCCACAACCGCCAGGATCACAGAGTACTGTGCAAAGGTCGCCGCGTCCCTCGTGCTCACGCCGAACAGTAAACTCTCCATCAGGCGCGTGAGCGCGAGGGATGCGGCGATGCCGACCGCCAGGCCTATTAAGGCGAGGGTCATCCCCTGTCCGGCGACGAGCATTAGCACCCTGCTCCGCTGCGCGCCCAACGCCATGCGGATGCCGATCTCGCGCGTGCCCTGGGCCACGGCGTAGGACATCACGCCGTAGATGCCCACCGCCGCCAGCCCCAGCCCCAGCGCCGCGAACAGCCCGAGGAGGAGCATGTTGAAGCGCTGCGAGGCGACGGAGCGCGCACCGATCTCTTCCATCGAAGAGACGCGCGAGAGCGCCAGCGTAGCGTCCAGCGTGGCGATCTCGCGTTTGACCGCCCGGCTCAGGGCCAGCGGCTCGCCGGTCGTGCGCACCACGAAGTTTGCCGACGTGAACGCGCGGACGGTTGCCATCAACTTGTTCGACACCTGAGCGATAGGCACGAAAATCATGGGGGGCGCGGGGCGGTCTAAACCCTGTTGTTTAACGTCCGCGACGACGCCGATCACCTGGCGCGCCGGATCGTCCGTGCTGCGCCCGACGGAGAGCTGCTGCGCGAACGGGTCTTGCCCGTCGAAGAATCGCCGCGCGAAAGCCTCGTTGACGAGGACGGCGGGCGGGGCGGAGGAGTTGTCTGCGCCGGTGAAGGGGCGACCCTGCCGCACGTCGATCTTCATGACACGGAAGTAGTCGGGCGAGATCATGCGGACCTGCACGCTCTGCGCCTCGTCGGGTCGGGCGGCTAAGAAGACCGGCATGTTGAACTGCCAGTCGAGCGGCAGCTTATTCGTGACCGCCGCGGCCTCGACGCCGGGAAGACCGCTGATCCGTTCGAGCGCGTCGCGGTAGAACGCCGACGCTTCGCCCGCCGTGTCGTAACGCTCGCCGTTGAGGTCGATCTGGAAGGTCAGTACGTTATGCGGATCGAACCCAGGGGCCACGCTTAACAGGTTGGCGAAAGTACGTATCAGCAGCCCCGCGCCGACCAGCAGCACGAGTGAGAGCGCCACCTCGGCCACCACCAGCGCTCCGCGCAGACGCCCGCGCGCCGTCGCCCCCTTGCCCGGGCCGTCTTTCAGCGCCGAGTTAACATCCACCTTGCGCGCCTGTAACGCCGGAGCCGATCCGAATAGCAGTCCCGTCAGGACCGAGGCGGCGAAGGCGAACGCCAGCACGCGCCAGTCGACGCTGACCTCGGCCACGGCGGGCAGCACGTCCCTGGGCATCATGGCGGAGAGCAGCCGTGTGCCCCACAGGGCCAGCAACAGCCCGGCCGCGCCGCCGGCGAGCGCGAGCACTAGTCCTTCCGTGAGCAGCTGCCGGGCGATCCGCCCGCCGGCGGCGCCCAGGGCCATCCGCACGGCGATCTCACGACGCCGCGAGGCCGCGCGCGTCAGTTGCAGGTTGGCGACGTTCGCGCACGCGATCAACAGCAGGAAGCTGACGGCGCCCAGAACGATCCAGAGGTATTTGGCGACGCCCTCCGTGAACAACTCCTGATACGGCTGCGCGTCTACGGTTTCGCCCTCTGCCATCTGCCGCGGGAAAGCCGCGCGGTACTTCTCGGCGATCACCTTCAACTCTGACTGCGCCTGATCGAAGCTGACGCCGGGCTTCAGGCGTCCGACCACCGTCGCGTTCGGGTCGACGTTCGCCCCCGGCCGCGCGCGCATCGGCACGAACAGCCCGACCTCGGAGCCGAACCGGAAATGGGGAGGCATGATCCCGACGACCGTCACCGGTCGATCGTTGAGAGTCACGCTCCTGCCGATCAGCCCTCTGTCGCCGCCGAAGCTCCTCTGCCACAACCCGTCACTCAAGATCACCACGCCCGCGCCGCCCGGCTGATCCTCCTCATGCGTGAACGCGCGGCCCAGGGCTGGGTAGACGCCCAGCACTCGGAAGAAGTCTTCCGACACGCGCATGCCGCGCGCGTACTCCGCCTCACTCCCGCCGGCCAGGTTCCCGCCCGCCCCCCCGAAGCCCGAATAGCATGCCAGCGCCTCGAACGACTGGCTCTGCTCGCGCCAGAAGAGGAACTTCGGCTCGCCTGAACCCGCGAGGCCGCTCCGGTAGCGCTGCCCGACGTACAGGAGTTTGTCGGCGTCCGGGTACGGCAGGGGGCGCAACAGCACGGCGTTCACCACGCTGAAGATCGCCGTCGTCGCGCCGATGCCGAGCGCCAGCGTCAGTACTGCGACGAGCGTAAACGTGGGGCTCTTGAGCAGCGTCCTCGCGCCGTAGCGCAGGTCTTGCCAGAACTCGTCGAGCATCGGGGGCCTCCTCTGCCTGCGGTAACTCTCAGTCGTCTGTAGGACGCCGCCCAATTTGAGGAGCGCCCGGCGGCGCGCCTCCCGCGGGCTGAGCCCGCCCCGCACGTAGTCGTCGGCGTGCATCCGGAGGTGGCTCTCCAACTCCTCGGCCAGCCCGCCGTCGCCCGCCCCGCCGCGCCAGAGCCCGCCCAGGCGCACGGCCAGCGCCCGTAACCGCCGGGCGAGCGTCACGACTCCTCCGGCGCGAAGAACCGCGCCAGGATGGCGTGAGCCGCCTCCCACTCGCGCGCCTCCTTCAGGAGCTGTCTGCGGCCCGCCCGCGTCAGCCTGTAGTACTTGGCCCGGCGGTTGTTCTCCGACGTGCCCCAGGCCGCCGAGACGTAGCCCTCCTGCTCCAGCTTGAGCAGGGCCGGGTAGAGCGTGCCGTAGTTGAGGGAGAAGGCGCCGCCGCTCGTCTGCTCGATGCGGCGGGCCACGCCGTAGCCGTGCAGCGGCCCCAGCGACTCCAGCGTCTTGAGGATCATCAGGGCCAGCGTGCCCTGCGGGATGTCGGCCTTGCCGCCCACGAGGTGACCTCCTATGGCGTTCACATAGGAGTATGACACGCTTCCTATGGGAAAGCAAGAGGGGTCGGCGAATTTCCGTTCGGTCTGGCGGCGGCGGGCGGCGACGCGCTTCGTAGTTCAGAGTCCGCCGACGATCCCGGTCGCGTAGGCGTACCAGAGTCCGAAGGCGATGCTCAGCGCGGCGGCGAGGGTTTGCAGCCCGTAGTTGAAGCGTGAGAAGCGGCGCGCGCTCAGCGTGAAGGGCAGGGCGATCAGACCGGACATCAGCAGCATCCCGCCGACCGAGCCGAGCCCGAAAACGGCGAGGTAGAGCATGCCGAGCGCGAAGGATTCGATCTGCGTCAGCACGAGCAGCGTCAGCGCAGCCGACCCGGCGAGACCGTGCATCGCGCCGACGAGCAGTGGCTTCCACCCCATCCGCGAGACGGCGTGCGTGTGTTGCATCGGGTGGCGGGTGTGCCCCGAGTCGGCTTCGTGAAAATGGACGTGCGTGTGCGGCGACCCGTCGTGGCTGTGGCGGTGCAGGTGAACGCGCGCGCGCCCGCGCAGGGCGCGCACCAGCGCGTTCGCGCCGAGCCCGATGATCATGAGCGCGACGCAGAACTCCAGCCACGCCGCGGTGCGCGGCGGGATGGCGACGCGCAGCGCGAGCACGACCGCCCCGACCGCCACGAGCGAAGCCGTGTGCCCCGCCCCCCACAAGCCGCCAACGAGCGCGGCGCGCGCGAGCGTGCGGTGCTCGCTGACGATTGTCGAGACGGCGACGACGTGGTCGGCCTCCGTCGCGTGCTTGAGCCCGAAGACGAGCCCGAGCCCGAGCACCGCCAAAACGCCTAACGAGTTCAAAGGCGCTGCGCCGGCGCCACCCACCCCGCCCGACGCGAGAGTCGTGAAGGCGGAGACGAAGCCGCTCCAGCCTTGTCCCAGAACTTCGTAGCAGCGCGCCGCGCCGACGCAGGCGATGACGAATGCGCCCGCGAGAAAGGCCACGCCGATCAGCGTGACAACGGTCGCGCGTCGCGTCGTCCGTGTCGGCAGGTCAAGACTCATAGCGTTCCGGGAAGCGGCTTGAACAGTCAAAAAGTGCGGGCGCGGGCGACGGCTTCGCCGCGTCCGCCGGACCCGTAACTGACAAAGTATTCTATGAACAAAGACAAGGTATGACGCGCGGCGTCAGTCCGCAAGATCGGAGGGACGGATCGGCGGCTGAAGTCGTCTCCAAACAATTCGCGCGTCGGCTGCGGTCGCCCGGTTCTCTTGGCGACTCTGCGCCTCCAGCGTGAGAACCATTCCTCACGCTGGAGGCGCTGGAAGCGCGAGGGGAAGCGCGCTGAGGTTTTGCCACAAGCTCTAAGTAGAGGAGGCGCGGAAGGAGAGGGTCGACAGCCGAAGCCGCCGCCCTCTCCCCTCGCCGAACGCCCCGCCTTGAAACTTACTTCCCCGCTTTGACCGCCTCGACGACGCTCAGGTAGGAGCGCGTCGGGATGACGCGCTTCAGCCCAAGTCCGGCCTGCGCGAGCAGCTCACGGTACTCGCGCTCCGTGCGCTCGACGCCCCCCGGCGAGACGAGCATCTCCAAGTCCATTAGCTTGCCGAAGTGCGGCTCGTTGCCCTCCGGCACGACCGTCTCGCAGATCAGCACGCGCCCGCCGTCGCGCATCGCGCGCCGGATGTTGTGGAGGATCAGCAGGGCGCGCTCGTCGTCCCAGTCGTGGATGATGTGCTTCATCATGTAGGCGTCGGCGCCTTCGGGGACTGAGGCGAAGAAGTCGCCGGATGTGAGTTTGACGCGCCCACTCACGCCCGCGCGTTCGAGCGTCGCGTGCGCGCCCTCGATGACCTGCGGCAGATCGAAGAGTACGCCCCGCGCGCCGGGGTTCGCGCGGAGCACCGCCGCGAGCAGGTAGCCGTGGCCGCCGGCCACGTCAACGAGTGTGTCGACACCAGCGAAGTCGTAAGCCTCGGTCACCGCCGCCGCGGCCGACGCCGACATGTCTGTCATCGCGCGGTTGAAGACCTCGCCGTGTCCGGGGTTGGCGGCGAAGTAGTCGAACACCTCCGCGCCGTTGGCGCGCGACCACGCGGACTGGCCGGTGCGGACGCTGTGTAGCATCTCGCCGTAGACGCGCCAGTGCCACTCTGCCCCCATGAAGATCGCGCCGTTGCGTACCGAGTTGGGCGCGTCGGAGCGCAGCGGCTCGGCGAGCGGCGTCAGCTCGAACACTTTCTCACCCGTCTCGCGGAAGACGCCGACGCTCGCGAGCGTCCGCAGCACGCGGTAGAGCGAGCGCTCGTGCGTGCTCGTGGCGGCGGCGAGCGCGGCGACCGGCTGCGGCTGCTCAGCCAGCAGGTCTGCGACGCCTAGCTCCGCGGCGACCGAGAGGGCTTGCGAGACGAACGCGCCGAAGAGCATCTGCGTCAGTGCGGCTTCGGGCGGCAACTCCTGCCCGCGCGGCGTCTGACCTTGCGCCGCGAACGCAGCGGCGTCAGGCGCGGCGTCGATTTGCGTACTCATCTCGCCCTCTCCTGTTCAGTCTTGAAAACGGTCTGCGAAGACTTAAAACCATCCCCGAAGACTCCCGCCCCTTGCCCGTCACCTGCCCGCTAACGCGGCGAGAGCAGGCAGAGGGGATCGACGAAAAACGGATCGGCGAAGACGATCCACTCCTGCTCCTGGCGGCGTCGCGCGCTTATCGCGAGCCGCGCGCGGGCGCGCATCAGCCGGCGGTGCGTCCGCCTGACAGTCGATTCCGAAGCCGCGCCGCGTGCCGTGTTTCGTCCGTCTTTCATCGCTGCCTCCTCACGGGACGCGCCCGCAAACTCGCCCGCCGCCCCCCGCGACCCGTATTTTTCGCGTCCCGAACAGTAACGCGCAGCGGGCGGGCGAAAAGGATCAGCGCGGCGGAGTTTTTTTCGTGCGCGCCGCGGCGCGGGCGTTTTTCGCGCGGCGGGCCGGGTTTTTCCGGCGCGGGCACGTGGGTTAACTTTTGTTGCAGGTTGAATTGCGGCGTCCCGCCCGGTCGTTTATACTTTCGGCGTTTCCTCGGTGGTTGGCGCAGTAGTAATTCGGAAGTTTTCCCCCGTGACTCAGTCCCCGCCAAAAGACGTAACCCGGCTGCTCATCCGCCTCACAGATGGCGACCGCGCAGTCCTCGACGACCTGTTGCCGCTCGTCTACGGCGAGCTGCGGCGCGTCGCCGCCGGTTACCTGCGCCGGGAGAACTCCGGGCACACCTTGCAGCCGACCGCGCTCGTCAACGAGGCTTACATCCGCCTCGTCGATCAGACGCAGGTGCAGTGGCAGAACCGCGCGCACTTCCTCGGCGTCGCCGCCCAGATGATGCGCCGCATCCTCGTCGATCACGCGCGCGGGCGGCAGGCGGAGAAGCGCGGCGGCGAGTACCAGAAGCTCTCGCTCGACGAGAACATCGACGTGTCGGGCGAGCGCTCCGCCGACCTCGTCGCCCTGGACGAGGCGCTCGACCGCCTCGCCCAGCTCGACCCGCAGAAGAGCCGCATCGTCGAGTTGCGCTTCTTCGGCGGGCTCTCGGTCGAGGAGACGGCGGAAGTCATCGGCGTCAGCGCGCCCACCGTCAAACGCCAGTGGCGCATGGCGAAAGCCTGGCTCTACGGGCAGGTGCAAAATCAATGACAGGTGACAAGTGACAGGTGACGGGCAAGGCAGGCAGGTTTGCTTGTCACCTGTCACGGTTTACTCGTTACGGTAGTTATGTCCCCCGAACGCTGGAAACAGGTCGAAGAGATTTTCCAGTCCGCGCTCGATCTCCCCGTCGGCGAGCGCGGCGGCTTCATCGCGCTCGCCTGCGAGGACGACGCGGCGCTCGCCGCGCAGGTCGAGGCTCTGGTCGCGCAGTACGAGCAGGCGGGCGACTTCATCGAGTCGCCCGCCATCGCCGTCTCGCCCCTGCGCACGGTCGGCGGGTCGCTCGCGGCCGCGCCCGACACGGAGCCGGCGGTGGACCCGATGACGGGGCGGCGCGTCGGCTCGTACCGGCTCGTGCGCGAGATCGGGCGCGGCGGCATGGGCGCGGTCTACCTCGCCGAGCGCGCCGACAGCGAGTACCACAAGCTGGTCGCCGTCAAGGTGGTCAAGCGCGGGCTGGACACCGACTTCATCCTCCGCCGCTTCCGCCACGAGCGGCAGCTCCTCGCCACCTTCGATCACCCCAACATCGCCCGCCTCATCGACGGCGGCACGACCGAAGAGGGCCTGCCCTACTTCGTCATGGAGTACGTCGAGGGGCAGCCGCTCTACCAGTACTGCGACAGCCGAAGGCTCACGATCGCGGAGCGCCTGCGCCTCTTCTGCCAGGTCTGCGACTCGGCGGCCTACGCGCACCAGCGCATGGTCGTCCACCGCGACATCAAGCCCTCGAACATCCTCGTCACCTCGGAGGGGGTGCCGAAGCTCCTCGACTTCGGCATCGCGAAACTTCTCGATCCCGATCTCGTCCCCGAAGCCGTCACGCCGACGGGCACGATGATGCGACTGATGACGCCGGAGTACGCTTCACCCGAACAGGTGCAGGGCTCGCCCGTCACGCCCGCTTCCGACACCTACGCGCTCGGCGTCGTGCTCTACGAGCTGCTGACGGGCCACCGCCCCTACGAGTTCGCGAACCGCTCGCCGCACGAGATCGCGCGCGTCGTCTGCGAGGTCGAGCCGGAGCGGCCGAGCCGCGCCTTCGCGCGTCGCGAGGGCGCGCTGCCCGTCGAGGGCGCGTCGGAAGAGACGACGACGCTGCCCTTCATCTGCGAGACGCGCAGCGCCACGCCCGACTCGCTGCGCCGCGACATGGAGGGCAACGTCGACAACATCGTCCTCAAGTCGCTCCGCAAAGAGCCCGCGCGCCGCTACGCCTCGGCTGACGAGCTGCGCGCCGACATCTCGCGCCACCTCGAAGGGCGTCCCGTCTCCGCGCCCTTCTACTTCCCGCCCTCCATCAAAGCCGCCAAGCCGAACGGCGGCGCGCCGGAGGCGGGCGGCAAGTCCATCGCCGTGCTGCCGATGAAGCTGCTGGACGCGCGCCGCGGCGAGAGCACGGGCGACGAGTTCCTGGGCGTCGGTTTAGCCGACGCGCTGATCACGCGACTCAGCCAGTTGCAGCGCTTCACCCTGCGCCCGACCAGCTCCGTCCTCCGCTACAGCGACAACCAGGTCGACCCGCTCACCGCCGGTCAAGAGCTGGGCGTCTCCTACGTCCTCGACGGGCGCATCCGCCGCGCGGGCGACTCGATCCGCGTCACCGTGCAGCTCCTCGACGTGGGGACCGGCGCGGCGATCTGGGCGGGCCAGTTCGACGAGCGGTTCACCGACGCGCTGCTGCTCGAAGACGCCATCTCCTCGCAGGTCGCCGAGGCCATCGTGCCGCAGCTCACGCGCGACGAGCGCCGCCAGCTCGCCAAGCGCGGCACGGACGACTCCGACGCGTTCGAGGCCTACCTGCGTGGCCGCTACCACTGGAGCACATTCACCGAGGAGGGCTTCGCCAAAGCCATCGTCTGCTACTACCGCGCCATCGCGCTCGACCCCAACTACGCCATCGCCTACGCCGGCATCGCCGACTACTACAACTGGCTCGGCGTCTACGGCGTGCTCCCCTTCGCCGAATGCTCCGCCTCCGCAATAGAGGCGGCGCGCAAGGCCATCGAGATCGACCCGACGCTCGCCGAGGCCCACAGCGCGCTCGGCTTCGCCGTCGTCTGCCACGACTTCAACTGGGCGGCGGCCGAAGCCCATCACCAGCGCGCCATCGAACTCAACCCGAACTACGCGATCGCGCACCACTGGTACAGCTTCCAGTTCCAGATGGAGGGTCGCTTCGACAAGGCGCTTGAAGAGATCAACCACGCCGCGCGCCTCGACCCGCTCTCGCCCAGCATCCAGCAGGGGCGCGCGTGGCTCCTCTACCAGTCGCGGCGCTACGAAGAGTCGCTCGCCGCGCACCGCAAGCTGCTCGACGCCGAGCCGCGCTTCGCCTACGGGCACCTGACCTACAGTTGCGCGTTGCGCGCCGTCGGGCGGCACGACGAGTCGGTGGCGGCGGCCGAGAAGGCGCTGGAGTACGCGGGCGAGAGTCAGCTCTACCTGGCGTGGCTCGGCGGGGCTTACGCGGCGGCGGGCCGGGTCGCGGAGGCCCAGGACGTGCTGCGCCGGCTCGGCCAGATGATCGCGCACCGCTACGTCTCGCCCTACCACCTGGCGCTCATCCACTGCCACCTCGGCGACCGCGAGCTGGCCCTCTCCCTGCTCGAAGAGGCTTACGCGCTGCGCGACGCGTGGGTGGCGTGGCTCGGCGTCGAGCCGCAGCTCGATCCGCTGCGCTCCGACCCGCGCTTCCTCGACCTGCTCCGGCGCACGAACAACCCGCTCGCCGAATCGCACGCGCGCGCCGCGAGTGACGCGCCGCTGCACACCACGGGCGGCAGCCCCGCGCCCGAGGCGGCCTCGCCGCTGACGGAGAACGCCGAGGCTTACCAGCTCTACCTCGCCGCGCGCTACTTCGAGCGCAAGCGCAACGCGCAGGGCTTGCGCGAGGCCATCGGCCGCTACGAGCGCGCCGTCGAGATCGATCCCACGTTCGCGCACGCCTACGCCGCGGTCGCCGAGTGCTACGCGCTCCTGAACTGGTACGTCGAGCCGCCGCCTCCGGACGCCTTCGCCAAGGCTAAGGAGGCGGCGCAGCGGGCGGTCGAGCTGGACGACACGCTCGCCGACGCTCACTACTCGCTCGGCTTCGTCAAGCTCTTCTACGAGCGCGATCACGCGGGCGCGGAGACGCACTTCGGTCGCGCCATCCAGCTCGATCCGAAGAACGCCTCCGCGCGCCGCTGGCACTCGCTCAACCTCTCCGCGACCGGGCGTCACGCCGAGGCGTTGGCGGAGATCAGGCGCGCGCAGGAGATCTCGCCGCGCTCGGCCGTCATCGCCACGGCGGTCGCCAACGCCTTGTACTTCGCGCGCCGGCAGGACGAGGCCATCGAGCAGTGCCACAAGGCGCTCGCCCTCGACCCCGGCTCCATCGCCGCGCACGTCGTGCTGCGCTGGGCGTACGAGTGTAAGGGGATGCGCGACGAGGCTTTCGCCATCTACGAGAAGGAGAGCGCGTTCGCGGGCGACACGCCGACCACGCACGCCAAGCACGCGCACGCGCTCGCGGCGACGGGCCGCGCCGGCGAGGCGCGCGAAGTTCTGAACGAGCTCATCGCCCGCCGCGAGGAGGAGTGGGTCACGCCCTATGAGATCGCGACCATCTACGCGCTCCTGAAAGAGCGCGACCAGGCGTTCGCGTGGCTCGAACGCGCGGCCAGGGAGCACGCCGTCGGCTTCACCTTCGTCCGCGTCGATCCGCACCTCGACAACCTGCGCGACGACCCGCGCTTCGCCGAGCTGCTCCGCCGCACCGAACACGCCGCGCCGGCCGAGGAGCCTTCGCCCGCGCCCGAAGCGCATCGCACCGCGCCGCCCGCGCCGCCGCCCGCGCGGGAACCTGCCAGGCGGCCCGCGGACGATGCCGTCCGCCCGGCGGCGCGCGAAGAACTTATGCCGCCGGGGCGGCAACGCTTCCCGCGCGCCGCCGTCGCCGCCCTCGCCGCGCTGCTCGTCGTCATGATCGTCGCGGCGTCGGTCTTCTTCTACGCGCGCGGTCGCAAAGCCCCGCCGGTCGTCCAGCCGCCCGCCGCCGCGAAGCCCGGCGCCGAGGGCGTGCGCGCCGTCGCGGTGCTGCCGTTCAAGACGGCCGGCTCGGACGCCGACGGCGAATACCTCGGCGTCGGGCTCGCCGACGCCGTCTCGAACAAGCTGGGCCAGCTCGATCACGTCACGACGCGCCCGGCGGTGGCGGTGCGCCGCTACCTGGGGACGGACAAGAACCCGGTCGAGGCCGGGCGCGAGCTGGGTGCGGATTACGTGCTCACGGGGACGGTCGAGCGCGAGACGGATCGCGTGCGCACGGCGCTGGAGTTGACCGACGTGGCGGCTTCGCGCGTCCTCTGGTCGGAACGGCTCGACGAGCGTTACACCGACGTGCTCGCCCTCCAGTCGTCGGTCTCGGAGCGTGTCGCGCGCGCGCTCGATCTGCAACTGACGGGCGCGGAGAGAGAGCGCCTCGCGAAGCGGCCGACCGAGAGCGCGGAGGCTTACGCCCTCTACCTCGCCGGGCGCTACTACTTCGGCAAGCGCACGCCCGAAGGCTTGCGCCAGGCGATCTCGAACTTCGAGCGCGCCATCGCGAAGGACAAAAATTACGCCGCCGCCTACGCCGGCCTCGCCGACTGCAACGCGCTCCTGAACTGGTACGTCGAGCCGCCGCCCGCGGGCGCTTTCTTGCGCGCGAAGGAGGCGGCGACTAAGGCCGTCGCGCTCGACGACCAGCTGGCCGAGGCCCACGTCTCGCTCGCCTTCGTCACCTTCTACTACGATCACGATCTGGCGCGCGCCGAGCAGGAGTTCCGCCGCGCCCTCGCGCTCAACCCCAACTACCCGACCGCGCACCACTGGTTCGCGCTCGTCCTCGCCGCCGCCGGCCGTCACGACGAGGCGCTCGCGGAGGTTTCGCGCGCGCGCGATCTCGACCCGCGCTCCGCGATCATCTCCGCCGCCATCGCCAACATACAGTTCTACGCGCGCCGCTACGACGAGGCGGTCGCCGAGACGCGGCGCGCGCTCGAACTAGACCCCGGCATCGTCGGCATCTACACGATCCAGCGTTGGGCTTACGAACGCAAGGGGATGAAGGACGAGGCGCTCGCCGCCTTCGAGCGCGAGCGGGCGTTTGCGGGCGACACGCCGACGACGCGGCTCAAGCGCGCGCACGTCCTCGCGGCGGTGGGGAGATCGGACGAAGCGCGCGCCGTCTTGAACGAGCTGATCAGGCGGCGCGATCACGAGTGGGTCACGCCGCACGAGATCGGGGTCGTCTACGCGCTCCTCGGCGACCGCGACGAAGCCTTCGCGTGGCTCCAGCGCGCGGCCAGGGAGCACGCCATCGGCGTCGCATTCGTCAAGGTCGATCCGCAGCTCGATCCCCTGCGCGACGACCCGCGCTTCGCCGAGTTGCTCCGCGCCGCAGGTCTGCCTGGCTAGACGACCGCCGCCGCCCCACGCTCGTAAACCTCGCCCGCCTCACGCCCCTCGCGCGCCGCCCGCTCTTCCGAGACAGCCAGCCTGTACTCCACCGCGTCGAACGCGGCTTCCATGACGCGCGACACCCCGTCGGCGAAGTTCTCCGAGGCGAGTGTCAGCAGGACTCCGATTGCCAGCGCGCCGATCAAGATTGAGATAAGTACGATCATCTTTAAGCCTCCCCGACCTCGCACGCCAGCTCGCGGCTCCGGTCTCACCCACTAACGCGCAAAGGTCGGCGAAAAGGGATCAGGCGAAATTGGAAACCAGGCGACGGGTATAGATGTAGGGGCAGGGCTCGTCCCTGCCCGCGTTGAATCGGCAAACACGACGGCGATTCTTGGTACGCGGCGGGCAGGGACGATCCCTGCCCCTACAAGTTTTCGGCTTTTGCTCGGCGGCTCTAAAGAACTTCTCCCGCCCGGAAAATATTTTCTAGTTTTTTTTCGCGCCGCCTGATCCCTTTCCGCAGGGCTTTGCGCGTTAAGGGGCGGGAGGGAAATTTTATGCAGCAGAACAGGGCCTTCCGCGTCGTTAAGAGTGGACAGAAGTTCGGTGACAATCGCCCCGCTGAGAGACCCGCCGCCGACGCCGAGCGCGAGATGAGGACGGTCGTCTCCGGCTGGATCGCGGAGCACAAGCGCGCCGCCGAAGAACTCCGCGCCGCGTCCGTCGCGCTGCTGCTCGACGCCTCTTCGCGCTTCCCACGCGCCGCGTCGCGCGCTTAAAGATTCGCGCCCGCGCCGGTCGAGGCGTTACGCCGACCGCCGCCGCGAGCGTTTGAAATAAGTTCCTCCGGCGAAAGCGGGAGAGGGGGCGCGAGACATGTCTCGCGCCCCCTCTCTTCTTCCGGCCCGCGCGCACGCCGCAGCCGAGTACCTACTCCCTCGCGCTAGAACGGGATCGAATCGTCGTCGACGGGCTCGTCCGCGGGCGAGCCGCCGCCGCCGCCACCGCGCCCGGCGTCGCGACCGCCGCCGCCGCCGCGATCATAATCGCGCCCGCCGCCGCCCTGCCCGCCGCCCGCGCCGTCGATGAACTGCACGTCGGTCGCGTGCAGCTCCAGCGTGTAGCGCGACTTGCCGTCCTTGTCCGTCCACTCCTCGACGCGCAAGCGCCCCTCGACGTAGACGCTGCGGCCCTTCGTCAGGTACTTCGACACGGTCTCCGCCTGCTTGCCCCACGCCGAGACGCGGAACCACGTCGTCAAATCCTGAAACTCGCCGTCCGAGCCCTTGCGCCGCTCGTTCGACGCGACGCTGAACGAGCAGACGGGCGTGCCCTGCGGCGTGTAGCGCAACTCCGGATCGCGCCCCAGGTTACCCACGACAATCACTTTATTAAACGACACAACTCTTCCTCCTTCGCCGACCCTTTAACGTGCCAGCCTTTATATCGCAGGAGCGACACCGCCGCAACTCCGCGACGCGGGCGCGATTGCGGCTCGCGACGCCGGCAATAATTTTAACGCGCGCGCCCCGAAGCACGAGCCGCCGGCGGATTCGGCAACAACCGCGGGGGCTTCTTCGTAATTTTTTGGCGGGCGACGCCCGCCGTCGCATCTAAATAGCGCGCGCGGCGGTCAACGTCCGCGCGGCGCTGTTACTTACCGCGTCGCGCTGCTACTTACCGCGTCGCTCTAAGGCGTTTAGAGTCACCTTCACGCCCCGCCGCCGAGGCGGGCGACAACAGCGAACGGGAGGGCTTGCCGATTGATGAGAGAACTCGAATTGAACGAGGGCGGCGTCGGGCGCGTCGCGGCCGCGAAGGCGGTCCGACAGAAAAGCTCGCCCGCCGAAGTCGAGCAGAGCCTCGATCAGTTGAGCCGCTGGATGGACGGGCTCTTCCGCGTCCCCGGCACGGGCTGGCGCTTCGGCCTGGACGCCATCGTCGGTCTCATCCCCGGCGTCGGCGACACCCTGACGACGGTGGTCTCCTTCTACATCCTCGCCGCGGGCGTGCGCTACCGCGTGCCCAAAGTGACGCTGCTCAGGATGGGCGCGAACCTCGCCGTCGATTACGTCGTCGGCGCGATCCCGCTCGTCGGCGATCTCTTCGACGTGGCGTGGAAGTCGAACCAGATGAACGTCGAGCTGCTCAGGCGGCGCGCGACCGTCTCCCCCGCCGAGGCGAAGCGCGGGCGGCTCAGCGACTGGCTCTTCGTCGGGCTGATCATGCTCTGCCTCGCGGCGATGCTCGTCGGCTCGGTCGTCGTCGCGTGGTACATCCTCAGCTTCTTAGGCGGCAAGCTCTCGACGCTCTTCTAACGGCGTTCGGGGAACACGATCAAGCCTCGGTAAAAAGTCGAAGGCGGCTCGCTCGCGAGCCGCCTTCGACTTTTTAACCTTCGTGATCTTCCCGCGCCGACTACGAAGCAGCCTGCTCTTCCGCCTGCGGCAGCAGTCGATCTATCGCGGCGGCGACCAGCGCGAAGCCGCGCTCGCCCGCGGCGAAGCTGCGTAGTTTCCCCTCCGCGTCGAACAGGTAGTAAGCGGGCACGTAGCCCTGCTCGTTCTGGAAGGCGTCGCGCAAGCGGTGCTCGTTGTCGACGGCGCACGGCTCCGTGATGTCGTACTCCGTCACGGCGTCGCGCACGGCCTCCGCGTCCGTGTCCGCCTCGTAGCGCGGCATGTGGACGGCGACGACGCGCAGGCCGCGCGCGCCCAGGCGGTCGCGCCACTCGGCGACGCGCGGCAGATTCTCCTTGCAGACGCCGCAGCTCACAGACCAGAAGTGCACGAGCGTCGGGTGCCCCTCAGACTCGTGCGCCGCGTGCGCGCCCGTCGCGTTCATCCACTCGGTCGCGCCGTCCAACGACGGCATCTCGGTCCCGATCCTCATCGGCATAACGTCACCTCACAACAGGTGACAAGTGACGAGTGACAAGTGACAAGCAAAACTAAATCCCCTTCTTGCCTGTCACTTGTCACCGTTTACTCGTCACGGCTTTTACGCTTTGAGCGTCTCCTGACCGGGCTTCCACTCGGCGGCACAGAGCCCGCCGGTCTGCAAAGCCTGGATGACGCGCAGCGTCTCCTCGGCGGAGCGCCCGACGTTCAGGTCGTGGACGACCTTGTAGCGCAGGACGCCCTCGGGGTCGATGACGAAGAGGCCGCGCAGGGCGATGCCCTTGTCCTCGATCAGCACGCCGTAGTCGCGCGAGACCCCCTTCGTGATGTCCGCGCCGAGCGGGTACTTCAACCCCTCGACGCCGCCCTTCTCCTTCGGGGTCTTCAGCCACGCGCGGTGCGAGTGCACCGAGTCGGTCGAGACGCCGATCACTTCCGCGCCGATGCCCTGGAAGTCTTCGTAGCGGTCGCTGAAGGTGGTCAGCTCGGTCGGGCAGACGAAGGTGAAGTCGAGCGGGTAGAAGAGCAGCACGAGCCACTTGCCGCGGTAGTCGGAGAGCTTCACGTTCTGGTCGAGCTTCTCCAGGTTCTTGGTCGAGGCCATGTCGAAGTCCGGCGCGGGTTTCCCCACCTGCGCCGCCTCCCTGATCGTTTCGGTCACCATGTTTACGTATCTCCTCGGATGATTACTTAAACCCGCGCGGCGCGGATCGTTGAACTTGTGCCCGCGCGCCGGGCGACGCTCGAAAGGCGTCCCGGTCAAATTCATTCTCACCTCAGGCCTTGCAGTCGGGGCAGAGCCCGTAGAGCGTCAGGTGGACGGACTCCGGCCGGAAGCGCGAGCGGCGCGCGGCGGCGCGCATCAGCCCGGCGGTCTCCGCGAGATCGAAGTCGATGAGCTTGCCGCACGCGGTGCAGATGGCGTGGTCGTGGCGCGCGGTCTCGCGGTCGTAGCGGCTGGCGGCGTTGCCGAAGGTGATCTCGCGCACGAGGCCCTCGCCCTTCAGGTAGCGCAGCGAGTTGTAGACGGTCGCGAAGCTGATCGACGGTAGGCGCTCGCGCGCGGCGGCGAAAATCTCCGCCGCCGTCAGGTGACCCTCGCTGTCTTTGACGACTTCGAGGACGACCCGCCGCTGCCGCGTGAGCCCGCCGCCCGCGCCCCGTGTCTCCGTGCCTGAACTCATAAGCTGTTTGGACTGGATTTAGAATAATTCTAAACAGCCACTCTGTCAAGTCGAGCGCAAGAAGGACTAACCACAGAGGCGCACGTGGCGCGGAGGGGCGCGGAGAAAGGTTCTCACTCCGCGCCCCTCCGTGTTCCCCGCGCCTCTGTGGTGCGTGCTTTCCCGCTGTGGTACGTGCTTTCCCGGCCACCGCCGTTGAAATCAGTCACAGCTTCGGGTGCTTCTCGACGAAGTCGATGAGGGCGTTGACGTAAGTCGGGAAGGGCGGGCAACTGATCCCGCGCGGCGCGAGCAGTTCTTGCGCGCGCGCGGTGTCGTAGGTCTGCTTGACGAAGAAGTAGGGCGCGCCGACGCGCGGCAAGCCCGTCAGCTTCTCGGAGGCTTTGAAGGCGAGCGACTTCTGCACGAGCGCGGGCGGGACGGTCATCAGTGATCCGCGGCGCGCGAGCGCGTGCGCGATGGTCTCGAACAGCTCGTAGGTGGTGAGCGGCCGGGGGTCGGCGAGCTGGACGGTCGCGCCCGCCGCGCGCTCGTCCCGCGCGAGCGCGGCCATCGCCTCGACGACGAAATCGACGGGCACGACGTTAAGCTGCACGTCGCGGTTGCCGATGTTGGCGAGCGACAGGAGTTTGGGCTGCATCAACAGGTACTTGATCAGGTAGTAGACGCCGTCATACTTCGCCGTCTCGCCCGTGCGGGAGTCGCCGCAGACGACCGCCGGGCGGTGGACGGTGACGGGCAGATCCCCTTTCAGCTCGTCCACCTCGACCTCGGCAAGGTATTTCGTCTCCTCGTAGTGGTTGCGGAAGCCCGCGTCGTGGCGCAGCTCGTCCTCGCGGATCAGCCCGGCGCGCCGGCCTGCGACGTAGCAGGTCGAGACGTAGTGGTAGCGCCTGAGGTTCCTGACGGCGCGCGCGAACTCGTTGACGCCTCGCGTGCCTCCGAGGTTCACACGCATGGCCGGCTCGCGCTCGACGCCGAGATCGTAGATCGCCGCGAGGTGGAAGATCGCCGTCGCCTCGCCCACCGCCGCGCCGTAGTCGGGGGCTGACATCCCGAGTCGATCCTTCGTGATGTCTCCTTCGATCAGCCGGAAGCGCTCCGCGCCCGCTCCCGTCGCGGCGGAGAGGCGCGCGATCTCGGCCCGGGCGCGCGCCAGAAACGCGGGCTGCACGAGCAGCAGAAACCTCCCGCCGTCAGCCGCCAGCCGCTCGATGAGCCGGCCGGCGATGAAGCCGGGGAAGCCGGTCAGGAAAATCGTCTCGTCAGGTGCCATTCCGCTCTGTCGGCGGGCGCTTACTCTCCGGCCTTCTCTCTCCTGACTCTCTTCACCCACTTGCCGTTGACGAGCTTCACGGTCGTGACCGTCACACTATCTCCCGCGGTCGCGTCTTCCGTCACCTTCTCGACGAGGAGAGGTCTGTCGTTGACGACTTTATACTTCTGCGTCTCGTGGTAGCAGCAGCCGCTCTTCGTATGCGCGATCAGCAGCTTCTTCTTCGCGTCGGCGGAGAACAGGCCGAGATAGCCTTCCCCCGCCAGGCGCGAGAGCCTTCTGTTCTCGGCGAATTTATGCGCGGCGTTGTTGAAAACATAAACGTCGTAAGAGGGGCCGCCGTAGCCGCCGTTGCTGCCGTTGCAGATGGCGAAGTCTTCCCGCCCGTCGAAATTGAAATCGCCGAAGACCAGTGTGTACGACTCGTCGTAGAGGGCGCGCCGCCTGCCGCGAGTCGCTGCGTTGTCGGCGAGCTGATTTTTGTAAACGCGTACGCTCGGCAGGCACAGCACCTGGAACGGAGAACGCGCGCCCTTCCGGTAGATGCTGAGGCGCGCCGGGCGTGCGTCGTCGTCATCGTCCGCGCCCGCGTCAGGGATGGCCTGTTGTCGCCCGTCGCACGCCCCTTCCCTGATCGTCATGTCGTACGACCTTGAGGCTCCGCGAATCCTCAACGTCCGTTGGGCGAAGGAACTTTGTCCGGCGAGAATCATGAGCGCCGCGGCGATCAGGAGTGAGCGTGCTGACGCGAGATTAGTCTCTAGCTTCATCATTAACCTTTAACCGCAGACGAGTTCGACGAGCGTGCGCACGCCCGTGCCGGTCGCGCCCGCGGGCGAGTGGGGCGCGGGCTCTTCCAGCCAGGCGGTGGCGGCGATGTCGAGGTGAACCCAGGGGGTGTCGGCGGCGAACTTGCTCAGCAGCAGCGCCGCGCCGGTCGCGTCGGGCCGCCCGCCGTAGTTTTTGAAGTCGGCGATGTCGCTCTCGATCCTCTTCTTGTAGTCGTCGGAGACGGGCATCCGCCAGACGGGCTCGCCCGCGAGAGCGGCGGCGCGCGCGACACGCCGCGCCCACTCGTCGTCGTTGCTGAAGAGACCGGCGCGGTGATCGCCCAGGGCGACGATGATCGAGCCGGTGAGCGTGGCGAGATCGACGATGCGCGTCGCGCCTAAACTTCTGGCGTAGGCGATCCCGTCGGCGAGGACGAGGCGACCTTCGGCGTCCGTATCGACGACCTCGATGGTGTAGCCGGCGAAGGTGCGGATCACGTCGCCGGGCTTGAGCGCCCTGCCCGAAGGCATGTTCTCCGCGCTCGGGACGATGCCGACGACGCGGCGGCGGGGCTTGAGCTGCGCGACGGCGCGCAGCGCGCCCAGCACCGCCGCGCCGCCGGCCATGTCAGCCTTCATCTCCTCCATGCCCTTCGCGGGCTTGATCGAGATGCCGCCCGTGTCGAACGTGATGCCCTTGCCGACGAAGGCGAACAACTCCCCGTCGTCTTCCCCTGATCCTTCCGGCTCGTAGCGCAGGACGATCAGCGCGGGCGGGTTGTCCGAGCCCTGACCCACGCCCCACAAGCCGCCCATCCCGCGCGCGCGAACCTCTTCCGAATCGAGCGTTTCAACTTTGAGGCCGAACTCGGCCGCCATCGCGGCGGCGCGGCGCGCGAACTCGCGCGGCGGCAGACTCCCGCCCGGCTCGTCCGCCAGAGCGCGCGCCCAGTTCACAGATTCAGAGACGACGCGTGCGCGCTCGATCTCCGCGGCGACGCCGTCGCGCACTCGTTCGTCGCCGACACCCGTCACGATGACGAACTCGGCGAGCGAGGCCTCGTCACCGTCCTCTTTTTTCTGGTAGAAGTCGTTCGCGTAAGCGCCGAGGTGAGCGCCCTCTGCGAGCGCCCGCGCGGCGCGCGCTTCGTCGGAGCAGGCGGGCATGACGAAGAACAGCCTCCGCGCCTTCGCTTCGTTAGCGCGCCGCACGGCCGTGGCCGCCGCGCGTCGCGAGCCGCGCGCGTCGTCGTCGCCGTGCGGCCCCATGCCGACGAGCAGCGCGCGGCGCGCCCCTCCCGGCTCGTGAGCATGAAAGAGGAGCGTATCTTCTTCCCCGCCCTTGAACTCGCCCGCGGCGACGAGGTCGCGCACCGCGTCGAGCGTCGCCCCGGTCGCGCCGCACAGTTCGACGTCGTCCGCGCCCGCGCCGAAGACGCAGAGGGCGACGAGGTCGCGCGGCGCGGGCGGCGGGAGCGTCGCGGCGAGTCGCACGTTCAGTCTGTCCGGGGTTCCCCCGCTGGTTGAAGGCATGAAGTGGTCTGCCCCTGTTCGCTCAAGCAGGCTGACTTTGTGGCGCGTGGCCGCGTGCGCTCAGTATAATTCAGCGACTCGGACGCCGCCTAACGACGGCGGCACGGCGTGACGAAGGACTGTCGCGCGAACGCCGGTGAGAGGAATGCCGCGCGCGCCGCGCGACTTGACGGCGCGGCGGCTCATCTCATCCGCGCAAACCCGCTACAATAATCTCGTTCATTCCGGCTCGAACCCTTGCGACACCGAAAGGCAGAGCATTCATGATCCCTCGCCCGTCATTCCGCAGTCGCCCGCGCGCGCGTCGACTGCTCTTCGTCACGCTCCTCGTCGTCGCTTTCTGCGCCCTCGGCGCCGCCGACGTCGGGCACGCGCAGAAGAGGCGGCGGCAGCAGCAGCGCGCGCCCGTCAAAGACGAGACGGTGCGCGTGACGCTGTTGCAGGTCAATGACGTGTACCAGATTTCGCCGGTCGACAAGGGGCGACGGGGCGGGCTCGCGCGCGTGGCGACGCTGCGCGGGCAGATCGCGGCGGAGTCGCCGCACACGCTCTACCTGCTCGCGGGCGACACGCTCGCGCCCTCGGTCGCGTCGAACATCTTCAAGGGCCGGCAGATGATCGCGGCGTGGAACGCCACCGGCCTGGACATCGCCGTGCTGGGCAACCACGAGTTCGACTTCGGCGACGCCACGTTGCGCGAGCGGATGAGGGAGTCGAAGTTCACTTGGCTCGGCTCGAACGTCTTCGAGCGCCGGAGCGGGAGACCCTTCAACGGGATGCCGCCCTTCGTCGTGCGCGAGTTCGAGGGCGTCAAAGTCGGCTTCTTCGGGCTCACGACGACCGACACGGCGCAGTCGTCCTCGCCGGGCAAGGGCGTCGAGTTCCGCGATCCGTGCCTGACGGCGCGCGGCGTCATCAACGCCCTGCGCGCGCGCGGCGTGCGCACGGTCGTCGCCGTCACGCACCTGACGCTCGCACAGGATAAGCGGCTCGCGCGCTGCGCCCCCGGCATCGATGCGATCATCGGCGGTCACGAGCACACGGTCCTGACCTCGCTGTCGGGCCGCACGCCGATCTTCAAGATGGGCTCGGACGCGCGCAACCTCGGCCGCATCGACCTCTTCGTCTCGAAGCGCACGCGCGCGCTTGAGAGCATGGACTGGGAGATCATCCCCGTCACCGACGAGGTTAAGGAAGAGCCGCGGGCGGCGTCGGTCGTCGCGGGGTTCGAGCAGCAGTTGTCAGCCGAGTTGGACAAGCCGGTCGGCCGCACCAGCGTCGCGCTCGACGCGCGGCAGGAGACGAACCGCTCGCGCGAGACCAACCTCGGCTCCTACATCGCCGACGCCTACCGGCGGCAGACGGGCGCGCAGGTCGCGCTCCTGAACGGCGGCTCGATCCGCTCGAACACGACCTACGGGCCTGGCGAACTGTCGAAGCGCGACGTGCTCTCGATCCTGCCGTTCGAGAACCCGGTCGTGAAGGTCGAAGTGACGGGCGCGCAGATTCGCGCGGCGCTGGAGCACGGCGTCAGCCGCGTCCGCGAGGAGAAGGAGGCGGGGCTCTTCCCGCAGGTCTCCGGCCTCCATTTCACCTACGACGGGCGCCGCCCCGCGGGCAGGCGCGTCACGGAGATCAGCATCCGGATCAACGAGAGCGAGAACGCGCCGCTCGACGACAAAAGAATCTACACCCTCGCCGCCAACACCTACGTCCTCGGCGGCGGCGACGGCTACACGATGTTCGGGGGCGTGAAGTTCCTGCTCACGCCCGAAGAGGCGCAGGTCGAGCCCGCCGTCCTGATGAACACCATCTCGGAGGCAGGCGAGATCGCGCCGCAGACGGACGGGCGCATCCGGCGCGAAGATCAACAGCCGTGACGGGTGACAACTGACAGGCAAAGCATAAAACAGTTATTGCCTGTCACCCGTCACGGTTTACCTGACACCTTCCTGGTTATGTTCGACGACTCTGAAATCACGGACGGGGCGAAGCGCGAGGCGGTCGCGTTGTTCCGCCGCGCCTACAGCGCGCAGCAGGAGGACGACTACGACGCGGCCATCGAGTTGTACCGCCGCTCCATCGCGGCGTGCCCGACCGCCGAGGCGCACACCTTTCTGGGGTGGGCCTACAGCTTCCAGGGCCGCTACGACGAGGCGATAGACGAGTGCCTGCGCGCGATCGGCGTCGACGCGGACTTCGGCAACCCGTACAACGACATCGGCAGCTACCTGATCGCCAAAGGCGATCTCTACAACTGCGTCCGCTGGTTCAAGCGCGCCCTCGCCGCCCCGCGCTACGAGGCGCGGGCCTTCCCGCACCTCAACCTCGGCCGCGTCTACGAGCAGCGCCGCCGGCTCCTCGACGCCGCGCGCCACTACGGACTCGCCCTCCAGTTAGAGCCCAACTTCGCGCAGGCGGCGAAAGCCCTCCGCAACCTGCAAGCGCGGCTGAACTGAGGCGGTGAGAGCGTGTTTGAACTGCGCCGCGCAGCTTAATCGACAGTTCGGCGGCGACGAGTTAGTTGTTAAGTGAAAGCTGGATTTTGAAGACATGAGTCGAGCGGCTAAAAGTTTGTTCGTTTTCGGCGTCTACCTCTGCGGCCTGGGGTTGATTTTGCTGCTGGCCCCGAATCTCATTTTGCGGGTTTTCGGAGTGCCGCCGACGAGCGAAGTCTGGATCAGGATTAACGGAATGTTTGTGCTCTGCCTGAGCTTCTACTACGTTCAGGCGGCGCGAAATGAGTTGACAATTTTTATCCGTTGGACGGTGTGGACGCGCGTCGCGGTTATTTTTTACTTCGCCGCTTTTGTGCTGTTGGTCTCGGCCCCGAAAGCGCTGCTGTTGTTTGGTCTGATCGATCTGTTGGCGGCGATCTGGACGTGGCTCGCTTTGAAAAAAGCCGAGGCCCGTTGAAGAAAACGCGACGACCTTGGCGAGCTAAATTTCGACTCTTTTTCCGGCCTGTTTCCCCATCATGGAATGCTGACGTGCATCTCGAAAACTGCGGCGGCGACCCTCACCGAAACGTCTTTCGCGGAGGGGCTGGAGTATCTCTCCCGGCGCGACCCTCGCCTGGCGCGAATCTTCACACGCCTCGGCGCTCCCCCGATGTGGTCTCGCGAGCCGGGGTTCCCCACGCTGATTCACATCATCCTCGAACAGCAGGTCTCGCTCGCATCGGCGAAGGCGGCGCACGAACGTCTGCTCGCCGCCGCCTCGCCGCTCACCCCGCAAAGGTTTCTCGAACTCGACGACGCACGCCTGAAGTCGATCGGCTTCAGCCGTCAGAAGACCGCCTACGGGAGGCATCTGGCGCAATCGATCATCGGCGGTCGCCTCAGTCTGGAATCACTGAGCACGATGGACGACGACGACGCGAAGTCTGAGTTGATGAAGGTTAAAGGGATCGGGTCGTGGACGGCGGACATCTACCTGCTGATGGCGCTTGGCAGGCGCGACGCATTCCCCTCCGGGGATTTGGCTCTAGCCGTGGCGGCGCGGGAGGTCATGAGTCTCGGCGCGCGCCCGACGGCGGAAGAACTCGCAGCCGTCAGTCAGCACTGGCGTCCGTGGAGGGCGGTGGCGGCGCGTCTGCTGTGGCGCCACTACTTGAGCCGGACGGCGTCTCACAAGGTCTTCCGGGCGGACGGTCAACAGTGAAACATCCGCGAAGCCGACGCCCGCCCCTTCAATTCAATCTTGAAGTTAACCCCGGACGACTCATGCCGACGTGTGATGACGCACGAGGCTTCGTGGCGGGCGGGCGCGCGGCGGCGACGTACTGTTTGTAGTGGTCGTAGCGTTCGAGGATGTGTGTGACGTAGTTGACGGGCTCGATGCCGCGGCAGAAGCCGAACTTGACGACGGGGTCGGTCGAGTACTGCTGCGAGGACTTTTGCAGGAGCCAGTAGGAAACGTCGTCCCACTTCAAGGGATCGCCGCCGTACTTCTCCGTGAGCCGCTGCGCGTCCTCGACGTGGCCCGCGCCGGTGTTGTAGGAGGCGAGGATGAACTTGAGCCGCTCGGCGGCGTCGGGGATGCGCTCCGTCCAGTAGTCGCGCAGCCACTTCAGGAATTTCACCGCGCCCTGCACGTTGTCCTCCGGGTCGAGCGGGTTCTTGACGCCGAACTGCCGCGCCGTCGGCGGCATGAGCTGTAAGAGCCCCGTCGCGCCCGCCCACGAGCGCGCGTCCGGCTTGAAGCGCGACTCCTGGCAGACCTGCGAGGCGAGCAGACGCCAGTCCCAGTCGATCTCCGAGGCGTGGCGCTTGAGCAGGTCGTCGTACTCGGAGAGTTTGCCCGTCGCCGAGGTCAGGTAGTCGCTCGCGGCGTGCTCGACGTAGGCGCGCTGATCGACGAAATATTTTTTGTAGAGGCGGTCGAAGAGCGAGTTGTTCTTACGCTGCCTGTCCTCGATCCAGTCGTTCAACTCACGTAGCAGCTCCGGCGAGTTCTTCCTCACCGCCCACGAGACGGGGTGCCTGCGCCCGACGATGGGGCGCACCTTCAGGTTACTGAACTCCGCCTCCTTCAGCGCGGCGAGGTTGTCCTGCATCACCGTGAACTCGACCTCGCCGCGCGCCACCTTCTGCGCCAGCGCCTCGTCCTGAACCCGGCCGTCCGCCTCGACGACGCGGATGTCGCCCGACACCTCGTCCGCCAGCTCGACGAGCGTGCGCTTGTAAGCCGACTTCTGCGGCAGGTTCACGGTCTGCCCGGCGAGCTGCTCCGGGCGCGTGACGAGCCGCGCCTTGATGTCCACTTCGGGCAGCTCGTCGGCCGGCCCCGGCTTGAGCGCCTGCTGCGCGCCCTTGCCGGCCGAGGCGGGCGGCGACTCCTGCTGCACGAGCGCGGGCTCGGTGCGGTAGAGCGCGCTCGTGAAGGAGACGTTCTGCTCGTCGTCGGGGGTCGGGATGAGGCGCGCGGCGGCGATGTCGCCCTCGCCGCTGTTCAGGAGCGGGAGCAGACTTTTGGGATCGGTGACGACGATCATCTTCAACGCCAGGTTGTGATCCGAGGCGAACGCGCGCAGCAGTTCGTACTCGTAGCCGAGCGGCTCGCCCCGGTAGACGAAGTAGGTCGTCGAGTTGTAGGGCGCAAGTACGGTGAGCGTGCCGCGCTCGCGTACCTGCGCGAGGTCGCGCTCGACGGCGGGCTGCGTCATCGGCACGTCCTTGCGCCGGTCGATCTCGTCGAGCGGCGCGAGCGACCGCGCCGCCCTGCGCTTGCACGCCGGGGCGCAGAGGGCGACGAGCGAACAGAGCAGGAGCGAAGAGACTTTTAGCCGGTTAGTCATTACGGTCGGGACGCGCGAGCGGGGGCGTAGGACGCAAAGGGGGCGGCACGGGCGGGGGCTTGTTCCGCGGGGGCGGGGGTTTTTCGGTCGGAGAGCTTTTATGCTAAAACCGGCGGCAAGTCAATCACGATCCGGCGGGCTGACTTTATGAAGTCTCGTGCTGCTCGATGCCGCTGGTGTCGCCGCGCAGGGCGTCGCGGTTGATCTTCATCTTCCGCCTGTTCGCGTCCACCGCCACGTAGACGACCTCCGCCTCGGTGACTTTGATCCGCTCGCTCGTCCCCCCGTAGCGCTCGGCTTCGACGACGACGCGGGTGGTAATCGAGGTGGAGCCGATGCGCATGGTCGTCGCGTAGAAGCTGACGAGATCGCCGACGAAGACCGGCTGGTGGAAGACGACCTCGCGCATGGCGACGGTGACGAAGCGCTCAATCCCCGTGCGCCGGTGCGCCTCGACCGCGCCCGCGATGTCGATGTAGCTGAGGATGATGCCGCCGAAGATCGTGCCCTGCGGGTTGGTGTCGCGCGGGAGCAGCGTGAGTCGGATCGCCGGGTCGCCGTAGTTGTTCATCGAGACGAGAGGATGAGGGCGCGCGGCGGGGGCTGTCAAGCCGGCTGGCCGCCGCGAGCCGCGGCGCGGGCGGTGGAGGGGTCGCGAATTTTCGTCCTCCGGGAGGGCGTTTTCCTTCCCCGCCCCAGCCAACTCCGACCGCCCGGAAGCCATCCAAACGCTTGCCGCACAGAGAGAAATGGCGGGCGGGTGTTAGCTTCGAGAGTTCGCCGCGCAGCCCCTCGATTCCCTGTCTCCGAATGCGCGCAAGCCCGCGCGGCGGTCGCGCCGGGTCTCGGAGTCGTCTAATAGCTATGCCCTTAAAAACGGCGTTATAATCGCGGGCGCGACGAAGCCCGCAATTCCTGTCGAAGAAAGTCGGTTTATGAGCAACTTCTCCGCACGCCTTTCCAAGTTTGCCGCCGTGCCGGCTCTCTGCCTCACGTTCGCATTCTCGCTCGCCCCCGCGGCGGCGGCGCAGACGACTCCCGGTCGCGCGAAGTTCGACGTGACGAACTACCGCATCGACGCCGAATTGCGACCCGCCGAGCACATCCTGCGCGCCACGGGCGACGTGACGTTTACGCCCGCCGAGGCGACGCGCACGGTCGTCTTCGAGCTGAACGGCTCGCTCAAGGTCGAGGCCGTCGAGCGCGGCGGCAAAGCCGTCACGAACTTCGTGCAAGACCCGGTGGGGCTCGACCAGTTGGGTCCGAACGTCCGCGTCGATCTCGGCGAGGTCGTGCAGCCCGGCACGCCGGTCAGCTTGCGCTTCCGCTGGTCGGGCGCGCTCGTCACGCCGGAGGGCGGGCCGCTCGCGACGAAGCGGCTGGCCTACGTCGGCAGCGAAGGGTCGTATCTGATGTACGCCTCGCGCTGGTTCCCCTTCCACGACTACGCCGCCGACCGCGCGACCTCCGACATCACCGTCACTGTCCCCGCGGGCTTCACGGTCGCCGGCGCGTCCGACGAGCCGGTCGCCGCCACGCAGGGCGGCGGCTCCGCCCGCTTCCGCTTCGTGCACAAGCAGCCGACGCTGGTCGGCAACTTCGCCGCGGCGCGCTACGCGACGCGCACGCTCAAGATCGGCGGCTACGAGGTGGACTTCTTCGTCCAGCCCGGCAACGAGGGGCGCATCGAGCGCTACGGCGAGCTGGTCGGCAAGGCCCTGGAGTTCTACACGGCGTCTTACGGCGCGCCCGCCTTCGGCTCGCGCTACGTCGTCGCGCAGATCGACGACGAGAGTTTGGAGGCTTACGCCGCCCACGGGATGCAGTTCCTCTCTTCCAGCTTCTTCGACTCCCAGCGCGCGCCGAAGGACGAGCGCGTCCAGCGCGAGATCGCCTACCAGTGGTGGGGCTTCACCGTCGGGCTGAAGTCCTTCGACGACGCGTGGCTCTCGCAGGGGCTCTCCGAGTGGAGCGGCTTCGCGCTGCGCGAGGCGACGCTCGCCGCCCCGCAGCTCGACGCCGCGCAGCGCGACATGCAGGAGCGCGCGCTCCTGTTCGAGCAGTCGGCGTCGCTCCTGCGCGCGCCCTCCGCGCTCGACGACACCTCGCCGCAGTACCAGTCGGTGATGTTCTACAAGGGCGCGATGGTCTTCAGGATGCTGCGCGAATCAATCGGCAAGGCCAAGTTCGACGCGCTCCTGCGCGCGCTCGCCGAGCAGTACCGCGGCAAGAGCGTCTCGATCGACGAGTTCGAGAAGTTGGCCTCGCAGGTCGCGGGACAGAACATGCGCTTCTTCTTCGCGCGCTGGGTCGAGGGCACGGGCGTCCCCGAATTCGCCGTCGACTACCAGATCATCCGCACCCGTTCGGGCAAGTTCCGCGCCCGCGGGACCGTGAAGCAGAACTTCGAGGGGCTGAAGATGCCCGTCGAGCTGATGCTGAGGGCCGAGGGCGATAGCAACAACTCGACGCAGACCGTGCGCATCGACGACAAGAGCGAGGACTTCGACCTGGAGTCGAACGGCGCGCCCGTCGAGGTGGTCGTCGATCCGAACAACAAAATCCTGCGGCTCTCGGAAGACCTGAGGGTCTCCATCGTCGCGCGCCGCGGCATCGAGCTGTTCCGCGAGGGGCAGTACGCCGAGGCGCAGCGCCAGATGGAGGAGGCCCTGAAGCTCGACAAGTCGAACTCGTGGATCTACTACAACCTCGGCCTGATCTACCTGGAGCAGCGCAACTACGACCCGGCCATCGACAACTTCAAGGCGGCGCTCGCCGGGAACTTGAAGCCCTCGTGGATCGAGGTCTGGGCGCGCATCAAGATGGGCAACGCCTACGACTCGAAGGGCGACCGCACGCGCGCCGTCAACGAGTACAACAAGGCGGTCGAGTCGGGCATCAACTACGACAACGCGCAGCGCTCCGCCAAGCAGTTCATCGCCACGCCCTACGATCCGAAGGCGGCGGTGCAGAACGCCGCCAGCCACTAACAGGGCGCGGGGGCGAGGGCCGCGCGGGCGCGCGAACATACGAAAGGCTCACGACCGAGGTCGTGAGCCTTCTCTTTTTTAACGCCGCGGCGAATCTCTCGAAGTTTCAGACGGGCGCGACGGCGACGACGCTGATGCGCTGCTTGTCGGCGAGCGCGATCATCTCTTCGCGGTCGAAGGTCAAGGTCTTGCCCGCCGTCAGGCAGAGGCAGGTCGCGCCCGCCTCGATCATCGACTCGACCGTGGGCACGCCGACGCACGGCACGTCGAAGCGCATGTCCTGCGAGGGCTTGGCGACCTTGACGACGGTGAGGCGGCCGCGCGCGAGTGTGCCGGCGCGGCGGATCGTGGCGTCCGTGCCCTCCATCGCCTCGACGGCGACGCAGGCGCGAGAGCGCACGACGATGGTCTGGCCGAGATCGAGCCGCGCGATCTCGCGCGCCACCTCCAACCCGTACTCGATGTCGCCGCGCTCGCGCGAGTCGGGCGCGCGCCGCGTCAGCGTCCCCTCGCGCGGGAGTTGATCGCGGAGGAAGTAGGTCGAGTCGATCAGCTCGACGCCTTCGCCCGCCAGCTCCTGCGCGATGGTGCCGATGAGCGCGTCGGTGTTGCGCCGCGGCAGCGAGACTAAAACTTTCAGCATCCGCACGTCGGGGATCGCCCCGCCGAAAATCTGCACGTGCTTGACCTGCCCCGCCATGATCGCCCGCGTCACGCCCTCGCGCTTGAAGAAGCGGATCATCCTGCCGAGCTGCCCGATCCCCACCCACTGCACCCTCCCGCCCACGCCCTCGGCCGCGCGCTCGATTTCGGGGTCGGTCTCCTCGCGGATCGCCACGACCGCCAGCTCCGCGCCCGCGCGCCGCGCGCCCTCGATGACGAGGAACGGGAATTTGCCGTTGCCGGCGATCAGTCCGTAAGGCATAACAAATTTCGGATTTCGGAATGCGGATTGCGGATTGAAGGGGCGAAAGTATCGCCACCGCTTCTATCAATCCGCAATCCGCATTCCGAAATCCGCATTACTTGATGACTCCGCGCTCAGAGGTCTCGATGAAGCGGACGAGCTCTTCCGTCTCGGGCGAGTCCGTGATCTGGGCGCGGATCTGTTCGAGCGCCTGCGTGGTGTTGAGCCTGGAGGAGAGCAGGAGGCGGAAGGCGTGGTGCAGCGTGTCGATGGTCGCCTTCGGGTAGCCGCGCCGCCGCATGCCGACGTGGTTGAGGCCGTAACACTTCGCGTGGTTGCCCGCCGTGAGCGCGAAGGGGAGCGCGTCCTTGACGACGACCGAGTAGCCGCCCACGTACGCCTCGCGCCCGACGCGGCAGAACTGGTGGACGCCCGAATACGCCCCGATGTTCGCGCCGTCGGCGACTTCGACGTGGCCGCCGAGCGTCGCCGCGTTCGACATGATGACGCGATTCCCCACACGGCAGTCGTGCGCGACGTGCGCCTGCGCCATGATGAGGCAGTCGTCGCCGATGGAGGTCAGCATCCCGCCGCCTTCCGTGCCGCGGTGGACGGTGACGAACTCGCGGATGCGGTTGCGCTTGCCCACCCGCGTGCGCGCGGGCTCGCCCCTGTACTTCAAGTCCTGCGAGGCGAGGCCGATGGAGACGAAGGGGAAGACGTGCGTCTCGTCGCCGATCTCGGTCAAGCCGTCAACGACGCAGTGCGACTCGACGCGCACCGAGTCGCCTAAAGTCACCCCCTCGCCGATGACGGCGTAGGGGCCGACGTGGCAGTCGCGGCCGAGTTGGGCGCCGGGGCTGACGATGGCGGTCGGGTGGATCATTAAAGTTAAAAAGACGAAAGGCAAAAAGCGGAAGCGCGGCCCCCGGCCGCTCTCGCCCTTTGCCTTGCTTACTCTCGCGCCGTCATTTCATCGCGGCGCGGTCGGTGACGACGCTCGTGATCTCCGCCTCGGCGCAGACGCCCCTGCCCTCGACGCGCGCCTCGCCCTTCATGCGCTGCACGCGCGAGCCCGTCCTGAGCGCCGTCACTTCGAGGATGAGCGTGTCGCCGGGGATGACGGGCTGACGGAAGCGCGCCTCCTTGATGCCGGTGAAGAGCGGGAGCTTCGCGGCCCGATCCTCGAACTCGCGCAGCGCCAGGATCGCGCCCACCTGCGCCAGCGCCTCGATGATGAGGACGCCGGGCATGACGGGCGCGCCCGGAAAGTGGCCCTGAAAATACGGCTCGCCGATGGTCACCTGCTTGACGCCGATGATGCGCTCGCGCGGCACGAGTTCGACGATCTTGTCGACGAGCAGGAAGGGGTAGCGGTGCGGCAGGATTTCCTGGATGGCGCGCAGGTCGAGGAGTGTGTCCATAAAAAAGTAGTCAGCAGTCCGCAGTCAGTGATCAGCCGAAGAGCTTATACCGACTACTGACTGCCGACTACCGTGGCGCTGGCGCGTTACGGGCGGGCGGCGCCCGCCGCGGCGGTCGTCGCCGGGTGCGTGCGGTTGTACTCGGTGATGAAGTCGCGCGTGATGTCCACGCTGTCGGCGACGAAGAGCACGGGCACGCGGTTCATGTCGATGACGATGGCGATGCCGCGCGCCTGCGCGTAAGACTGGAGGGCGTTGAAGACGTCCTCCTGGAGAGGCCCCAGGACCTCGCGCTGCCGGCGCTCGACCGCCGCCTGCGCGTCCTGCGCCTTGCGCTCCAGGTCGCGCTTGAGCTGCTCGGCCTGATCCGTCTTCGCCGCGATGCTCTTCGGATCGGCGACCGCCGAGGTCTTCTGAATATCGGCGACGAGGGCGTCGTACCTGTTCTTCATCCCGTCCAGCTCCACCTGCTGCGGCTGGAACTGCGCGTTGATGCCCTTCATCGCGTTGACGACGCGGGCGATGCCATTCTTCTCGTCGGCGAAGAAGCTGGAGTCGATGATGGCGAGCTTGCCCGTCAGGCTGGGCGGCGTCGCCGGCGCGGCGCTCGCGCCGGCGGGCGCGGCGGGGCGGGGCGTCGCGGCGGGCTGCTGCCTGCCCGGCACCGTCTGCGCGCCGGCGGTGATGGTGGTGACGACCGCGAGCGCGACCGACGCGGCGATGTAGCGAAGTGACTTCATAGCTATTTTCGTACTGCTCCTTAACTTACTTATTAACAAGTCCGGACGCCTTATGATGCGCTCTGGAGCCGCAGCAGTTGCGCCCCGCAACCCGGAAGTTTACCAGAAGGCGGCTAGAAAGTCCGCCCGATGCTGAAGCGGAAGACGCTCTTGTCCTCTTGGAAGAAGAGCGGGACCTGGTCGTTCAAGCCCCGCCGCGCCTGCGGGTTGTAGGCGTAGATGAGGCGGAACGGGACGTTGACGATGGGGAGTTGGATGCGCACCTCGGCCCCGAGGCTCGAACGGAAGTCGCTGAACTTCGAGAAGGCGCTCTGCGAGAGCCGCACCGCCGTGTTCGTCTGCGCCTCGCCGCGCAGGAAGACCGACTGGAACCCGAAGGGCAGCCCGTCGGGACCCACGGGGCCGACGCGCAGCGCCTCGTTCAGCTCGTCGCGCGTGACGATCCTGCCGTCGCGCGCCACCAGCCCGCCCGTCAGCGAGAGGGCGAGCGGCGAGTTGTCGGCGCAGGCGGCCAGCGACGAGAGGCTCGCCGCGGCCGCCCCGAGCGGAGCCTGCGCGCAGGAGATGAAGCCGAGCGTACTCAAGAACGGCAAGTCGGGCTGGAGGACGCTTGAGAAGATCTGATCCCTCCCCTTGCGCAGGTTGAAGACCGTGCCGATGTCGGCGAAGGCCGCCGCCGAGAGCGGCCCGAAGAGCGGCACGCGGTACTCGAAGTTGCCGAGGAGCTGCGTGTCCGCGCCGATGGGCTGGAAGCCGCGGCTGAGGAAGCGCGGGTTCGACCCCGCGGTGCCCGTGAAAGTGCCGAGCGTGGCGAAGCGCTGTAGTTCGGTGATGCGCGTCGCGTCGTTGACGGGGCCGGTGGCCGCCGACGAGACGACCACGTTCTGCGAGGTGACGAACAACTCCAGCGGCACGATGGGCGTGATGGAGCGCGGCGAGTAGCCGCGCACGGTGAACTCGTCGCCGAGGAAGAAGCGCTCGTAGACGGGCACGCCGCCGATGAACGAGAGGCTCGACTCCTGCGCCTGGCGCACCTTCGACGTGGTGGCGAAGCTGCCGACGTGGCCGGCGAGCAGGCGGAAGCCGAAGACGTGCGGGATCTTCGCCCGCTTGTTACGCACGGGGAAGAAGCGCTGGTAGGAGGCCGTCGGCTCGTAGGTGCGCACGTCGCCGCCGAGTCCCGCGAAGGCGAGCGAGATGGTGACCTGCTGCCCGTTGACGGCGTCGACGCCGCGCATGTCGCGCGAGTCGTAGACGGCGGTCGGCGTGACGCGGCTCGTCAGGATGTTCGGCTGGCGGTAGATGACGGGGATGAAGTTCGTGCTGTTCGGGTCGGCGTTGACGGCCGGGTCCTTGATGGAAGTCTGCGTGAGCGAGTAGGTCAGGCCGATGCGCGTCGAGAGCGTGAAGGGCCGCTTCTTGTAGAACTCGGAGAGCGGCGAGCTGGCGAAGAGCGAGACGCCGGCCGTGCGCTGCGTGAACAGGTTCGCCTCGTTCGTGTTGAGGAAGTCGGCCTGCGTGCCGCCGATGCCCTGCAGCGCGTCGGCGTTCTGCGAGAGGAACGTGCCCTCGCCGAAGAACTTCACCGACTGCGCGAAGATGGAGAAGCCGGCCGTGATCGGCCGGTTGCGCACGTAGGGCTCGGTGAAGGAGAAGACGAAGGACTGCTGGCGGTTGCCCGCGGCGAGCTGGAACGAGAGACTTTCGCCGCGCCCGAACAGGTTGTTCGTCGAGTAGTCGAGCCCGAAGAACGAGCCGCCGATGCCGGAGATGCCCCCGTTGAAGGTGATCTGCTGGCGGCCGCGCTCCGTGACCTTGACGTTCACGTCGACCTCGGCGCGCTCCTCGTCCTGGCGGAAGTCGATGTCCTTGTCCTTGTCGACGGGGTCGAAGAAGCCGAGCTGGTTAAGGCGCAGGACCGAGTAGTCGACGTATTCCTGGTTGTAGATGTCGCCCTCGTTGAGGACGAACTCGCGGCGCATGACGTTGTCGCGCGTGAAGGTGTTGCCCGCGAATTCGAGGCGGCGGAGCGTGAACTGCTTGCCCTCGTCGATGGTGATGACGTAGTCGGCGATGCCCTCGTCCGGCTTGGCCGGGTCGTCCTTGAAGGTCGGCTCGGCGTCGGCCGAGTACTGGATGAAGCCCGACCTGCCGTAGATCTTCTTGAGGTCTTCGAAGAGCGACTTGTAGATGCGCTCGCCGCTCGCCACGTCGCCCTTCTGGAGCCCGATGACGGCGCGGATGACCTGCTCGGAGTAGATGGAGTTGCCCTCGATCTTCACGTCGCCGAGGCGGTAGAGGCGGCCTTCGGTGACGGGGATCGTGATGCGCAGCGCCTCGTCGGTCGAAGACAGGATGGGCAGCGGCAGGATGGGCAGCCCCGTGCGGCGCTCGCCCAACCCCTCGACGCGGGGGTCGCCGACCCTCGCCTGCAAGTAGCCCTTCGACGCCATGTAGTTGCGTACGAGCTTCAGGTCGACGTCGAGCTTCTCGCGGTCGAGGATGTCCTGCTCCTTGAAGCGCGTGATGAGCCCGGCCTCCTTGACGTACCTCATCGCGCCGCGCAGGTCGCCGTCCGAGAAGTGCTTGTTGCCCTCGAACTGTATCTCGACGACCCTCACGCGCTCGCCCTCTTTGATGACGAAGGTGACGGCCTCGGAGACGGCGGAGATTTCGTCCTTGCGCACCTCGACCGTCGCGTTCGGGTGCCCCTTGGCGGAGAGCAGCTCTTTGATGGTGCGCACGGCGTTGTTGAGCTTGACGGGGTCGCTCGTGTTCTCCTTCTGGATGCCGATGCGCCGCTCTCGGAAGGCCTTCAGCACCTCGGACTCCGGCACGCTCGACAACCCCTCGAACTGCAAGTCGCGGATGATGGGGAGTTCTTTGACCTCGAAGGTGACGATGACGCCGCCGCGCGGCCCGTCCTCGGTCAGGACGCGCGACTCGGTGCGGTTGAAGAAGCCCAGATCCATCAGCGTGCGGAAGTCGCGCGTCACCTGCGCCTCGTTGTAGGGGTCGCCCGGCCGGGTCTGGATGTAGTAGAGCAGGTCTTCCTTGCGGTTGCGGCGGTTGCCCGTGACGTTGACTTCCTCGACGAGCCTCTGCGGCGGCTGTCCCTGCGCCAGAGCCGCGCGGGAGAGCCCTGTGAGAGGCAGTGTGAGTTGGCTGAGGACGAGTGCAGCCAGAAGGATGCGCCGCCAGAGCGCGCTTGTTCGCATAATCGCTAGTGCCTCAAAGCAGTATGAACTTTGGGAAGACAGGAAAACGAATGCCCCGGTGAAAACAGCGAGCGACCGGGGCGGCGCAAAAAACGGGACGACTCAAGACGAAAAGGCGCGACCGCGGGTACAGGGTCAGTGGCTTCTTTGATTCAGGTCACGCGCGCCCGCGTTGCCAACCGAGCCGATCAATGACCGTCTGCAAAGGCGCGCATTATACAAGGCGGAAAGCGGGAAAACAAAGCCGGGAAAAAGTCTGGAGCCTAAAGTCCGGAGCCTGGAGTCAAAATGCCCTGCAAATTGACTACCGACTACGGACTCCAGACTCCGGGCTCCGGACTTCAGACTTTCTTAATGGATTAGGACTTCGTCGCCCAGCTCCTCGACCCGCGCCGGGCGGTGCGAGAGGGCGCCCGCGTCCTCGTAGACCTCGATGACCGCCATGCCCGCCAGCTCGCCCTGAATCAGGGCCTCGGAGAGCGGGTCTTCGACGTACTTTTGCAGCGCGCGTCGAAGCGGGCGCGCGCCGTAGGAGCGGTCGGCGCAGGTCTTCTGCACGATCCAGCGCCGCGCCTCCGGCGTCAGGCGCACTTCGAGCCCGCGCGAGCGCAGCGTGCGGTTCAGCGTCTCGACCTGCAAGCCGACGATCTCCAGAAGCTCCTCCTCGTCGAGCTGGTCGAAGATGATGATCTCGTCGAGGCGGTTGATGAACTCCGGGTTGAAGGTCTGCTTGACGGAAGCCATGACCATCTCTTCCAGCTTCTCGCGCGAGTCCACGGGGCTCGACTGGAAGCCCATCGTGCCGCGCTTCTGGATGAAGCGCGCGCCGATGTTCGAGGTCATGACGATGATGGCGTGCTTGAAGTCGACGGTGTTGCCCAGGGCGTCGGTCAGGATCCCGTCCTCGAAGACCTGCAGCAGCACGTTGAAGATGTCGGGGTGCGCCTTCTCGATCTCGTCGAAGAGCAGCACCGAGTAGGGCGAGCGCTTGATCCTCTCGGTCAACTGCCCGCCCTCCTCGTGCCCGACGTAGCCGGGGGGCGAGCCGAGCAATTTCGAGACCGAGTGCTTCTCCATGAACTCGCTCATGTCGAAGCGGATCATGGCGCGCTCGGAGCCGAACAGGAACTCGGCGAGCGAGCGAGCGACTTCCGTTTTGCCGACGCCGGTCGGGCCGAGAAAGAGGAACGAGCCGACGGGGCGCTGCGGGTTCTTCAGCCCCGCGCGCGAGCGTCGGATGGAGCGCGCGAGCGCGGAGATGGCGGGTCGCTGCGAGATGACGCGGCGGCGCAGCTCCTCCTCGATGCGCAGCAGCTTCTGCATCTCCTCTTCCTTGAGCGAGGTGACGGGGATGCCCGTCCAGCGCGCGATCACGTCCTCGATGTCGTCCCGCGTGACGGCGACCGAGACGAGCATGTCGTCCTCCTCGGTGATGCGCGCGCCCGTCAGGCTGTCGACGATGTAGGTCGTGCGCATCCGCTCGTCCGGCGCTGCCGCGCCGCGCGGCGCGTCGCCGATGCTCATCTCGCGCCGGGCGCGGAGCTTGACGCGCGCGCCCGCCTCGTCGATCACGTCGATGGCTTTGTCGGGCAGGAAGCGGTCGGGGATGTAGCGGTTCGACTGGTAGACGGCCGCTTCGAGGGCGTCCTCCGTGTAGCGCACCTGGTGGAAGGCCTCGTAGCGCTCGCGCACGCCGCCCAGGATCTGCACGGCTTCGGCCTCGGTCGGCGGCGGCACCTTCACCGCCTGGAAGCGCCGCTCCAGCGAGCGATCCTTCTCAATCGACTTGCGGAACTCCGCCGGGGTGGTCGCGCCGACGCACTGAATCTCGCCGCGCGAGAGCGCGGGCTTCAAAATGTTCGCCGCGTCGAGCGAGCCCTCGGCCGATCCCGCGCC
The DNA here is from genome assembly GCA_035537435.1 of Pyrinomonadaceae bacterium. Classification (GTDB taxonomy): domain Bacteria; phylum Acidobacteriota; class Blastocatellia; order Pyrinomonadales; family Pyrinomonadaceae; genus JAIVGV01. The sequence continues at coordinate 7,195 of DATLMC010000126.1, read as the reverse complement.
GACGAGCGTGTGCAGCTCGTCGATGAAGACGATGTACTGCGGGTTCTCGATCAGCTCGCGCATGATCTGCTTCAGCCGCTCCTCGAACTGGCCGCGGTACTTCGTGCCCGCGACGATCAGGCTGAGGTCGAGCGAGAGGATGCGCTTGTTCTCTAAAAACGAAGGGACTTCGCCGCGCATGATCCGCTGCGCGAGCCCCTCGACGATGGCCGTCTTGCCGACGCCCGGCTCGCCGATGAGGACGGGGTTGTTCTTCGTCCGGCGGCAGAGGATCTGGATCACGCGCTCGATCTCACTGTCGCGGCCGACGAGCGGGTCGAGCTTGTCGTTCGCCGCGTCCTCGGTGAGATCGCGCGAAAACTCGGCGAGGTGCGGCGTGTCCTTCTTCTGCGACGAGCGCGAGTCCGACCCGGTGGCGCGGGCGACCTCCTCGCGCACGGCGGCGAGACGAAGCCCGCGCTCGTAGAGAATCTCGGCCGCCATCGAGCGCTCTTCGCGCAGCAGCCCGAGGAGCAGGTGCTCCGTCCCGATGTGCCGGTGTTGCAGCCTGTCCGACTCTTCGTGGGCGTAGGCGAGGACGCGCTTGGTCTCGGGCGCGAGCGGCAGCTCGACCGAGGTGGAGATCTTCTCGCGCAGCGGCGCGCGCCCCTCGATCTCCTTGCGGATGGCTTCGAGCGAGGCTTGCGCGCGGGCGAGGAAGCGCGCGGTCAGGGTTTTGTCCTCGCGCATCAGACCGAGCAGGAGGTGTTCCGGCTCGATCGCCGGCGCGCCGAATTGCGATGCTTCGTAGCGCGCGAAGAAAATCACCCGCCGCGCCTTCTCCGTGTAGCGTTCGAACATAAGTGACCTTAGACCGTGCCGAATTGGGACTTGGGCTGGTGGCGTGCGCAAAGTCCGGGGATTAAAACTCGTCGTGTCCGCCTGCGGGCATTATAACCCAAGGGCGCGGACGCCGAAAGAGTGGGCGGGAAATAGGCACGAAAAAGGTTTTTCGAGGCGTCCGGGGTCGGTCGGTCATTTGTCCGTGGTCGAGCCCTCATTTCCGCCCCTGTCGCCCTGAGCACGGCGCGCGCCCGGCAGACCACGGGCAACCGACCACGGACAAATGATCGCCGGCGATCACCGCGTCAGCGTGAAAGAGTCGAGATAGGCGCGCATCTTCGCCTCCGAGAAGGCTGACTTCGCGCCCGTCAGCGCCACGAACAGCATCCCCCGGTCGACGAGGAAGACCCTCACCTGCGAGCGGTGCGTGCGCGAGGAGAACTCGTACTCGCGCCCGGCGTGACCGCCCGACTCGACCGCGCGCTCGCCCGTCATCTCCAGGTTAAACTGCGGCATCCCGGCTCTCGCCCCCTGCGCGAGGAACCGCGGCAGCATCGCGTAGAACTCGTCCTCGAAGTTCTCCCCGGCGAATAGCTCCGGCGGGAGCGGCGGCGTGCGGACGATCTCGTAGTCGAGCCCGCCCTCGCTCAAGCGGTAACTGCGTAACTGCTGCCGGGTCAAGCCCGCGTGCCTGCCGGCCGCGGTCGGCTCTTCGGGCACGCCCGGCATCGACACGGTGAAGCCCGCGCCCTCCGGCGCGAAGGTCTGCCAGCCCGCTGGCGCGTCCGCCGGCGACGCGTCGGAACTCGCGCCGCGCGACGACGGCAGCGAGAGGTTGTCGAGACCGCCGCGACGCGCGCGCGGCTGCTGTCCGAAAGCGACGGCGCAGGCGCACGCGAGACAGGTTGACAGCGCGAACGGGCGCGCGAAGATCGTCCGTCTCATCTTCTTTGACTCCCGATAAATTTTTGCGTAAGAGCCGTGAGGCGCGGGCGGGGCTGGCGCGGGGCGCGGCCGATGCGCCCCTCAAATTTTATAGCACGCGGGCGGCGGCGGCGGATAGAACAATTTCAGCTTAACCGCGGAATACCTGTGCGGAATACTTGTAGGGGCAGGGCTCGTCCCTGCCCGTAAGCGACCGCATGGTCGCTTAACAAGATGCGCGATCATTCGACGGTGAATGATCGCGCATCTTGATCCGCGAATGATCGCGCATCTTGATCCGCGCTGACGCGCGGCGGGCAGGGACGAGCCCTGCCCCTACATTTCTGGCGCGTCGTTCGCCCCTCGACTACCAACCGCTATGAGTCGGTCGAAGCGTCCTGCCCGCGCAGCAGCCCTTCGGCGAGCGTGAGCGTGCGGTCGCAGAGGCGCGCGAGCCGTTCGTTGTGCGTGGCGACGAGGACGCACGCGCCGCGCGAGCGCGCGATCCGCGCGAGCAGTTCGCCGACCGCTTCGCCCGCGCGCGCGTCGAGGTTGCCGGTCGGCTCGTCGGCGAGGACGAGCCGCGGGTCGGCGACGACGGCGCGCGCTATGGCCGCCCGCTGCTGCTCGCCGCCCGACAGCTCGCCGGGCAGGTGGTTCGCGCGCCCCGAAAGCCCGACTTCGGCGAGAGCGCGCGCGGCGGCGACTCGCGCCTCGCGCCGGCCGCGCCGCGCGATCAGGAGCGGCATCATCACGTTCTCGGCCGTCGTCAGCGCGGGCAGCAGGTGGTGGAACTGGAAGACGAAGCCGACCGCGCCCGCCCGCCACGCCGTCAGCTCGGCGGGCGCGGCGCGCGTCACGTCGAAGTCGAACGCGCGCACGGCCCCCGCGTCCGCCGCGTCGAGCCCGCCGCACAGGTGCAATAGCGTGGACTTCCCCGCCCCAGACGCGCCGACGATTGCCAACAGCTCGCCGGCCTCGGCCGCGAACGAGACGCCGCGCAACACCTCGACGCGCCCGCCCCCCGGCGCGGCGTAAGACTTCCGCAGGCCGTCGACGATAAGTCCGGAGGCCGGGGTCGGGAGACGAGAGTCCTCAGAAATATTCTGCGACCCTCCTAACTTCTCTTTCGACTCAGGACTCAAGACCCCGGACTCCAGACTTATTCGTAACGTAGAGCCTCCGCCGGTCGCGTCCGCGCGGCGGCGCGCGCCGGGTAGATCGTCGCGACGAGGCAGACGGCGAAGGCCGCGAGCGCGGCGAGCGCGGTCTCGCCCGCGTGCGGGTGGAAGGGGACGGACGAGAGCGAGTAAACGTCGGCGGGCAGGCCCACGAGCTTGTAGCGGTCGCCGAAGAAGCACGCCACGAGGCCGAGCGCGACGCCGAGGACGGCGCCGACCGCGCCGATGATCGCGCCCTCGACGACGAAGACCGCCATCACGCTGCGGGCGCGCGCGCCCATCGCGCCGAGGATCGCGATGTCGGCACGGCGCTCGACGACGACGAGCACGAGCGTCGTCGTGATGTTGAGCGCGGCGACGATGGTGACGAGCGCGATGATGAGCGAGACCGTGCGCCTCTCTAACGCGAGCGCCGCGAAGAGCGCCCGGTTCGCCTCCTGCCAGTCGACGACCGTGAACTGCCCTCCGAGCGCGCGGCGGAGGCGCGCGGCGGTCTCCGGCGTGCGGTAGATGTCCGCGGTCTCGACGCTCAGGACGGGCGCGGAGTCGGGCGGCGCGCCCGCGAAGTCGGCTGCCGCCGCGAGCGGCAGGTAGACCCACGTCGAGTCGTACTCGAAAAGTCCCGAACGAAAAATCCCCGCGACGCGCACGCGCCGCGAGCGCGTCGCGAAGCCGGGCGCTTCGTCCGTCTTCTCGCCGACGACGATCCAGCCCTCGTCGCCGACCGCGCGCAAGCCCACGCGCGCGGCCAGCTCCGCGCCGACGACGACCGGCAACGGTTTTTCCTCCTCCGCGCCCCTCGCTTCGCCGGTCGCGTCGCGCGCGCCGACGCTCACGCCGACGCGGTCGCCCGCCGCGTCGCGATCATTTTTCTCCTCACCCTTCGGGTTCCTTCGCCCGGCGCTTGCGGCGTCGAACAGGCCCTCGATCGCGCCCGACCTGAGCGTGCGGCGGACTTCTTCGAGCGGGCGGGCCGACGAGGCATCGACGGCGCGGAGCACGGCGTAAGCCGCCGCGTCCGAGCCTTCGAGCAGCGCGCCCGCGTAGGAGGTCGGCGCGGCGTCCGTCACGCCTTCGAGCGAGCGCAGTCGCGCGACGAGCGCGCGCCAGTCTTCGATTGCCTGGGCATCCGTGCGGGCGACGGTGACGTGCGCCGTGCCGCGCAGAATCTTGTCGCGCATCTCGTCGCGGAAGCCGTTGGAGAGGGCGGAGGCGACGACGAGCGCGGCGACGCCGCACGCGATGCCGAGGACGGCGGCGAGCGCCGTCACCTGCGCGCTGCCGCGCCGCGCGCCTTGTCGCGAGCGCAGGTAGCGCAGCGCGAGGAAGAGTTCGTAAGGCATCGTCATCAGACGTTTAATGCTCGGCGCGCTTCCGTTCGCGCCTCCCGCGCCTCCCGCGTGAAAAATTATTCTCACGCAAAGGTGCGGGAGGCGCGAAGCAGGACACAGAAGATAGTTTGAGGCAGCACTCTCGGTGTCAGCTTCGATCTCTCGGTTCCCCGTCAGCTCCGGGCTTTGATCCAGTCGCCGATCCGCTGGAGCCGCGGCGGGCGCTTTCGCAGGAGCCTCTCGAAGTCGGGCTCGTCGCGGGCGGCCTCGTCGCCGGCCGGGCGGATTTCGTAGACGGTGTCGGAGACGCGGCGGAAGCGGAAGCGCGCGCCGAGCGCGGCGACGGCGCGCGTCTCCGCGCCCCGCCACGTGTCGTTGAACCAGAGCCGCGAGTCCGTGTCGAGGAAGACGCGGCGGCCTGCGCGCAGATAGTTTTCGATCACTTCGGCGAGCGGCGCGACGGGGAAGCCTCCGCCCGTGCCGATCACGTCCCAGCGCCCGAGGCCGAGCGCGCGGTAGTAGTTGACCGAGACGGTCTGACCGCCGGCCATGACGACCGCGTCTTCGGGCAGCAGCGCGAGCCGCGCGCGGTACTCCTTCGTGATGCCGTGGTGGAGCAAGGTCTGGCGCGAGCCCGCGTAGAAGATCGCGCCTAACAGGAGCGCGGCGAGTGCGGAGGCGTAAGCCGCGCGACGGAAGCCGCGCCGCCAGTCGTGCGCGCGACGCGCCTCGCGACGCACGAGGTAGTCGGCGGCGAGCGGCAGCACGCCGGGCAGGCCCGTGAGCAGGTAGCGGCCGTTGATGACGGTGCTGTAGTGCGTGACGAGCATCAGGTTCGCGAAGACGCCGACGCAGGCGAGCGCGAGCAGCGGTGAGAAGCCGCGCGCCCGCCACTCGGCGCGCGCGGCGGCGGGCAGCGCGAGGAGCGCGAGCGGCGCGGCGACGAAGAAGAAGAGGAAGAGCGGCGCGAAGTTCCGCACGCCGACCGGGTGCACGCCCTCCTCCGAGCGCATCGACTCGACCCAGCCGTACCAGCCCGCGCGGTAGCCGCCCACGTCGCCGAGGTAGAAGTAGAGGAACGGCGCGAACGCGCACGCGAAGAACGCGACGCACGCGAGCGCCGTCACGAAGAGCGTGCGCCGGTCGAACTTCCACCCGACGGCGAACGGCGCGACGACGAGCCACACGCCGTAGAGCGACGCGACCTCGCGCACGTTGTTGCCCGCGCCGAGCATCGCCGCGCCGAGCAGGACGAGCGCGGCGCTTCGCCTGCGCAAGCCCCGGAGGTGGACGACGAGCGCCGACGACAGGAGCAGGAGCGACGGGATCTCCGTCATCGCCTGCCCGCCGTAGATGACGAAGAAGGGGCAGACGGCGAGCGTCACGGCGGCGACGGTCGCGGCGCGCGCGTCCCCCGTCAGGTCGCGCGCCAGCGCCCACAGCGCGACGACGACGAGCGGCGTCTCGCAGACGACCATGTACTTGAAGAGCAGGTAGGCGCTCTCGGGCTGAAGCCCGAACGTCGCGTGCGCGATCTTGTATGCGAGGTGGTTCGTGAAGATGAAGAGGATGCGCCCGAAGAGCATCGTCGAGGGCTCGCCGCGCAGGGCGAGGACGGTGTAGTCGACGGCGTCCCAGTCGCCCGCGAACGGGTCGGCGAAGAGGAGGGCGAGGGCGAAGGCGGCGAGCGCGGGCGCGAGCCACCAGCGCCAGGAGCGCGGCAGCGAAGTCGTTTGTTCGGTGGGCGGCGCGCCGGCGGGCGCGGGCGGGCGCGTGTCGCCCGGCGAGAGTGGTGCTGACGAAGCGTCGATCCGCGGGGGGGCCTCAGTCGTCAGTGCGTCGGGGGGAGTTGTCATCGGGCGTGAGATGATCGATCAGCTCGTGTTCGAGCGTCCCCTCCGGTCGCTTGATCATGGTCAGACTGTTGCCGCGCTCATTGTACATGACCTCGTCCATGATGTTGTAGATGAGGAGCACGCCGCGGCCGGAACTCTTGAAGAGGTTTTCGGGGTTGCGCGGGTCGGGGATCTGGTTGAGGTCGAAGCCCTCGCCCTCGTCCTCGATGGTGAAGCGCGCCTCCTTCGCCGACAGGTCGGCGGTGATGCGGACGATCTTGTGCGGGTCGTGCCTGTTGCCGTGCTTGACCGCGTTGACGAAGGCCTCGTCGAGCGCGATGAAGACGTTCGACCGATCCGGGTTGATGAGACCCAGTTGCACGACGCGCTCGTGCAGGTAGTGCAGCACGCCGTTCATCAGCGAGAGATCGCTCGGCAGCTCGAACTCGATCTTCTCGTGGACGAAGGGCAAGACCTTCACGTCCTCGATGAAGCGCAGCTTGTAGCTCAAGGTCTTCTCGACGATGTCGCGCAGCTCGTCGTGGTCGTAGGGGCGGCGGACGTAGTTGGCCGCGCCCATCTTGAACGCCTTGATGACCCCGGCGGGGTGCGTCTCGTCCGACGAGACGACGACGGGGACGAGCAGGCTCTTGCGCTTCAGCTCGCTGATGATCTGGACGCCGCCCTCGGCGTTGTCGGTGAGGTCACTGATGACGAGGTCGAAGTCTTCGAGGTCTTCGCGCTCCAGCGCCTCTTCGCGGTTGCCGGTGGCGACCACGTCGTGCCCGAACTCGCCGAGCACGCGGCTGAGGAGCGTCCGCAGCTCCTCGTTGCTATCGACGATCAGGATTCGCCGTTTCTCCATCAGCCGCTTGGCTTTCCGTGACTCTTTAAGATTGGGGAGGGCTTTACGGGTCGCGCGCCCGGCGAGGCGCACGCTTCCGAAAACGTCTTACGCCGCGGGCGCGCGCGAGGTTCGCAGAATATAACATACGCCCCGGAAGACGGCGGACATAATAATTGTAGGGGCAGGGCTCGTCATAATTGTAGGGGCAGGGCTCGTCCCTGCCCGCTGGGTTATGCGAGACACGGGCAGGGACGA